>NZ_JAYGJO010000001.1:0-420954 GCF_035013185.1 Acerihabitans sp. TG2
CAAGATGATGAAGGGTTGCTGACGCGACAGGCCATGGACTACACGCTCAACCACTGGGCAGAATTGATAGGTTATTGCGATCATGGGCAGGTGAACATCAGCAATGCGTTGGCGGAAAATGCCATCCGCCCGTTTGCAATCGGTCGCAAGGCGTGGTTATTTGCCGACAGTTCGCAGGGTGCCAGCGCCAGTGCCGGATGTTATTCCTTGATCGAAACGGCGAAGGCCAATCAGTTAGAGCCGACGGCGTATATCCAGTATGTGCTGGACCACATCGGCGAGGCGGACTCGCAAGAAAAACTCGACGCGTTATTACCCTGGAATGAGGACCTGGTCTCTTATTTAAAAAATGTGCCACAGTATGGATAGGGGGAGTACGTCGATTTAACGGCGCTTACGATTTAACTCTACTTATCTTAGGGGCAGTTTGGTCGGGCAACATGATAGCCACAAACTCACAGGTGAGACAGATGACTAACGGATTAACCTTATTTTGGGAGATTTACTCCTTCGATGTTATGATTATTTGTATCACAGATGAGACGTAGCTGAGTGAGGTTAAGATGCTCGAAGAAAAAAATATGAGTAAACTTCGTCAGACAAAAGGCTCGGTTGTACGGCCCTCAACCGAAGCGGCCTTGGTCAAGTTAGGCAATGATATCGAATTCGCACGTAGAGTAAGGGGTATCCCCGCTGATAGGTTTGCAAACTCAGCGGGAATCTCGCGCTCAACTTTACATCGACTTGAGAGTGGTAATGGTGCCGGTATCTCACTTAACACGCTCGCGATGGTGCTCACTGTTCTTGGGAAGCTTGATCTCTTGAGTCATTTGATTGACATGCGTAATGACGACATCGGTCTGTCTATGCTGCGTGACAATGTTATGCAAAATGCAAAGCCGCTCCGTAAAGATGTCAAAGCGAATGTCGTGATCCGGTCGGGGGCGAAGGTGGTGAAACCAGCATCAGGCACAGCGGCCACTAAGAAATCGACAAAATCTGGTGTAGAAGCAAAGGGGGAGGAAAATCAGAGGACGTTGGTGGTCAGCCCGTCAGGACGTACATCATCGCTGCTCTCTCGTTTAAAAGCTACACGAGACTCTTCCGGCTGATGATTAGAGAATTTATATGAGGCAAAGACTTTACGTTTGGATGGATGATCAAGATCTGGTCGGACAGTTGGATTTCAACATCGACGGAATGCGACAGAACTCCGTGTTCACCTATGCGCAGAGTTGGATCGATAATCCGGAAGGCTATGATCTCTCTCCCTTCATGCCGCGCAGCCAGATAGTCGCGTCGGCCAGCCTGCAGGGAAATTCATCTCCCGTTGTGATGCCGATCGCCGATAGCACGCCTGATTCCTGGGGGCGCGCTATTATGCGTGCAGCAAATGGCGGTCGCGCAATGAATGATTTCGAGTACCTTATTGGGGTCGATGATTTCCTACGTTCGGGTGCACTTCGCTTTTATGAGAGCGATGCGCCGGATGCGCTTCCTGTAGCCCAACCCAGGACTGGGGAAAAGGACTATTCCATACCGCGGCTCATTGAACTCGAGACTATGATTCATGAGGCTCGCGCCTTAGAGGCAGATCCGGCTCATTATCGTGAAAACCGGGCAAAGTTGCTTGCCGGACAAATATTGCTTGATGCTGCAGGCTCGCTAGGCGGCGCGCGACCAAAAGTAAATGTGCGTGAAGAGGACCAGACTATCTGGATAGCGAAGTTGCCTAAGATGGGCGATGAATATGATATGGCGCGTGCCGAAGTACTCACGCTTCGTCTTGCAGGTGAAATAGGAATGACGGTTGCTGAAGCTAAGCTATTTGTTGTAGCCGGCCAGTTTCCGGTTGCTTTAATCAAGCGTTTTGATCGGTCTTATGAAAATGTTAAAAACCCTCGTCGTATCCATTTTATTACGGCGCAGACTTTTATGGGCTTAGCGGGGACCGAGCCATCAAACTATGTCTCTATAGCAGAGCAGATGATGATAAATGGTGCTGGTGATGATTTGGTCGAACTTTGGACACGTATGGCTTATTCTGTACTGATCCAGAATACAGATGATCATCTGCGTAATCACGGCTTCATCAGAACGGCCAATCGCTGGGCTCTTTCCCCCGCCTATGATATTAATCCCGACCCGTCAGTTGGCGGCACCCTCAAGACCGCGATAAGCGACATCCATGGAAACGAACTCAAAATTTTGGAGGTGTTGGACGCAGCGCAGCTCTTTAATATCGACACAGATGAAGCTCGCGAGGCTCTCCGGGTCATGGCGGAAATCATTAGAGACAGATGGCGCCCTCTTGCCTCAGAGTTGGGAATGACTGCGAGAGACATCAAGGCGCTTGCACCCGCCTTTGAAAGTCCGCAGGTGAAGGAAGCATTGAGTCTGTGACGACCGAATTTCTGCAGCTATACATGGGGTTGGGTTTGCGTCGCTCGCCGGTCTTCGTAGGGCAGGCTACAATCGCACGCTTGAGGTGTTTTCGCGTCCCTTTATGCGGCGCTATGCAACGTCTTATCATTTTGGTGAAATCGTGGTCTGTGAGGACGGCACCCGTAGCAACTTTATCTTTGAGGATTACGACGATGCGTGTTTCGCCTGGCGCTATCCGGACCTGACCGAACACGTGCTATACACCGCACGCGTGATTGAGCATACGATCAGTCATGAAATGGCCGACGAGGCAAGGATAGTGATGACTTTCCAGCTCGCGCAAGAGCGTCTTAAAGACGTGATGGAGATGCCAAACCAGGACGCGAACCGGATCATTCGTTCCATTAAGGAAAATGGTTGGTGCGTGTCAGGTAAGCTGAAGGCGGAGTATCCACGCCTGGAAGATGAACTCACGGCGCAGCGTATCGTCGTAGCTGTGCAGTCCGCATTTGAGAATAGTGACGACGATCCTACCGAGCATTGACGGCACGGTTGGTTTCTAGACAAGAAGCGTTTTTTTTAACCAGAGAACGCTATAGCGCCCAGCGTTGCGCTCATTATCTCCCGCGCCAGCAAACGAACTGCTATTTAGTTATTATGTGCATGCTTGAGGCAACCTGATCGATAAAATCAATATCGATTTAGTTGTGGGAATCTACTCTCTGGGGTGTTTCATGCGGGAACGTATTTCTAATATAAGAATTATAATATTCTAAATTTTAGCGTAAATGATATCATCACTATTATAGATTATACGCTACGGTGATGTTGCGAGTATCAATGATTGAATATTTAGTAACCAATGATTGTTATTATTGTGATGAATAGTTCAATGTTGGTTGGTTGTTCTGATTAGATGATTTTTCTGGCAATAGCAAATGCTGCAAATAAATAAAGTGTGCTGTGCAAAACTGACGTCAGGTTTTTGAATTATCTTATGGTCGGTATCATAAACGACTGGCCGAATAGGTATTGACGTGCATTGGTACCAACTATGTGGCAGCCTCCTATCCCGCCTGAATAGCCGTCAATACGGTTCATGCTGGATGACTACGGATGTTGATAAATGTAAATTACTTAATTTACCCCGTTTTTATTTAGGTTGGTTGAGGATTTTTTTCAGCCAAGAAAAAACTGACAGCATCCTCTATACCAATATCAACAGGCAGCGTATTTTCTCTTTTTCCCTTATATAACCAGAATTTGAATTCTCCAACATCAGCTGATGAAATATTTTTGAGGATAACGTTTCTGTTGTGCTCAAGCCGGTCATCATTAGTTTCTTCAGACGCTAATTTCAACATTCTACGCTGTTTGCTATTATTTATTTCATCAGTCATTGGCATTATCTTCTTGTTGGGGGCGGGGAGTATGTTATATGAGTAAATTTATTTACAACACACTTATCTTCTTTAATGGGAAATGATGATAAAAACCTTGATCCATCCCCTAAAATAGGGAATTGTCATAATTAATCATGTTTTATTGCTAAATTTTTTAATGCCCATATTGCTAGCATGGCTGTTTTTCATTTTTAATACTTTGAGTGCGTCATTTTCGGGTGCTTATCTGTCTCAAATGCTCGGTACAAGCGACGGTGGTTGCGAGCGCTATTCCAGGATGTTCAGTCCAGTATTGACGGCCCTACGAATATTCCTACATTGGTGCGGGATAGTGTTCCGGCGTTGGCATTGAACGCGTCGGTATACGCAATGTAATTCTTCTGGTTGTCAATTGACATCCAGAAGAATGTAATCCATATTGGAGGCTGATGATGACCCGTTCCCCTCATTCGAAAAAAGAGGTTGAAGACGCGCTAAGTTATGCTGAAAAGCAGGGATGGCGTATAGACGTTGGCGGCAGTCATGTCTGGGGGAAAATCTACTGTCCTTACAATGACCGTGAGTGCCGTTGTGGTGAATTTTGTATCACAAGCGTTTGGCGTACGCCGAAAAATCCGGGCAACTATGCGCATGCTTTGCGCCGGGTGGTGGATAACTGCACGACGCATCGTATATTGCTATTGCGTGATTCCGACGCTTAAGGAGTAATGATGGAATATACCTTTACCTTAAAGTACCAGCTCGCCGCGCACGAGAGTGAGCTCGATGTGCTCGTCGAACGTCTGGGCGCCGCCGGCTGTGACGATGCGCTGGTGGGCATTGGGTTGCCGGGCCGGTTGGCGCTGGTGTTTACCCGGGAAGCCGATAGTGCTGAGACTGCGGTACGCAGCGCATTGGCGGATGTACAGCATGCCGTACCGTCGGCTATGCTTATTGAAGCGGCGCCGGATCTGGTGGGGCTTACCGATGCGGCGGAGATTGTCGGCGTGTCGAGGCAGAATATGCGCAAATTGATGCTGGCTTATCCGGGGGATTTCCCGGTGCCGGTGCATGAAGGCAGTGCTTCTCTTTGGCATCTGGCGGATATTCTGGCCTGGTTGCAAGCCCGGGGAAACTATCGATTAACGCAGGATGTAGTGGAACTCGCACAGGTCGCCATGCAGGTTAATGTGGCTAAAGAGGCACGTCGTTTAACGCATCCAGAGACCCTTGGCCTGGAAGCGTTGGCGAGTTGATGTTTACATTGACCAACCGATATGGGTAAAACCGATAACGCGCGATACTCTTTTTCGGTGTTCAGGTCATCTGGATATTGTTGCTGAAAGCGCGTTTACGGTTTTTGTCTGCAGGTTTGAACCATGATTCCCTTGGGGACTAGGAGTAACAATAATGACTGATTCATCTAATTATATTCCACCGAAGGTGTGGCGCTGGAACCAGGCGAATGGTGGACGTTTTGCAAATATTAACCGACCAATCTCTGGGCCGACACATGACCAGGCACTCCCCGTGGGGCTTCATCCTCTTCAACTTTATTCGCTGGCAACCCCAAACGGCGTGAAGGTCACTGTGATGCTGGAGGAATTGTTGGCCCTCGGCCATGGCGGCGCCGAATATGACGCCTGGCTGATAAAAATCGGCGATGGTGATCAGTTCGGCAGCGGTTTTGTCGGGGTAAACCCGAACTCCAAAATTCCGGCACTGCTAGATCGCAGCGGCCCGCAGCCGATCCGGATCTTTGAGTCCGGTGCGATTTTGCTGTATCTGGCCGAAAAGTTTGGGGTTTTTCTGCCAACCGAAGCGGGCGCCCGCGCCGAATGTTTATCCTGGCTATTTTGGCAGGTGGGCAGCGCGCCTTTTCTGGGCGGCGGTTTTGGACACTTTTATGCCTATGCCCCGACCAAGATCGAATACGCGATCGACCGTTTCGCCATGGAAAGCAAACGTCAACTTGACGTGCTCGATAAGCAACTGGCCAATAACGAATACGTTACCGGGGACCAGTACACTATCGCTGACATGGCCATCTGGCCCTGGTATGGCGTCCTGGCGAAGGGAGAGCTGTATGAGGCCGCTGAGTTTCTGCAGGTGCATGAGTATAAGCATCTCCAGCGCTGGGCTGATACTGTTGGCGCGCGTACGGCGGTTCAGCGTGGTCGGATGGTCAACCGTGTGTTTGGCGACCCGACAAGCCAGTTGCACGAACGGCATGATGCCGCTGACTTTGCCACCAAAACCCAAGACAAGTTGACTGATTCTCTTTAGGCATCGGTAACCTGCACGCTGGCGCTTATCTGCCGTGATGGCATATGTTATGGCATATGTTATGGTAAATCAGCGCCAGTTGTTCGGGGCGTTTTCCAATGGTCGGTGATTTCTGGCCGAGAAACCACAATATCGTCAAGCATATAGGCATCACCGGCCTTCTTGACCCGGTGTATCCGACACGGTGGTGCTACTCATCCCCAGGCGTCCAATAAACGGTAGACGCAGCGCGGGTTGTTTTACATCCACACCAAAACCCAGTCCCAGTACGTTCAGTTCAACGCCTTCTTCGATTCCAATGCTCAATCCCAGCAGACCGAGCAATGAAACCTGCCAGCCGCTACCCGTTGGGGACATTCCTATGGGGTGGCTGATTGATCGGTAGTCTTTGCCGATCGCATTGGCCGGCAGGTCGAGCCGCAAAGCGGGAACTTCCCGCCCAATGTGAGCCATAAAGGTATTACTATTAGGTCCTGGATAACTTCGGTAGGTATGGGCGTAGGGATAACTGCGGATAGCCGCTTCAATTTGCGTGATGATGGCATCGACGCCCTGGCCTTGCAGATTAACGAGCAGCATTGGCCGAGCTCCAAACCACAGCCCGTCGGGTAGGCCGTAATTGCGCTGAACCACATCATTGCCACGCCATCCAACCACGTCATAACGAGTATAAGCGGTTTCTCCGGCACGTTTGTAGATGATCCAAGGGTGTACCGCAAACATACCTCGCCAGCCGTAGGTTTTGGCTACATACACCTGCACGATGGCACTGTGCTCCAACTGCACCGGGTTGGGTGCGATGCCGGCCGAATAGCGCGGTGCGGTGGCCCAGCTTTGATTTTTAGCCCCGCTGCGTGGCAATACATCATCAGCCAGGCTAAAGCCGTAAGACACACTAAGCCATACTGCCAACCCAACAGTTATACGTTGTATCAACTTCATGTGGTCCACCGGTTATTATGGGTTGCACAGGGTGGTCGGTTATTTTGGCTCCGGTATTTCATGCGCAACCTGTGCCACCAACCACTACTGATATTAACATGCGCGTTTGCATCACTAAATGAGGTCAGTCTGTTTTACTCTAGCGTGCTATATCCATTTCACCCAATAACCAGTTCCTTAGGTTAGCAATATCCTCGCGCTCCGCGAGTTCCGGCAATGTGACAAAATAGTAATTTGCGCCGGTGAGCGTGTGATCAAAGGGGGCGGTTAACACCCCTTGTCGAATAAAATCCTGCGCCAATAGTTTGCTGACAACCGCCACGCCCAGACCGGCAATCGTCGCCTGAAGGGCATGGGTTTCATCGTTGAAATGCAGACCAGCCTCAATGTTGAGCGTGGCAGGTCCGATGCGATCACGCCAGTTTTGCCAACTGGGCGCGCAAGAGGGCACATGTCGGTTATCCACGTGAAACAGTGTGACTGACGTGAGATCGTCTAGTCGTTTGATGGCTAACGAAGGGCTGGCAACCAACGTAAAACGATCCTCATACAGTAAGGTGCAGGCTAACGCCGCCTCCGGCGTTTCACGGTAACGAATCGCGGCATCCACCGTTTTTTGCGATAAATCCACCCGATCAACACTGGTATGCAGGCGTAAATCCATGCTCGGCCAAGTCGCTTTCAGGTGTGCCAAACGCGGTACTAGCCAGTGGGTAAGAAAATTGGAGGTGGTGGTGATAGTGAATGCCGGTGGTGTGTTGAGTGCGTGGATTTTATCCACCGTATCTCGTAGATCGCTAAATAGGCGCTGTGTCGTGTGAAAGAGGGTTTCTCCGGCTGAGGTCAACAATACGCCTTTGACATTGCGATGGCAGAGCGTGGTTTCCAGAGTGTGTTCCAACAGGCGAATCTGATGGCTGACGGCGGTGGCCGTGACGCCAATGTCCTCGGCTGCCAACTTAAAGCTACGATGCGTGGCCACGGCGTTGAACACCCGCAGTGTGCCCAATGGGGGTAAACGGGTTGGTCTCATGATGAATTTATCTCATCTATTGATGAAATCAATGACTTTGAATTAGCCATAATAAAAGCGATAAGCTCATTAAACGTCATCTTTGTAATGAATACAATTCATCTATATACCTTTTATCTAGGAAAGCAGTATGGCAACGTGTTTTTTGGATCTGGGAAAAAAAAATTCACCGTTAGTGGCACTGTCGTTGGCACAATTTGTTATCGCGTTGGATTATTCCGTTATCTATGTGGCTCTGCCGGAGATCGCGCGAAGCATGCAATTGACCGGTTCACATGTGCAATGGGTGGTATCAGCCTATGGGGTGATGTTCGCCGGTTTTTTGCTGATGGGCGGCCGACTCTGCGATGCGTTTGGCGCCAGAAAAATTTTTATTCTCGCCATGACGTTGTTCAGCTTGGCATCGCTATTGGGCGGTATGAGTACCGGCGCGTCGGTCCTGGTGGCCGCGCGCGGATTGCAGGGGTTAGGCGCCGCCCTGTTACAACCTGCGATTATCGCGTTGATCTCCCATTATTATCGGCTGGAGCGGGACAGGGTAACGGCGTTAACCGTATGGAGTGCAGTGGGTGCTGCGGGATTAGTTGCCGGAGTCGTATTGGGCGGCCTTTTTATCCAGCTCAGCTGGCGGTTGGTCTTTTTAATCAATCTCCCTCTGGGGTGGTTTTGTCTGTGGTCCGCGCGTCGCAGTTTTCATGGCGTTATTCCCCTGTCACCGAGCCAGAACATACCACTACTGCCATCATTACTCGCAACGCTCAGCGTGGTGAGCATGGTGATGGCGATGATGTCGTTGGCCGACCATGGGCTTAACCATATTGAAACCCATCGCTGGCTTGGCGTTAGCGCGATAGCCAGCCTGTGTTTTTTACTTGGCGAAAAATACGGTAATCGACCGCTGGTGGTAAGGGAACTGCGGCGTTTGACCTCGCTGCATCGGGGCAGTATTGCCAGCATTTTGTATATGGCTAGTCTGGGCAGCGAACTGTTTTTATTGACTATGCTGCTGCAGGGGCATTATGGCTATAGCGCCATGCGGACCGCATTCATGTTTATTCCGTTGACCCTGATGATTATTGCCGGTAATGGTGTTGCGGGTAAATTGTTCCGTTTAATCGCGCCGCTTAACGTGCTGCGTGGCGGTTTTATCGTTGGGGCTGCTGGCTTATGGTTGATGACCATATCGTTAACCGGGCAGACCGGTTGGGCAAGTTTCACTGCCGGATTATTACTCAGCGGCGTAGGCCACGGGATGGTATATACCGCGACATTCGTGGTCGGCATGACCGAGGTACCTGAAGCGTTGCAAGGTGCGGCAAGCGGCCTGATGGTGACCGCACAATACACCGCCGGCGCCATTGCCCTCGCAGTGCTGGTGTCCATACTCAGCGCCTACCAGGGGATCAGTGGCTTCTATTATGGTTTTAGCACCTTGTTGGGTCTGTCGCTGCTGGGCGCGCTGCTGGCGGAGGAGTATGACCAGACTGTGTAGCCTTTTGCGCTGGATGCAGCCATTACACCGATCCGGCCGCAGTTTACCATGCCGGATGTGATCAAAAATATTCCGGCCCGACGGTCAACATGTCAGCGGATTGGTTTTATGCATCAGATAATACTTTCCATTCTCCCCGCGCCCCGACGAGATGATTTTCCACCCATGGTGCAGGTAGAATTGCTGTGCCCCTAGGTTTTCCCTCAGGCATTTTAATGCCAGGGTGGTGCGACATAAGGGATAACACGCCGCCAGAAGTGCGCTGGCGACACCCTGGCGCTGGTAGTCCGGATCGACAAACAGATTGTGCAAAAAACTGTCCGGCAGCCATAGCGACGCAAAACCGGCAATATGGCCGTGCACTTTGGCCACCAAGATTTTTTCGTCAAATGTGGCACTATCAAAATCCTCAAGTTGCCAGTGCCTTGGATCCAGCCAAGGCCATCCTTGTTTTCGTGAGGATAGGAATAGCGTGCGCAAAAATGGTCGATCCGCTTCATGATAGTCACGAATCACGATATTCGCCCCTGACATAGTATTCCTTATCATTAGCTACCTGTAACGCAAAACCTGGTAGCTAATATTATTAGCCAACATCACCATTAACTCCACGATAATTATATGAAAAATAATTTATCATGGCATTGTTAGAGTCAATAATAAAACCCAGCCAGGAGGTCAACACCCTTCCCGCGATATGGCCCCTGAACGGCAACCAGCGCATGCCTATCAGGTTTTAAGCCTCGGGTACGTAGGCCGTGTTTGTTCAACAGCATCACTGGTTTAGCTAAGCTCCACTGTTTTTTGACGCCTTGATACACCCTGAACACCAGAGGTTATAAACGCTTAATGAGTGTTAAGATAATTGATAGACCTGTTAGAGGTTGCATCCATAGCAAGCCTCTTATATTATCCAAAATCTCCCTAGAAATTAAAGTCAGCTTTTTAATTATCCGCTATGGGTAATCAATGATGAGTGATAGTTAATATGGTAGGCATCTTTTATGGACAAACCTTTAGACGATAACCAGGAATTTTTTATCCAATTGATAAAAAGAGAAATCAAGTTTTACCTAATAAGACTATTAAAAACCAGCAACGCGTTCTGTTTTTCTTACTTTATGATGAATAAATCGGATAGTTTTCCTATTTCGATTATATCCGACTATCCCACCAGTTGGTTGAACCAATACCGCAGCTACGGTTATCAAAAAATTGATCCCGTGGTGCTTATTGCCAGCCGCAAAGTTTCGCCTTTTTTGTGGCCTGATAACCCATCGATTATTCGGCATCATAGTTTTTTTCGGTTGTCAAAACAATATTGTCTGGACAGCGGTTATACATTTATACTTCATGACGGGGATAACAATTTAGCAACATTCAGCATCAGTTGCCGGAATGGGAGTGCAGATTTTTATCGTTTGGTAGAACAAAATAGTGAAAAACTCCAAATGCTACTGATTAACACCCATGAAAAAGTCATGGTTTTTCGTAACGCACACTTACCGCTATTACCGCTGAATGGCGAAAAGCCGGTGGTCCAGCAGCTTTCCCCGCGCGAAAAAGAGGTGTTATTTTGGGCTAGCGTCGGTAAAACCTATGGTGAGGTGGCCACTATTCTGGCAATACGCGAAGGTACGGTAAAATTTCATATCAGAAATATCATCGAAAAACTCGGTGTCACCAATGCAAAACATGCCATTACCCGTGCAATGGAACTGAAATTATTTAGTTAATACCCCGTTTATAATTACCGCCAAGCCAATATCAAATATAGGGTTATTCTGTTGCTGGTCGTGTTTTAGTCAATCTTTGTTGGACGATTATTCAGGATATTCTCTGTGGTTTAATCAGGGTTTAGTATGATGTGGGTCTGCGTGTAAAATTTAGTGCTATTCTACTCTATAGATTAAACGATATTGAGTAAGGCAGTTATGTATAAATTTATTTTGTGCTGTTTATTATTGCCTCTATCATGGCCCGTATTTTCTGCTCAGCCTAATTATAATGAAATTATAGAAGAGATAATAAATAACAAAGTTGTTAAATGCAGCGGTGAACCGGCATGGAAAATAACGTTGTTGTTTAATAATGACCATTGGATGGCGGGTCGACTTGACGCCTTGGCTCAGGCAGGTTTTACCCGACCGGGTGGTGAGGCTTCACGCTGGCTGCTCACACCTACTGGCATGCCCGGCGCGCAGGTAACATTCGACGACTGCGTTGGCCGAATGCTCATTCATCCCTGACACACCGGTTATTGACCTTTTGCGCGGCTGACCGGATAATCGTTTTACATGACTCGGGGTGTCCGCCGCAGCGCGTAGGACTGAGATTTTACCCGTATTACCTGATCTGGATAATGCCAGCGTAGGGAAGTCGCGGTCTCTCTCTACCGGGTCCGTGTTCCCACCGTTGGCTGGGAGCAATATGACCATTCTACCGATTGAATTACCTGGCTTAACTGCGCTCACCTCTCTCGAAGCGCTGCGTCAGCGCGCGCCATTGGTTCATTGCTTGACCAATGATGTGGTCCAGGAATTTACCGCCAATACCCTTCTGGCCCTCGGCGCCGCACCGGCGATGGTGATTGAACCACGCGAGGCTGCGCAGTTCAGCACTATGGCGGATGCTGTGCTAATCAATATAGGTACGCTGAGCCACAGGCGCGCCGAGGCGATGATGGCTGCCATACTCGGCGCCAATCAGGCTGGCGTTCCTTGGGTACTGGACCCAGTGGCGGTGGGGGCGTTGGATTATCGCACAGCGTTCGCTGTGTCTATTTTATCGTTGAAACCCGCCGCCATTCGCGCGAATGCGTCCGAAATTCTGGCTCTGGCCGGTGAGCCTAGCCTGGGCCGTGGCGTGGATAGTGCCGATGATTCGTTTCGCGCGTTGCCGGCCGCTGAACGGCTGGCCAGAGAGTATGGCACGCTGGTGGCCATCACCGGCCGGGTGGATTTTATCACCGACGGTGCGCGGGTATGGTCCGTGGACGATGGCGATCCGTTGATGACCCGGGTTACCGGCACCGGCTGCGCATTATCGGCGGTGGTAGCGGCTTTTTGCGCCCTGCCGGGAGATCGGCTGCAGCATGTGGCGGCAGCCTGTCGGGTTATGGCCCGCGCCGGTCGCTTAACCGCCTCGGCGTCGTCGGGGCCCGGTAGCTTTGCGGTGGGCTTTCTTGACCACTTATACGCCATGAGCCGCGAGGATTTACAATGAAACGCCAGATCAACCTACTCAGTATTGCCGGTACTGATCCCAGTGGCGGGGCGGGCATTCAGGCGGATATAAAGACCTTCTCGGCCCTAGGCGGTTATGCTACGTCGGTTATCACCGCCCTGGTGGCGCAAAATACCTGCGGCGTCCAGGCCATTTACCCCATCCCCCCGGCGTTTGTGAGCGAGCAGATGGATTCTGTACTGAGCGACGTGCGTATTGACAGCGCTAAGATTGGCATGCTGGGTCAGGCGGATATTGTGCGGGTCGTTGCGGAAAAACTGCGGCAGTACCCCATTCCATACGTGGTACTGGATACCGTCATGGTGGCGAAAAGCGGGGACTTTTTATTGGCACCGGACGCTATTGGCGCGGTGCGTGAACTGCTATTGCCGCTCGCGTCCATTATTACCCCCAATCTGCATGAAGCGGCAGCACTGTTGGGTTGCCGTCTGGCCACCGACGAGCGGGAAATGTGCGAGCAAGGGCGGGCGTTACTTGCGTTGGGTTGCCGGGCGGTGGTGATGAAAGGGGGCCACTTGGATGGGGAACATAGCCCAGATTGGTTGATCACCGCCACAGACGCGGTCCGGGTCGATGCTATCCGGGTCAATACTCACCACACCCATGGCACGGGATGTACGTTATCCGCCGCGCTGGCGGCGCTGCGCCCGCAGCACGACGACTGGGCGCAAACGCTACAGGCGGCTAAAAACTGGTTGCAACAGGCGTTACTGCATGCTGATGAGCTACAGGTTGGTCAGGGCATCGGGCCGGTCCATCATTTCCACCAGTGGTGGTGACATGCCCAATAATACGCCTTTGGCGAAGCTCAGCAGCGCGAGCGCGTTTTGCAAATGCTGCGCATCGAAGGCGTTAAGTAAATAGCTGGTTTCGGCCCGCTGTGGCCGAATACGTAGCGAAGGCTGCAGCGGGGCGCCGCGTTTTTCCGGCAATGCGGTATAAATATAACCCGGTTGTATCTGGTTTTCCTCGTCGCGCCATGATAACTGCAGGGCGGGAAACGGGCTGAGGCAGCGACTGATAAAAACATTGCTGGCCCAGAAGCCTTCGTATTCACCGTCCTTGTGCAACCTTTTATCGCTAAACGGCGGGGCGTCAAGCCAACGAGCCAGTGCAGTGGGGGTGATGGCTTGCTGAATTTGGTTCCATAGCGGCGTATCGTTTTCCAGTTGCCAGCAGGCCATGCCGATATAATCGTTCAGCCCCTGCCAATCGAGTTCCAACTGTCGCATCATCGGTTTATCGGTCATATTGCGATATTGAATCAGCGGGCTGACCAGCTCACCCAGTGTATTGTAGGTGATAAGCGTCATGGTGCGGGGCTTGCGGTGAAACGAGAGCCACAGGATAAGCTTTGGGATGCGAAAAGCAATCGACTGTACGCTAAGGCGATATTGGTTCTCTTTGGTGAGCACAAACCCATTAGAGGTTCCGCGTTTTTCGTGATAGTTATGAATGACCACCACGCTGTCGGAGCCCATCCAACCGGTAATGTAATGTTCTTTGTCACTGTCGGTGACTTTCATATCCCCGACCATGGTGCAGAGTTTCTTTTCATCCAGTGTCGACAACGGATGTGTTTCTCCGGCGCTGTAGTAAAGCGTCTGCGGGCTGGGCTGGGGGGGTAAAAAAGCGTGCATTATGACGTCCTGAACCGGCAACATGACCTATAGCTTACCCTAAGTTGTTATACAAGTTCTTGTTTGACCCTTTGCTTACTGCCAATTCTGTGCGGGAGATCAAATCCTCAACGGTAAAAAAATACTGGCCTAGCCGTGGCGGAGTGTGGCATTAGGAACTACGATTGGACTGCTCACTCAGGAAAATGCCCCGCGTCGTGACATTTCCTTTTTCACCGGTCGACAGTTTTATGCCGCACCTAAGGTTATATCTCGCCATTATTCGTAAGCGCCACAGCGTCACTGGCCAGAAGTGCGAGGTATTGCCTAGTATCCATTCATGGAGGCTATAATTATGACCACTATTTCATCACTGTTGGGTAAAGACGCCGCAACGTTGTTGGAACACCACTGCACCACCATTCCCGCAGAACATTTGTGCTTGCCTGGTAGCGATTATGTCGATCGAGTTATGATCGATAGCGCGCGTTCACCGGTGGTGTTGCGTAACATGCAAACATTGTTTAATACCGGACGCCTTGCGGGTACCGGATATCTTTCCATTTTACCCGTAGATCAAGGCGTCGAGCATTCAGCCGGGGCGTCCTTTGCCGCCAATCCCCAGTATTTTGATCCAAAAAATATTGTTGAACTGGCGATAGAGGCTGGCTGTAATTGCGTCGCATCCACTTATGGCGTCCTGGCAGCGGTATCTCGGCGTTATGCCCATCGCATTCCCTTTTTGGTCAAAATTAACCATAACGAGACACTGAGTTACCCCACCCAGCATGATCAAACCCTTTATGCCACCGTCGATCAGGCTTTTGATCTTGGTGCGGTAGCGATAGGCGCGACTATCTATTTTGGCTCAGAGCAATCGCGCCGGCAAATCGAAGAGGTCTCTGCCGCGTTCGATCGCGCCCATGAGTTAGGATTGGTCACGGTACTATGGGCCTATTTGCGTAATTCCGCCTTTAAAAAGGATGGGGTGGATTATCATGCCAGCGCCGATTTAACCGGACAGGCGAATCAACTGGCCGTCACCATTGGTGCCGATATCGTAAAACAAAAACTGGCCGAGAATAACGGCGGTTATAAAGCGATTAATTTTGGCTATACCGATGAACGTGTGTATACCGACCTGACGTCGGAAAACCCCATCGATCTTGTCCGTTATCAATTGGCCAACTGTTATATGGGCCGCGCTGGGCTTATCAATTCCGGTGGTGCATCTTTAGGGGCGACAGATCTGGCAGAATCCGTTCGTACCGCCGTGATTAATAAGCGTGCCGGCGGTATGGGCGTGATCATGGGGCGTAAAGCGTTTAAACGCCCGATGAAAGAGGGCGTGGCTCTGATTAACGCGGTACAGGATGTCTATTTGGATAAGTCCATTACCGTCGCTTGATCAGCACAATACCCCGCTGTTGCCCTGCCACACAGCGTGTAGGCCGGAACGTCCGACGACGTTCAGCGGGGGACGCCTTAACCTAGTGCTTGCCGTGCCCATGCCAGCGGAGGCATTCACTTTAGCAGTGGACACATCGGCGGTAAACGACAGGTAAGCGCCGCCGGTAACACCTGGATATGAAACTTTTTGCCTGTTAGAGGTTCCCCGTCAAGGTTGAAGGTCACCTCATGGGGTGACACTATGTCAAGCCAAGGTAGAGAGGCGGTGACAATATGGGCGTTTTGTTCATCCCGGGTCAGGCTATTGAGTAAAATCGGTAGCAACTCTTGTGAGGCGTAAATCCGCAGTTGCAATAAACCGTCGTTAATGAAGGCATCTGGACATAACTCCTGTCCGCCACCGGCCTGTCGGCCATTACCTATGCCAATGACCAGAGCCTCATCCGCCCAGTGAAAATCCGGCCCACGAATGTCGCAGCTATCCGCTTTAAGCGTATCCATACGCAGTAAGCCATGAATAAAATAAGAGACCCCACCCAAGGCTGATTTGAGTTTGTCGGGGGTTTCGGTGGTAATTCGGGTGCCAAATCCCCCCGTGGCCATATTAATAAAAAAGCGGTCGTGATTAACTTGGGCAATATCAATGTCGACCGGTTTGCCCATGATTGCCAGCAGTAGCGCCTTGTCCAACTCTGACGGAATGGCCGCGCTAAGCGCAAAATCGTTGGCAGTGCCCAGCGGCAGTATCCCCAGGCATGGGCGTTGCGCCGCCGGCAGTTGCGTCAACACGCCAGCAATCTCGTTGATGGTGCCATCGCCGCCGCCAGCAATCACCGTATCAACCTGTAGTTCCACCGCCTCCAGGACGTAGCGTCGTGCATCGCCATGTTCCCAGGTGACCCGCACCTCGATTGGATAACCGGCTTCCCGCTGTTGATGTACCGCAAGCCTAACCGACTCATTGCCCGCATTTTTGCCATTGATAATCAGCAACGACGCTGGCAGTCCCGACCTGGTTGATTTCATTAATAGCAACCCTTGCAGTAATAAGCAGGTTTGATCTCTCCCCGCCCACCGATTAATAGCCATAAACTCTAGTCGAGAAATGGCCAAGATACCAGATCGTATCGTGTATAAGCCGCGGCCAGCCAAATAATGCACAATAAAAAGCCAGCTCAAGGGAGGATGAGCTGGCGAAAGAGGTGGTACATGGTCAAGCTGGGTCATTGTTTTGCATTTTGATTCAGCACCAACATGATACGCTTTGGGCTGGCGAAGGAGTGTGACCCGATTCTAATTTCCAGCTTATACCCGGCATACTTCGCGCCGCAGGTGCGTTGGCTGTTCTCGTTCACCCCAGTCACTTACCGATGTAAGCTCCTGGGGTTCACTGCGTTGCCGCCTTCCTGCAACACGAATTATTTAGGGTATACCCGGCATACTTCGCGCCGCAGGTGCGTTGGCTGTCCTCGGCTCTTGCCAGCTTTTATAGGGCGGGTGTAGCGGTTTTACTGTGAGGGTTGCGGGTGGTGGTGCCCGATAGGTTACGCATTAGCAGGGCAAATTTAAGCTCAAGGGCGTCAGGGATCGGTAAATAAACCGTATGACCGTCGCCAGGTGCCACAGTAGCATCTGCACCGCTTTTGGTGACAATCCGCTGCAAAATGAAATTAATATTGCCCTCGGGGGTCATCAACTCGACGCTGTCGCCCAGTGAAAATTTATTTTTCACCACCACTTCCGCCAATCCATCGCGACGTACCCCGGTAAATTCGCCCACAAATTGCTGAGTGTCGGAAACAGAGTATCCCACGGCATAATTTTGCTGATCTTCATGCACATGGCGCCGCAAAAAACCCTCGGTGTAGCCACGATGAGCCAGACCTTCCAGCGTACGCAACAGTGTCGGATCGAAAGGTTTACCCGCCACGGCGTCGTCAATGGCCTGACGATAGACCTGAGCGGTACGCGCACAGTAATAAAAAGATTTGGTCCGCCCCTCGATTTTCAGTGAGTGGACGCCCATGGCAGTCAGGCGCTCTACGTGGGCAATGGCCCGCAAATCCTTGGAGTTCATAATATAGGTGCCGTGTTCATCTTCAAACGCACTCATATATTCGCCTGGACGCTGGGCTTCCTCCAGCATAAAAACCCGATCGGTCGGCGCGCCGATGCCCAACGTGGGTTCCACGTTCGTCACGGCTATTGGTTCATGTTGGTGCACAATATTGCCGATATCATCTTCTTTGCCTTCCTGAACTTTATATTCCCAGCGACAGGCATTGGTACAGGCCCCCTGATTGGGGTCGCGCTTATTGAGATACCCCGACAACAGACAGCGGCCGGAGTAGGCCATGCACAGTGCGCCATGGACAAACACTTCCAGTTCGATTTCCGGCACTTCGCGGTGGATGTCTTCAATTTCTTCCAACGACAGTTCGCGCGACAGGATGACTCGTGTCAAACCGGCTTGGCTCCAGAATTTCACTGTTGCCCAATTAACCGCGTTGGCCTGTACCGACAGGTGGATAGGCATATCCGGGAACGCCTGGCGGACCAGCATGATCAAACCCGGGTCCGACATAATTAAGGCATCGGGGCCCATCTCAATGACCGGCTGCAAGTCGCGTAAAAATGTTTTCAGCTTGGCATTGTGTGGCGCGATATTCACAACGACATAAAATTTTTTCCCTAAGCGATGGGCTTCATCAATGCCCAAGGCCAGGTTTTCATGATTGAATTCGTTGTTACGTACCCGCAGGCTGTAGCGTGGCTGTCCGGCGTATACCGCATCGGCACCGTAAGCAAAAGCGTAGCGCATGTTTTTTAACGAACCGGCTGGGGAAAGAAGTTCGGGAGTAAGCATGTTAAATCTCGTCTGATGTCAGGTCAGTCTGCCATGCAGTGGCAGTAAAGGACCGGATTTTAGACCCAATGGAGGAATAAATCAGCTAAAACCGGCCGACAACAGGGTGAATGCATTGAGCTGACGCACTCACATGGCCCCTGCCGACGTATCGTACCCTAACCGCCGGTTCTCTATGTTCTCAGGTTTGGGCCACGTATATTATGTCCAGCACCCTGCTCCTTGATAACCGGTGGTTGGGACTGCACGACGCTACAGTCAATGGACTGCGGGACAACACCTACGATGTCATATCCATAATTTCTTCCGTCGCGGCGCATTTCATTGCCGCTTTAATCGCCTGTCGCGCGGCGGCTTCGGAGCTATAGGGGACGCTTTGCCCCAGTATTTGGTAGTTTTTGCCACGCAAAATGAAATACGGGCTTTGGCTTTTGGTTCGCATCAGCTCGTAGTTACTTTCATCTGGCGCATTGTAACGGGCGAAATTGATTGCATTCTCAGCTGACGCTTTACTGCAAAAAGTGTCGCTCGCAAGAATGACTTCATCATTCAAGCCTTTGAGTTTAAAGATGAAATGCCCATTTCTTACTTTTTCAAGTTCATAATGTACGGTTGCCATGTCGGCTCCTCCATTCAGACCGCGCTTTCACGCTAGTTCAAGTATAGGAGACTCCGGCGGGTTGTCACCGTGGCTAAAACGGTTAAGCAAAATCTCCTGCGTCCGCTTCCCAGCGATAACCCATGCCATACACTGCACGGATAAACACCACATCATCGGCCAGGCTTTCCAGCTTACGGCGCAAGTTTTTTATATGGCTATCGATGGTGCGATCGGTCACGACACGGTAGTCATCATAAATTAGGTCAAGCAGATTTTCTCGTGAGAATACCTGGCCGGGGGCACCAGACAAAATTTTTAACAGGCGAAATTCGGCGGGAGTGAGATCGAGCGGCATATCGCGAAACGAGGCTTTAAAGCGGTTTTCATCGATCTTAAGCGGGCTCGGTGTTCGCACAGTGACCAAAGGACGGTAGCAACGGCGAATGATGGCCTTGACCCGCGCGACAACTTCGCGCGGGCTGTAGGGTTTGCAGATATAATCGTCGGCGCCGATCTCAAGTCCCAGCAAGCGGTCAATTTCCTCGGTTTTAGCGGTCATCATGATGATGGGTACATCAGAAAACTGGCGAATCTCCCGGCAGACGGTCAAACCGTCCCATCCCGGCAGCATTAAATCGAGCAATATTAGCGCGGCAGGGGTTTTAAGCTGGTACTCAGCCACCTCGTCTCCGCGCGTCAGCCAATGAGTGCGGTAATCCGCCGCCTGCAGATAATCCACTAACAGCTGCCCAAGCTTAGGCTCATCTTCGACGATCAGAATGGTTAGCTGTTCTATAATGTGTTCGCTCATATCATCCTGGGCGGTTGGGGATCCAACGGTAATTGTACCGTGATTTGCAGACCGCCAAAAGGTGAATGGGTGGCGAAAATGTGACCACCGTGGGCATCCACGATATTTTGGCAAATCGGTAGACCGAGTCCCGACCCGCCGCTGGCACGATTGCGCGAACTCTCGGTGCGGTAGAATCGCTCGAAGATTTGCTTAAGTTGCCGGTCATCTACCCCGGGCGCACTGTCGCGCCAGCGCAATGTCAGTGTGCCAGCCTGAATGTCACCGTCAATAAACATCTGCCCCGGCCCGTCGGTATAACGCAAACTGTTTTCTAATAGGTTTAGGAATAGCTGGGTCAGACGGTCGGGGTCGCCGAACACCCATGCCTGCTCCGGCAGCGCCCGGCCGATGGTCACGCCCTTTTGTTGGTAACGTTCGCCAAATGTGGCCAGCGCGATCTCCAACAAATGGATCGCGTCCACATGATCTTTTCGATAAGCTAACGCCCCGGAATCTGAAAGCGAGAGTTGATGTAGGTCATCCACCAGCTTGGTTAGAATGGTCACTTCCGCCAGCAGGGATGAGAGTGAACCGGCGCTGAGTTGTCTGACGCCGTCCTGCAGTGCCTCAAGCTCGCCACGCAGTATAGTGAGCGGGGTTCGCAGTTCGTGGGAAATATCGGCCATGAATTCGCGGCGCATCGCATCGTTTTTTTCCAGCGAAATAGCCAACAAATTAAAGTCACCTGCGAGCCGCCCCAATTCGTCCCGGGTGCCGGTGACCACCCGGGCGGAGAAATTCCCACCGGCCAACTGATGGGTGCCATTCACCAGCTTTTTCACCGGAGCCAACAGCCCACGCGCGGTAAGCCAGGTCACTACCGCCGCCAGCAGTGCGGCCAATGCGACGATGAGCCAACTGGTACGGCGTTGTTGTGCGTCAAAGCTAATATCCACATTTCGAGTCAGACGATCCACCGGCGTGGACAGCACCCAGCCTACCAGGCTGCCGTTGACCTTGATGGCCCGTTGCGGTCCTTCATTGGGTAACGGTGCATTGGGGCCGACCAGCTTTTGCCGCTTGGCATCCACTACCCAAATTTGCGTTCGCATGCCGTGGGGCGGCAGTGATTGACCTTCGTCTACGTTTTGTTCAAATGAGCGTAGCAGTTGATAGACAAAACGATCGTTATTGCGCAAAAAACGCCAGTCACCATGCTGTTGGTACTGTTCGGCCAACGCCGTGCTCAATAACTCGATGCGTTGGTAATTGCTGCGTTTAATATAATCAATAAAACCACGCTCAAAACTGACCCGCACGCCCCAGTGCATGGTGATCACCACCAGCATGCAGGTGGCAAAAATGGCGAGAAACAGTTTGGCGGTAATCCCGAATTTTATCATGCTTCATTTTCCACCCGGTGAGCGTTGCGTTAATAATCCGTTTTGATTGGTATCTGGTGGCACCCGGGCAAACACCAGGGCCGGTAGTGCAATCACCAAGGCCATACAAATAAAGGTTGGGATGAAAAGAGCGCGCATGGACTCACCCGACAGCGGGCCAGCGGCCCCGACAAACAAACCCAGCAATATGCCTGCTGTGGTCACACCCAGACTCATTGCCAACTGCATGGTCATCGACAGCAGGCTGTTGCCGCCGCTGGCCAGTTCGTCGGGCAAATCCTTAAGGGTCAGCGTATTCATCGAGGTAAAGCGCATGGCGTTGACCACTCCCTGGAAAAAGAGCACCACCGGGATGGCGTAATCCCATCCCGCCAATGCGACCAGGGGAAGGGTCAGACTGATGACGGCCAATCCGAGCGTGGCGCCGGTAAGCACCCGCCTGTAGCCTACGCGGTTAACCAATTGCACAATGATACGTTTGGTACCCATGCTGCCGATAACCATCGGAATCATCATCAGGCCGGAATGGAAAGGGGTGAACCCTAGCCCCAATTGTAAAAAAAGCGGTGTCATAAACGGCAGCATCCCGCTGCCAATGCGCCCAAGCAGGCTACCCAGCAAACCTATGGAAAAGGTCGGGGTATTGAATAGTTGCAGGTTAAACAAGGCCCTGTCATTACCACGGGCATGCCGCCAGTAGGTAAACAGTGCCAGCAGTCCGGTGAGCACCAGCAAGGCAATGTACGGTGCTGCGAGATTAAGACCTTTGCTCCCATCCAGCGCCAGGGTCAGTGTAGCCATACCCGTTGCCAGCAGCAAAAAGCCCCATGCGTCAAAGCGCCGGGTCGGCATGCTGTAGTTAGGCATGAGCAGCCAGGTAATGAGTGCGCCGACCACGCCTACCGGCAGGTTAATCAGAAAGATCCAGTGCCAACTGACATACTCGACCAAAAAACCGCCCAGGGCTGGGCCGACCAGGGGACCGATTTGCCCGGGCAGGGTGACAAATGCCATTGCCGCCATATACTGCGAACGCGGGACGATTTTCATCACCGTCAGACGACCCACTGGCACCATCATGGCACCGCCAATTCCCTGGACCACCCGCGACCCTACCAGCGCTTGCAAGGTTTCGGCTTGTGCACACAGTAGCGATCCCAGGCTAAATAGCACGATGGCACTGAAAAAAACATGTTTTACCCCGAAGCGATCGGCCAACCAACCGCTGGCCGGCAGCATAATCGCCACGGTCAGCACATAGGCAACGATAACCAAATGCATATGCAGCGGGCTGGTGCCCAGACTGTGGGCCATTGAGGGTAGCGCAGTATTAACAATGGTCGTGTCCAGCGTTTGCATAAAAAAGCCAAAGGCCACGGTCCACAACTGCCAATGCACCGAAGCGGAGGGCGCAGACGAGGTGGTGGCTAAGTCATGATGAAAAGGGTGCCAGCGCATAGGGCTTACTCAAGTGAATGAACGCTAGCCGGATGGGCGTCCGGGCGAAATTGTCGTCTTAACTTATCGAAGAACAGATAAATCACCGGTGTGGTGTAAAGGGTCATCAACTGACTCACCACTAAACCACCAACGATGGTAATACCCAGTGGCTGGCGCATTTCTGCACCGTCGCCGCTGCTTAATGCCAGCGGCAGTGCGCCAAACAGCGCCGCCAGGGTGGTCATGATAATGGGCCGAAAGCGCAGTTGACAGGCCTGGAAAATAGCGTCAAACGCACTAATGCCGCTTTGTCGCTGGGCGCTAAGGGCAAAATCCACCATCATGATGGCGTTCTTTTTTACGATGCCTATTAATAATAAAATCCCGATCAATGCGATCAGGCTAAACGGCGCGTGAAATAATTCCAGTGCCAGCAGCGCGCCAATACCCGCCGAGGGCAAGGTGGATAAAATGGTCAGTGGATGGATATAACTCTCATACAGAATGCCCAATACGATATAGACCGTGGCGATGGCCGCCAGGATCAAGATTAACTGCGCATGCTGAGTCTGCTGGAACGCCTTGGCGGTTCCGGCGAAACTGCCGCGCACGTCGGCGGGCACACCCAAACGGGTCATCGCCCGTTCGATGGCGTCCGAGGCGGTGGACAGGGCCACGCCGTCTGGCAGGTTAAACGAAAGGGTGGATGATGCCGATAGCCCTTGATGATTAACTGATAAGGGGGCATTGGTCGGCTGCCAGTGGGCAAACGAGGACAGGGGGATGGACTGGCCGTCTTGGTTGATGAGAAACATTTGTTTCAGTGCGCTAGGATCCTGGGTATAGGCCGGAGCCACTTCCATGACCACCTTGTACTGGTTAAGCGGTTGGTAAATAGTGGAAATTTGTCGTTGGCCAAAGGCGTTGTTCAGCAGATTGTTGACATCGGCCACCGACAGTCCCAATCGGGCCAGTACGTCACGGTTATATATCAGGCCCAGTTCCGCCCCCTGGTCTTCTTGATCGGAATTCACATCGACCAGTTCGGGCAGCGCCATTAGCGCTTGACGAACCTTTGGCTCCCACGTGCGCAAATCGGTTAAATCGTCCGCTAGCAGGCTGTACTGATAATTGGCGCTGGACTGTCTCCCCCCCACCCGGACGTCCTGTACCGCCATTAAGAACAGGTTGGCTCCTGGCTCCTTGGCCAATTTCAGGCGCAGGCGATCAATCACCGCCTGGGCATTGTCATGGCGTTGGGATAAGGGCTTAAGCGAAATATACATCGATCCCGAATTGGTCCGTGAACCGCCGGTGTACCCGGTGACGTTGTCCACCGCCGGATCTTCGCCGACGATGTGCATAAAGTCGCGCAATTTGCCGCGCATGGCCTGGAAAGAGATACTCTGGTCAGCTTTGATTGAACCCACAAGCCGACCGGTATCCTGTTGCGGCATAAACGTTTTGGGTATGGAAATATAGAGCCATAGGTTTAACACCAGGGTCGCCAGAAATAGCGCCAGTACCCAACCGGCATGATGCAGTACCCAATGCAGGGTGCGGGCGTATCCTCGCTGCAGCCATAGCATCACCGCGTTAAAACGATCGGGCCGGGCGCGCGGCGCGGGGGCATGTAACAATCTGGCGCAGAGCATGGGCGTCAGCGTCAAAGAGATAATCATTGAAATGAGTATCGCCACGGACAGCGTGACGGCGAATTCCCGGAATAACCGGCCGGGCAGGCCGCTCATCAACAACAGTGGAATAAATACCGCGATCAAAGACAGGCTCATGGACAAAACGGTAAATCCGACTTCCTTGACCCCCAGTAACGCTGCAGCCAACGGCTTCATACCGTTTTCCACATGGCGGGACGTATTTTCCACCACCACAATAGCGTCATCCACCACAAAACCGGTGGCAATAGTCAGCGCCATCAGTGAGATATTGTTCAGGCTGAATCCGCACAAATACATGGCGGCAAAGGTACCAATTAACGATACCGGCACCGCCAGCGCCGGAATGAGCGTTGCACGCCAGGAACGTAAAAACAGCAATACCACCAGAATCACCAGTGCCACCGCGATGATCAACGATTGTTCCACTTCCGCCAGGGAGGCGCGGATGGTTGGCGAACGATCCTGGGCAATATTCACTTTGATTGCGGCGGGTATGCTGGCGCGCAGGGCCGGCAGCGCGTCGCGTACGTGCTGGACCGTTGAGATGATATTGGCATCCGGGGATCGGAAGATCACCAGCAGTATCGCCGGTTTGCCATTGGCCATGCCGGCATTACGCACGTCCTGCACGGAGTCGATAACGTTGGCCACATCACGCAGTCGTACTGCACCACCGTTAGTGTAATGAACAATCAGCGGTTGGTATTCTTTGGCGCTAAACAACGCATCGTTGCTGCGAATCTGCCAGCGGGAGCTATCATTTTCTACCGCGCCCTGGGGTCGACGCACGTTGGCCTGGCTGATAGCCTGGCGAACGGCGTCCAGGGAGACGCCTTGGTTAAATAACGCCTGTGGGTTTAGCTCCACTCGTACTGCAGGTAAGGAGCCGCCGCCCACCGTCACGGTACCCACACCGTCCAGTTGGGAAATATTCTGTGCCAACTGGGTAGAGGCAATATCATAGAGTTGGCCCTGGCTATAGGTATCCGAGGTCATGGTCAAGATCATGATAGGTGCGTCGGACGGATTGATTTTGCGATACTGTGGCCGATTGGGCATACCGCTCGGCAGCAAGCTTTGCGCGGCATTGAGCGCGGCCTGAACATCGCGCGCCGCGCCATTGATATCACGGTCAAAATCAAATTGCAGGATGATGCGGGTGCTGCCCAGACTGCTGGACGAGGTCATTTCGTTGACCCCGGCCACATGGCCCAGCGCCCGCTCCAACGGCGTTGCGACCGAGGAGGCCATGGTTTCCGGTGATGCACCCGGCAGGCTGGCGGTGACCAGCAACACCGGAAAATCCACCTGTGGCAGCGGTGCCACCGGCAGCAGGCGAAAACCGAGCACGCCGCACAGCGCAATCGCCAGGGTCAGTAGCAGTGTGGCCACCGGCCGGTAGATAAACCAGGCAAAAAATTTCATGTGGTTTCTGGCTTATCGACCAGCAGGTTGCGATGGCGGGACAACCGGTCGAATAATAGATAGATCACCGGGGTGGTGAACAGAGTAAGTACTTGGCTTACCACTAATCCCCCCACCATACAGATCCCCAACGGACGACGCAGTTCGGCGCCCACGCCGGTACTGAGCATCAGCGGTAGCGCACCGAACAGCGCCGCCAGCGTGGTCATCAGGATCGGTCGAAAACGCAGTAGGCAGGCCTGGAAAATAGCATCATAGGGGGTCATGCCTTTTTCCCGTTCGGCGGCCAGCGCAAAATCTATCATCATGATGGCATTCTTTTTAACGATGCCAATCAGCAGAATAATGCCGATGATGGCGATGACATCCAACTCTTGACCGGAGATCATCAGCGCCAATAACGCACCCACTCCGGCGGTGGGCAACGTGGAGAGAATAGTGACCGGATGGATAAAACTCTCATACAGCACACCGAGTACGATATACACCGCCACAATGGCCGCCACGATCAACCAAACCGTGCTGTTCAGCGCCGCCTGGAATGCCAACGTACTGCCTTGATAACGCGTAATTACGCTGTCGGGCAGGTTGACTTCCTGCTCTGCCTGGTTGATGGCGGTGACCGCTTCGCCAAGGGAATAACCTGGCGCCAGATTAAACGAGACGCTAGCGGCCGGGAACTGTTCCTGATGATTTATCGACAGCAGTCCCAGACGCTGTTGCACGCTGCTGATCGCCGATAGCGGGACCCTATCGCCGTTGGCGCTTTTGATCCATATATTATTGAGCGCCATCAATCCGGGCGTGGTATCGGTATTTTGTTCCAGAACCACGCGGTATTGATTGGCCTGGGTATAAATGGTGGAAATAAGCCGTTGTCCAAACGCATCATAGAGCGCGTTATCTACCGCGGACATGGTGATGCCCAGACGACTGGCACTATCCCGGTCCACCTTGATAAACGCCTCAAACCCACGATCTTGTAAATCGCTGCTGACGTCGCGCAGCTGTGGCAGGGTCTGCAACCGAGAGAGCAGGGTGGGAACCCACTGGCTTAACTGTGCCAGGGACATGGTCTGCAGCGTAAATTGATACTGGGTATGGCTGATCTGGGTATCAATAGTCAGATCCTGCACCGGCTGGAGATACAATCGCACGCCGGTCAATCCATCGGTGGCTCGCTGCAGGCGATCGATGACCACGCCAATCCGGTCTTGTCGCTGATCCAACGGCTTAAGATTGATTTGTAGCCGGCCATTGTTAAGGGTGGCATTGGTGCCGTCGACACCGATCAGTGAAGAAACGCTGCGAACCGCCGGGTCTTGCATGATAATGGATAAGGCTTCTTGTTGAAGCTGGGCCATCTTGCTAAAGGACACATTTTGCGACGCCTGCACCGTGCCTTGGATAACACTATTATCCTGGGTAGGGAAAAAACCTTTGGGGATCGTCAGGTACAATATGATGGTCAACACCAGCATGGAAAAAGCCACCGTCAGCGTCAGCCAGGGATGTTTCAGCACCTTTTGCAACCAACGGCCATATCCTGCCACGACTCGTTCAAACAGGCGTTCGCTGGCCCGGGTAAAACGGTTTTGGCGACGCAACGATTCATGGCTTAACATGCGCGCACACATCATCGGCGTCAGCGTCAGCGAGACCACCGCCGAAATAAGGATCGCCACCGCCAGCGTCACCGCGAACTCACGAAACAGTCGACCGACGATATCCCCCATGAACAGCAGCGGGATCAGCACCGCTATTAGCGACACGGTGAGGGAAATAATGGTAAAGCCGATTTCACCGGCACCTTTTAACGCCGCCGTCAGCGGTTTCTCCCCTTGCTCGATATAGCGGGAGATATTTTCGATCACCACTATCGCGTCATCCACCACAAAACCGGTGGCCACGGTGAGCGCCATCAAGGTGAGATTATTGATGGAAAACCCGAGCAGGTACATCACCGCAAAGGTGCCCACCAACGATAGCGGCACGGCAACCGCAGGGATAAGCGTGGCCGCTGCATTACGCAAAAACAGGTACATGACCATCACCACCAGTGCGATGGACAACAGCAGTTCGAAGCGGACATCGTTAACCGACGCGCGGATATTATCCGTCCGATCGGCCAGCAGTGAGATGGAAACCGACTTGGGCAGTCCGGCGCTTAACGAGGGCAGTAGGGCGCGGATGCTGTCGGCGGTGGCAATCACGTTAGCGCCGGGCTGGCGCTGGATATTCATGACGATCGCCGGTTGCCGGTTGGCCCAGGCGTCCAGACGATTATTTTCCGCGCCTTGTTCGATATCGGCGACATCGCCCAGCCGCACCGGCGCACCGTTTTGCCAGCTAATGATCAACTGGCGATACTCTTCGGCGGATTTCATTTGATCGTTGGCTGAAAGGGTCGTGGAACGCTCCGGTCCATCCAGGCTTCCCTTGGGGCTATTCACATTGCCCGCCGCAATGGCTGTGCGCACGGTTTCGCTATCCAGCCCATATGACGCCAGTGCATTGGCATTCATGCGTATCCGTACTGCCGGGCGCTGACCACCTGAAATCGCTACCAGCCCCACGCCGCTGACCTGGGAAATTTTTTGAGCCACTCGGGTTTCCACCAAGTCCTCTACCTGGGTCATCGGCATGGAGGTGGAGGTGATCGCGAGCGTCATGATCGGCGGATCGGCTGGGTTGACCTTGCTATAGACCGGAGGATTAGGCAAATCGGTTGGCAGCAGGTTGCTCGCGTTATTGACTGCCGCCTGCACTTCCTGCTCGGCCACATCCAGCGCCAACGTCAACTGGAATTGCAAGGTAATGACCGAGGCGCCGCCGGAACTTTGCGACGACATCAGTTTTAACCCCGACATTTGTCCGAACTGGCGTTCCAGCGGCGCGGTGATGGACGACGTCACCACGTCGGGACTGGCGCCAGGATAGAGGGTCACGACCTGGATGGTCGGATAATCTACCTCCGGCAGTGCGGAAACCGGTAGTGCGCCGTAGCCGATAATGCCGGCCAGCAAGATGGCAATCATCAGCAAGGTGGTCGCCACCGGACGCAGGATAAACAGGCGAGACGGTCCGCCGTTTTGATGAGAGGGCATCACATCCATCAAGATTTATTCCCATCCCGCCTTGGCTTGGCGCCGAGTGTGGGTTGATTCACTGCCGGGGTAACCACCTCGACCTTTACACCTTCCGTCAGACGATCAATGCCATCGGTAACGACGCGTTGCCCAGCCGCCAAACCGGCGGTGATCACCACTTGCTGGTTGTCGTCTAACCCGGCAGTAACACGATGCTGACTCACCCGGTTTTCATCATTTAACACCCACACAAAATGGCCGTCATTGTTCATTTGCAGTGCTGCTGCCGGGATCACTACCGCATTTTGCAGGGTATCCACCTTCATCCGGATATTGACAAATTGATTGGGAAACAGACTGTCATCGCTATTGTCGAACCGCCCCTTAAGTTTAACCGTCCCGGTGGTAGCATCGATTTGATTATCCATGCTGAGCAGTTTGCCCTCGGTTATTTTCTGTTTATTGGTGCGATCCCACACTTCGATTAACGGTGCAACGCCATTTTTTTGCGACGTGATCACGCTGGCAATGTCGTTTTCCGGTAACGTAAACAGCACATCGATGGGCCGGGTTTGGGTGATGACCACCAGGCCGTTAGTATCGCTACTACTGATATAGTTGCCGACATCAACTTGGCGTAAACCCACCCGACCGTCGATTGGCGCGATGATTTTACTATAAGTCAACTGCAGTTCAGCGCTGGCGAGCGCGCCCTGATCAACCTCAATCTGGCCCTCGGATTCACGCACCGTCGCTTGTTGGGTATCCAACTGCTGGCGGGCAATCAGATTGGTTTTTATCAACTGTTGATAACGGGTTAAATCTTGTCGGGCATTGGCAAGCGTAGCCCGGTCTTTTGCCAACTGGCCTTTGGCCTGTTGCAAAGAAACTTCAAAAGGACGCGGGTCGATCTCCGCCAGCAGCGCGCCCGTCTTGACCCATTGTCCTTCGGTGAAATGCAGCGCCATAAGCTGGCCATCTACCCGGCTACGTACCGTCACCGTAGCGGCCGCAGTCACCGTACCCAATCCGGTTAGATAGCGGGGAACCGATTTTTCCTGGGCAGTGGCGGCCTGCACCGGCGACAGCGTGGACGAACGACGATTGGCGCGTCCATCGCCAGAGCGCACGGTGTTGTTTCCCTTGCGGGAACCTTGTGCCGTTATGTCGTCAGTTGATGGTGCGTGAAATTGCCGCCATAGCAAAACCGCGCCAATGACGATCGCCAAAGATGCCAGTATCAACAGCCATTTGCGTCCAACCGATTTACCCTTCATGTATTGCTATACCTGTCATTAAGCATGCCATTAAGCATTGAGTTGCGTATATTGTCACGCAAATGAGGCCACAGCATCGCATGTCCCTGCGTTTAGGAAAACGATATAAACGCGTCATATTTCAGATTACGGGTGCCAAGACTTACTTACAACGCGACTTATTTTGGGTTTTAAAAGTGTAGACAACAAAGGGACATGAAAGATGGAGGAATTATGAAGGTACTGTCGAGTATTGTTGTGCTGGCACCACGCTTTACCGCGTGACGCCAGCAGGGCCGTATCCCGCCCGCGATTAACGGTGGCGCGGGCCATTGCGGGTCACCTGTTCGTCTTATTGCGGGGCAGCAACGTCAATGTTGCCAAAATATTTATGGGCCAACGTGGTAATCGTTCCTTGCGCTTTCACCTTGGCGATAGCGTCGTTTAGCCGTTGTTTAAGCGTATCGTCACCCTGGCGGATGCCAAACGCAATGCCACTACCGAGAATAGTATCGTCAGTAACTGCCGGACCCACAAAGGCGAATCCCTTACCCTGTGGCTGAGACAGAAATCCTGATTGCCCGGCCGGTGCCAGTACCAGCGTGCCATCCAGTCGCCCCGAGGTCAAATCCATGTAAATCTGGTTTTGATCCTGATAGGACACGACCTTAACGCCTTGTTTGGTCCAATGGGCATTGGCGTAGGATTCCTGGATTGACCCTTGTAATACGCCGATGCTTTTGCCTTTCAACGTCTCGGGGGTGGGCAGCAGTCCGCTGTCCGTACGCGCAATCAGTTTAGTCGGCACCCGATAAATGACGTGGGTGAAATCAATGGCCTGGCGGCGTTTTTCCGTGACATTCATTGCGGAGTTAATCGCGTCGAATTTACGGCTCTGTAACGCGGGGATCAGGCTATCGAACGACGTGTCGACCCATTCACATTTCACGCTGGCAGCCTGGCAGACCGCGTTGCCCAGATCGATATCGAAGCCCTGCAACTGGCCGGTCGGGGATTTTGATTCAAACGGCGGATAAAGCGCTTCCAGGCCAAAGCGTATTGTGCCCGTGTCCGCCATGGCGGTCATCGACGCCAGGCCGCTAGCCAGCATCAGTATAGTCAATAAAGGTTTGGCAATGATTTTCATTATAGGTCCCGTCAAAGGTTAATTATCAATCAATTTAGTGGCACTTATTACGGCTTATTCAACACGGTGGGGAGTTAGGCGTGCGCCGCGCTCCAGGCACAAAGCCGGCGCGCGCCTTCGAGCAGCGTTGGATCGTCCTTGGCAAAACACAGTCTGATCATGCCGGTATTGGTACTATCACTATAAAACGCCGACAGCGGAATGGTTGCTACTTTGGCCTCGCGAATTAACGTGATGACCATATCGCCGTCGCTGTCCGGTGAGAAATGGCTGAACCGCGCCAAAAGGAAAAAGCTCCCGGCGCTCGGCAGTAATTGGAACGGCGAATCGCGCAGAGCTAACGCCAATATATCCCGTTTTTGCTGATAAAAAGCCGACAAACCAAGATAACTGTCGGGCGTCGCCAACGCCTCGGCAAAGGCGTGCTGCATCGGCGTATCGGCGGCGAACACCATAAATTGATGCACTTTGCGGATTTCATACATCAGTTCCGCTGGTGCCAGACAATATCCCACTCGCCAGCCGGTGACACTATAGGTTTTACCGAATGAGGATACCACCACGCTGCGCTCGGCCAGCGCCGGGTAGCGGGCCATACTGCGATGCGGTTGGCCATCAAAGACCACATGCTCGTAAACTTCGTCGGAGAGGATCACAATAGCAGTGTCGGCGGTCAAGGCGGTCAGCCGGCGGATATCTTCCTCGCTGAAAATCATGCCGGTCGGGTTGTGCGGGCTATTGACGATGATCATGCGGGTGCGTGGCGTGATGGCCGCGGCCACCTCGTCCCAATTCACACTATAATCTTCCAGCGAGAGTTTGACCGGCACCGGAATCGCGCCCTGTAACCGGGTTATGGGGGCATAACTGTCAAACGCCGGTTCAAAATAGATCACCTCATCTCCAGGATGCACCAGCGCACTGATGGCGCTGTAAAGCCCCTGGCTGGCACTGGCAAGAATGGTGATTTCAGTGACCGGGTCATACTGACAGCCATACAGGTTGGCCACCTTATCGGCCAATGCCTCGCGCAAGGCCGGCAGGCCAGGCATGGCCGCATACTGGTTATGACCGGCGCGCATGGCTTTGGCGACATTCTCCACTAACTGCGGATCGCAATCAAAATTGGGCGCACCCGACGAAAGATTTAATGCCTGATGCTCGGTACTGAGTTGGCCAATAGTGGTAAAAATAGTGGTGCCGACATCGGGCAACTTAGAGCGGGACGTAATGGCGCTCTGCATAAGTTGATACCTCCTGGTAGGTGGAAAAGGCGATAAGGCCGACGGGCTAAGCCCTACTGATTAAGCAACATAACCCTTGTGACGACAACTGATTGTTTGTCATACTTGCCATGCGTCCGGATCATGACTACTTGGCTGATTCCCCGCGCGTGTACCTACGGAGTCGATAGATGATCAGGTTATTTATTATCATCGTGCCGACGGCGGCGCAATGAACACATTGCCGTCGCTTGACGTGTTGAAAACCTTTGTGGTGGTGGCTGAACGGTTGAATTTTACTCATGCCGCGCGACTTTTGCATCTGACCCAAGGGGCTGTGAGCCGGCAAATCTCTGGGCTCGAGCAGCGGCTGGGATATGCCTTGTTTGTCCGCCAGGCGCGTGGTTTGGGTCTTACTGACGCCGGCGCCATGCTGTTGGCCCCTGTGCAGCAGGCCCTTGGCCAAATTGATAGCGCGCTGGTCGGCATCAATAACCGTCCCGGCAGATTACGGGTAAAATGTCCGACCTGCGCCATGCGCTGGTTATTGCCACGAATTATGCAATTGCAAACGCAGCATCCAGAAATTGATATCACCCTGACGACCTCCATCTCCCATGGGGTTGATTTCGCTGGCGAACACTTTGATGCAGCGGTGGTATTTGGCCGACCGGAGAGCAAAAAAAACCGCGTGATTCATTTATTCGACGAAGTGCTTTCCCCGGTGTGTGTACCCCCTCTGTGGACCGACGGGGAGGAAAGGGATATCGTGACTACCCTGGCGGATAAAACGTTGCTTCATCCCACTCGAGACCGCCGTGACTGGCAATTATGGCTAACCGAAGCTGGCATCGAGGACCTACCCAACGCGAAGTCGCAGCATTTTGACACCCTGGATTTAGCCATGACCGCCGCATTGCAAGGGTACGGCATTGCTATGGGCGATCTTTGCCTGGTAGAGCACGAGTTACAGTCACACCGGCTGATAGCACCCTTTCCTCTGAGCATACAAAGCGGTGCAGCATATTATCTGGTGTACCCTGAACAAAAAGTTCTGCCGCCGGCGTTGAAATTGTTCTCTCTCTGGTTGGAACAAGAAGCGCTATTAAGTCGTCAACGACTGACGACTCACCTCGCCAACGCGGGCGCGCTACCAGAGGCCGCGGCCACTACCCGTTAACGATTTGTTACCTTATTTGCAAGGAGATGATGATGGAAAAACGCATTCTTGGCCGCAGCGGTATTGCTGTGCCTCCATTGGTGTTTGGCGGCAATGTGTTTGGTTGGACAGTCGATCAGGCGAGCTCTTTTAACTTGCTTGATGCTCTGGTGGAAAAACAGCTTAATTTTATCGATACGGCTGATGTTTATTCGGCCTGGGTCAAAGGGAATCATGGCGGCGAATCAGAAACCATTATTGGCAACTGGCTGAAAAAAAGCGGCAAGCGTGATGCAGTGATTATTGCCACCAAGGTGGGCAAACCGATGGGCGAGGGTAAACAAGGCCTGTCGGCGGGGTATATTCGACGCGCGGTGGAGGCGTCGTTACGTCGTCTACAAACGGATTATATCGATTTGTACCAATCCCATGAAGACGATCAATCCGTGTCGTTGGAAGAGACGCTCAGCACCCTCGATGCGTTGGTTAAAGAGGGCAAAGTGCGTGCTATTGGCGCATCCAATTATCAGGGGCCGCGTCTGGCACAGGCATTACGGATCAGTGAACAAAATGGTCTGGCCCGCTACGAGACGCTGCAGCCGCACTATAATCTTTATGATCGTCAGGACTACGAGCAGCATCTGGAACCGGTCGTCACACAACATGGCATTGGTGTGATTAACTACTATGCGCTGGCTAGCGGTTTTCTCTCCGGTAAATATCGGGGTATTGAGGACGCTGCAAAAAGTCAACGTGGGCAAAGCGTGGTCGAACACTACCTCAATGATCGGGGACTGCGCATTCTTAGCGCATTAGACGCTGTTAGCGAGCGACTGCAGGTGACGCCAACACAGGTTGCTCTGGCTTGGCAAATGCGGCGGCCCAGCATCACGGCACCGATTGTCAGCGCTACCTCACTTGAGCAGCTTAATGAGCTGGAAAAGGCGGTAACACTCATCCTCAGTGATGAAGATTATCGCTTATTGGATGAGGCCAGCACCTCTGCAGCTTGAAAAAAAACGGCTAGGAGAATGCATTCCAAGTAACCTATTGGCTGCCTGGAATGGTTGTATCATATTTCGGATATTGGGTTGAGCACAATACGCTATGGTGCGCATTAAAACGACTTTACCAATTCCCCTGTGCGGAAATCTTGGCCATGTTTAATCAGTGAATCGAACGATTTCTCAACACGCCTGACCTGCTGAAAAAACTCTTCCGGTGATAAATGTCCGGCTTTGCTGCTCATATAAGCCAAGGCCAGTTCTTTTGCTTGAAAACGTGAAAAGTTATACATTATTCGCCCCTCGGTATGATGAAAAGATCAGGTTGGAAAGTGATTTCCCTGTTGCTTGTGTAGGTAACATACTACGGGATCCATTGGCCTTTGATAGCGGATTTTATGGATTGATTCGATAGCTGAAAGCTAGCTTGATTTCGGCCCATGCCCGCTAGTGGCGCGAGAGGCCATGGTGAAATGCTTACCGGCAAAACGTACACCAATACCTGTCACCGCTTGGCATTTTGCCAGAGCGCGCTGGACTGATGTTTGATGCGGCTTAGTGTTTTGCCAGGATGCGTTCGGCCGATGCGGGATCGCGTGTCAGGCAGTCTGATGGGCGAATCGGCCGACGCACCAACTCTCCGCCGCAGTTCGGGCAAATATGCATAAACACCGTCTTTGCGCAGGATGCGCAAAAAGTGCATTCATAAGAGCAAATATGCGCCCCAGGATCGTCTGGGGACAGGTCGCAGTCACAGTGCTCGCAGTTTGGTCGCAGAGCCAACATAAAAATTCTCCTCAACGGCGATAATCTCAATATATCCCCCCGGCTCATCACCTGACGGGCCGATGCGTTATGCTAACAATATATGCCGCTGGGTAAAGGCCGGATTGGGCCATGGTTATGCTTTTGCCGGACCAAAAAAATTCATCGAACCGCACCTTACACAACGGCGAGACAACTACGTGACAACTACGTGACAACCGCGCGGGTGTTATCTTGGCCGCAGGGAAGCGGCACGTTCGGTGGCCTGCTGGGGTCAGAGTGGCTGCGATGTAGTGGTGCAAAAAAACCGTATCGATCCGCAATGGGGCATTTAACGCACCATAATAAGGCTGTCCAATCGCTGTGCCCTTGGTGTTAGCCGGCGCTTGGCTGGCGCAAATTTTGCATCAATGGCTCGCGATCGTTGGCTGCGCAAGGGCAAGAGCGCTGTCATGCTAGTGCACGATTTTGTCAGCAAACTCAATGACCTTATTATTATTAAACCCTAGGTGTTTATGGACGACCAAAAAGTAACCTCGGGAAACGTCGACCCGGCACCCGCTGGCTGGCTGGGGCAACTGACGCTGGGATTTGAACGTCGGGACGACCGCACGGTACTGGTTACCCGTCGCCATCATGGACCATTTAACGTGCAGCGGGCATTTTATCCTGAGGAAGATTATCCTCAGGTTTACCTATTACACCCCCCTGGCGGAGTGGTCGGGGGAGATCGGCTGGAACTGTCGGTCGGCATGGGACGCGGGAGTCATGCGTTGTTAACCATGCCGGGGGCAACCAAGTTTTATCGTAGCGCCGGCGCGCAGGCCCATTTGACGCAGGTTTTTACCTTGGCGGAAAACAGCATCCTTGAATGGCTGCCGCAGGGCAATATTTTTTTCCCGGGTGCCAAGGTTGTGATGAAAAACGAGTTTATCTTAGGCTCGGGCGCGCGTTTGCTAGGATTTGAAACGCTGTGTTTTGGCCGCCCAGTAATCGCTGAGGGTTTTGACCGCGGACAGCTTAACTCGCTGTTGCGCATTAATCTGCCTGATTCCCCAGGACTGTATGAACGGCTGCACATCAACGACGGTGACCTGGGAAAATTAGGGGGCCACCCGCTGAGCGCGACATTTTTCGCTGCCCCGGCCAGTGAAGCAATGCTGGAGGCCGTGCGTGAACTCCTGAACGAGGTCTCTTCGCCGGCGGCGGGGGCCAGCTTGCTCGACGCTTTGCTGGTGGTGCGTTTGCTCGATAATGATAACCAGCGGTTGCAGGCCCTCCTGCACCGAATTTGGCTAAGACTACGGCCCATGATGCTAGGACGGGAAGCGGTTATCCCGCGTATTTGGTCCACCTAAGGAGTTTGGCATGGAACTGTCACCCAGAGAAAAAGATAAACTGCTGCTGTTTACCGCTGCGTTGCTGGCGGAACGTCGGCAAGCGCGTGGCTTGAAACTCAATTATCCCGAAGCGGTGGCCTTGATCAGCGCCGCCATCCTTGAAGGTGCTCGGGACGGGCTAACCGTGGCTGAATTGATGAGTCTCGGTCGTGAAGTACTGACCCGTGACGATGTGATGGAAGGGGTGCCGGAAATGATCCCGGATGTGCAGGTCGAAGCCACTTTTCCGGACGGCACCAAATTGGTTACCGTTCATGACCCCATAATCTGACCGATAGCGAGGTAGTATGATCCCAGGTGAAATGCGATTGAGTGCCGACGAGATTGAACTGAATGTCGGGCGCGAGCGGGTAACCGTGACCGTCGCCAACCACGGCGATCGGCCGGTACAGGTAGGTTCCCATTATCACTTTTATGAGGTTAACCCGGCATTGACGTTCGATCGCTCACTGACGCGCGGCTTTCGATTGGATATTGCGGCCGGAACGGCGGTACGTTTCGAACCAGGTCAATCCAGGGATATCACTCTGGTAGCTTACGATGGTAAACGTGAAGTCTACGGTTTTCGCGGTGAAATCATGGGTAAACTGGAGCAAGGGTCATGAGCAAGATTTTACGGCGCGCCTACGCCGAGATGTTTGGTCCGACGGTGGGCGATCGCCTTCGGCTGGCCGATACCGAGCTATGGGTCGAGGTAGAAAAAGATTTTACCGTTTATGGTGAAGAGGTGAAGTTCGGCGGTGGCAAGGTGATCCGTGACGGTATGGGGCAGGGGCAAATGACCTCCGCTTTCTGCGTGGATCTGGTGTTGACCAATGCGCTGATTATCGACCATTGGGGAATTGTAAAGGCAGATATCGGTGTCAAGGATGGCCGTATCGTGGGCATTGGCAAAGCCGGTAATCCGGATGTCCAGCCCGGCGTGACCATTGCCATCGGTCCCGGTACCGAGGTGGTGGCGGCAGAAGGCAAAATCGTCACCGCGGGCGGCGTCGACGCCCATATCCACTTTATCTGTCCGCAGCAGGTGGAAGAAGCCATCTGCGCCGGTGTGACCACCATGATCGGCGGTGGCACCGGGCCGGCGGCAGGCACTAACGCCACTACCTGTACGCCAGGCCCTTGGTACCTGGCGCGTATGCTGCAGGCCGCCGAGACGCTGCCGGTGAATATCGGTTTTACCGGTAAAGGCAATGCGTCCAGACCCGAAGCATTGGCGGAACAGGTCGAGGCGGGCGCCATGGGCTTAAAACTGCATGAGGATTGGGGGACCACCCCGGCGGCCATAAACTGCTGCCTGGGCGTTGCAGATCGCTTTGACATTCAGGTTGCCATCCACACCGACACGCTTAACGAGGCGGGATTTGTCGAGGATACCCTGGCGGCCATCGGCGATCGCACTATCCATACCTATCATACCGAAGGTGCCGGCGGGGGACATGCGCCGGACATTATCAAGGTATGCGGTTACAGCAATATCCTGCCGTCCTCCACCAATCCCACCATGCCCTACACCATCAATACCATCGACGAGCATTTGGATATGCTGATGGTTTGCCATCATCTTGACGCCGGTATCGCGGAGGATGTGGCGTTTGCCGAATCGCGTATTCGCCGCGAAACCATCGCTGCCGAAGACATCCTGCACGATCTGGGCGCGTTTTCCATGCTTTCATCCGATTCTCAGGCTATGGGGCGCGTGGGTGAGGTCATACTGCGTACCTGGCAAGCCGCACATAAAATGAAGGTGCAGCGTGGCCCGCTGTCGCCCGATACCGTGCGCAATGATAATTTTCGGGTGAAACGCTATATTGCCAAATACACCATTAACCCGGCTATCACCCATGGCATCTCTCATGAGGTGGGTTCCATCGCGCTCGGCAAACTGGCGGATCTGGTGTTGTGGTCACCAGCGTTTTTTGGTGTGAAACCTAGCCTGATTATCAAGGGCGGTATGATTGCCATGGCGCCGATGGGCGATGCCAATGCATCGATTCCCACACCGCAGCCGGTGCATTATCGTCCCATGTTTGGTGCTTTGGGTGGTGCGCGCCATGCTACCCGCATGACGTTTCTCTCCCAAGCGGCTTACGCCAATGGCCTGGCTGCGCGGCTTGGGCTGCAAAGCCTGATTGGCGAGGTGCGACACTGTCGCCAGGTCAGAAAAGCCGATATGATTCATAATCATTGGCAGCCGACGATTGAGGTGGATGCGCAAACCTACCAGGTGCGTGCAGAGGGTGAATTATTAACCTGTGAGCCTGCGGCCGTATTGCCCATGGCGCAGCGCTATTTTCTTTTTTAACCACAAGGGGAAGCCTGGATGATTGTGTTAACCAAACGCCTGGAACACCCGCAGTTGGCAACGGCTACGGTCACCCTTGATCTGGATACCCGGCTAAAAAGCCGGGCGCACGTGGTACTCGACGATGGACGCGAGGCGGGTTTAATGCTGCCGCGTGGGCAGGTGATTCGCGGTGACGATCTGCTCGCTGACGAGAATGAGCAGCATGTGATACAGGTTATCGCTGCCCCCGAAACGGTATCCACCGTTTATGCCAACAATAGTCTGCTATTGGCCCGGGTATGTTATCACCTCGGCAATCGCCATGTTCCTCTGCAGGTAGAACGGGAATGGGTGCGCTACCAACACGATCACGTGCTGGATGATATGGTGCGTGGCCTGGGCGCGACGGTCGAAACGGGTCAGGCGCCGTTTGAACCTGAAGCCGGGGCTTACCAAAGCGCATCTCCAGGCCATCATCACCATCATCATTAATGATGCTTAATCAACTCGCACTACTGCGTCTGATGCAATTAATCAGTCCCAGCCTGCCGGTGGGGGGATTTACCTATTCGCAAGGGTTGGAGTGGGCGGTGGAAACCGGTTGGGTAAATTCTGGCGAGGCCTTTGTCCGCTGGCAGCAGCAGATCATCGACGGCACCCTCCGATACCTGGATTTACCGGTGTTGATCCGGTTATTCCAGGCGTGTGACGCTGGGGATGATACGGCATTTCTGCACTGGAGCCATTTTTTGCTGGCGAACCGTGAAACCGGCGAGTTACGTCAGGAGGAGCGGCAGCGTGGTCAAGCGCTGGCCAGATTGATAACCGATTGGCCTGATTTGACGCCCGGGCCCGCGTGGCTGCCGGCGATACGGCAGTGTCAACTGGCGGGCATCGCCTGGCTGGGGCGGCAGTGGTTAATTCCGCTTGAGCCATTGGCCTTAGGTTATGCGTACAGTTGGCTAGAGAGCAGCGTGATGGCGGGGCTAAAACTGGTCCCCTTTGGTCAACAGCGGGCACAAAGCCTGCTGCGTGAACTCTCGGCGTTGCTGCCAGCCGCTTACGCCCGGGCTGCCACACTACAGGATGACGAGTTGGGTGATGGTTATCCATTGCAGGCGATTGCGTCATCCTGCCATGAAACTCAATACTCGCGGCTGTTTCGTTCATAACGCCGCGCTACTTTTGCGACCAGCCGCCTGGACAATACGACCACCAGGCCCGGCGAGGGGATGATATGCTGCATTATAAACAACCGCTGCGCATTGGCGTAGGCGGCCCGGTAGGTTCAGGCAAAACTGCGCTTTTGGAAATGCTGTGCAAGTCACTGCGCGATCGCTATCAGTTGGCGGTGGTCACCAATGACATCTACACCAAGGAGGATCAGCGAATTCTCACCGAGGCGGGTGCGTTGGCGGCCGATCGTATTGTCGGGGTTGAAACCGGCGGCTGTCCGCATACCGCTATTCGTGAGGATGCCTCCATGAATCTGGCGGCGGTGGAGGATCTGGCGCGTAAATTTGGTAACCTGGATATTATTTTTATTGAGAGTGGTGGCGATAATCTCAGTGCTACCTTTAGCCCGGAATTAGCCGATTTAACCCTGTATGTGATTGATGTCGCCGAAGGGGAAAAAATACCCCGCAAAGGGGGGCCGGGCATTACCAAATCAGATTTTCTGGTGATTAACAAAATTGATCTGGCGCCTTACGTCGGTGCATCGCTGGAGGTGATGGAGCGTGATACCCAACGTATGCGCCCCCAACGCCCCTGGGCTTTCACTAACCTGAAAACCGGCGTGGGGCTTGATGCGGTGATCGCGTTTATTATTAAGCAAGGGTTGCTGGAGAGTCGTTGAACTGGCGTTGGGCCCAGCGCGCCAGGCCGGCGGTCACCGAACCAAAATCATCGCCGCTGGCCAGTGGGATACCGGGCAGGCTTTGCTGGAGCGCCAGACGCAGCAGCGGGGATCGGGCGCTGCCGCCGGTGAGATAAACCACATCGGGACGCGGCGCACCGCTTTGCGACATCACATCGTCCACCTGCTGTTGGATCCGTGCCATGGGTTGGCTGAGCGCCTCGGTCAATTCCACCCGATCGATAGGCACCTGCATCTCCTGGCGAATGAAGTCCAGGTTAGCGGTCGTCTGTGGTTCGGTGGACAGGGCAATTTTGCATTCTTCGGCGCAGCGTACCAGCCGATAGCCTAATCGTTGACGGTACACCTGCAACAAAGCGCCGAGACACTGCGGTTCGGCGGCGTCACGGATCAGTTCACGCAGTAGTCGGCCGTTGGCGCTGCTGTAAAATTCGCTTTGCGCCGGGATATCATTGATGGCGACCGCTTGCCAGAACGGCAATGCGGGCAGCGCCAAACCTTTTTCCGTGTGTCCTCCCATGCCGAGCAAGGGCATTAGCGTCTTAAACGCCAGCATGATATCCAGATCGTTGCCGCCGATACGACAACCGCTATGGCCGAGCAGGCTTTGCTGGCGATCGGGTAATTTTAGCCATTCAGGACCCATCAAGAGTAACGAACAGTCGGTGGTGCCACCGCCGATATCTACCACCAGCACAATTTTTTCTTCAGTGAGCGTCGCCTCGAAATCCAGGCCGGCAGCCACCGGTTCGAACTGAAACGCAATCTCGGCAAAACCGGCACGTTCGGCGGCCCGCTGTAAAATACCTTGAGCCTGGCGGTTGGCGTCTTCGCCCCCGGTACCCTGGAAATTCACTGGCCGGCCAATCATGGCTTGGGTAATCGGCTGGGTTAATAGTGATTCCGCCTGCCGTTTGATATGACACATCATGGCGCAGACCAGGTCCTCGAATAACGCGATCTGCTGTGGTTTGAGACCGTTGGCGCCCAAGAAGGATTTGGGCGATTTCACAAAATAGACGTCTTCAGGGTCGGCGATATAATTAGCCAGCGCCGGCTGACCGAACTGCAGACTATGCTCCGTCAGCACGATACCTTCCAGGTGATTGGCGTTGATTGACCGCCGCAGCAGGTTCTGATTTTCCTCACTGCCGGCGGGTATTTGCCAGAAGGTATGCAGATATTCACTTACCGCTTCGCGCGTAGGCGCGCATAGCATCGAAGCCATATAGGGTGAGGTACCCTCGAGCGGTAGCAATCGCGGGTGGTCTCCCTCCATAATCGCCACCGAGCAATTCGCGGTACCGTAATCAAATCCAATAAACATCGTTGTCTCCCATGCCAATGAGGCCCGGAACTTTACCTGAATGTATTGGCTCAGGCAACGAATAACCCGGGCATATGGGTCTGAAAATAGGGGCCTGAAAATAGGGCGACAAATCTTACTGAAGAATAAAAGAACGGTTGTCTAGCCCGTTCGATAGTGAGAAGGCATTTTTACCGGTGTGTTTTACCAGCACGGTAATGTCAATACGTTGCCAGCGGGTCAGAGTAGGTTAACTACTTCGCTCGGATGAGTGGATTGCTCAACAATTTGTTGATGTTTTTCGAATAACAAAACCCGCCCGCGTCCGTTATGTTTGGCGTTGTAACAGGCAATGTCGGCTTGTAACATGACGTCCTTATCATGACAGTTTTGCTGGTTTATCATCGTGATGCCGGCACTGCCGCCAATGTGATATAACTTATCTTGCCAACAGAACGGATAGTTATTTATCGCTTGGATAATCAGTTGTACCAATAGGTGGGCATTCGCTTGGGAGCAATTCGGCAATAGCAGGCCAAATTCATCGCCACCCAGGCGCGCCAGACAGTCGTAGTGTCGAATCTTTTCTTGCATTAGTTGACCCAGTTCCAATAACAACGCATCGCCGGCCACATGTCCTGCCGTGTCGTTGATTTCCTTGAACCGATCTAAATCGATAAATACCAGCGCATGTTCATGTTTCTCCGTGCGGGCGGTCATTAACGCATTATCCAACTGTTTCTCGAAGCTGGCGCGGTTTGGCAGACCGGTGAGTACATCATGGGACGCGTTATAGCTCAGCTGTTGCAATAACTGTCGCGATTCGCTGACATCCTCAATGACCAGCACTGCACCCACGTTCTCTCCTTTCAGGTTTCTTAATGGGGTCGAACTATAATGGATATCAAACAATTGGCCGCGGCGATTATTTAATACCAGCACGCTGTCGATGGCGATGATATCCTGCGGCCGCTGACGTTCCTTTTCAATGGAAGCCGGTAACTGTGGGCCATCGGCACCAACGCTAATATGTAAGATCTTATCGATATGCTGGCCGCGGGTATTTTCCAGATCCCAGCCGGTCATGCTTTCCGCCACCGGGTTCATAAAGTTAACCCGCAGGTGACTATCCACCGATATTACCGCGTCGCCAATGGAATCCAGAATAATATGCAGGCGTTCCTTTTCCTCGTGCAGATCGTTAGTGAGCCGGACCTCGCTGGTCATATCCAAATTGACTCCAATCATGCGTACCACGTGGTTATTATCATCTTTGAGCATATTGGCGTAGGCACGGATATGGCGAATGTCACCGTTGTCGTGGCGAATACGAAACTCCAGTAAAAAAGGCGTATTGTGTGATTGAGCCAGGCGAATGTTCTTCAATAACACAATGCGATCTTCTGCAAGCACACGCGACAACCAATAGTTATAATTGACCCGCTCGTCGGGAGGCATGGCGTAGATTTCCCGCATGCGTTGATCCCAGCTTAAAATATCAGTTTTTATATCCCATTCCCAAATGCCTACGCCGCCGGCTTTGTTAGCCAGCGTAATGCGCTCCATCAGACGCCGGTGGGTCATCTCGCTCTCCTTGACGTCGGTAATATCCTCAATCTGCGAGATAAAATACAGTGGCGCATTACGTTTATCACGCACCAACGAGACTGCCAGCAATGCCCAAACAATCTTACTGTCGCTACGGATATAACGTTTTTCCAGGGTATAACTTTCAATATGGCCTTTTAGCAGGTCGTCACGTTGGGTCAGATCGTTGTTAAGATCGTCTGGATGAGTAATTTGCTGAAAACTGAGTTCATGTAACTGTTGCGCACTGTAGCCCAGAAACCGGCACAGCGATTTATTCACCTGCAACCAGAGGCCATCCAATGAAACCAAAGCCATGCCGATGACGGAATATTCCATCGCATTGCGAAAACGGGTTTCGTTTTGCTCTATAAGGCTGCGTTCGGTGCGAAAAGCGTTCATGACCATGGCCATGGTGTTGGCGGGAATCAATATTATCAACAAAGGGATATGCAGTTGCATCCCTAGTTGGGTATTTGGTGGAAGATCAAGCTTAACCCACCCGCTCACCTGTGCGCTATATAAGGCAATTGTTGTCACCAGAAATAACCAAAAGGCTTCAAAGCGGGGTAGCCGCATTGCGCCAATGATTAAGGGCAGGATAATTAAGATCAGCGGAAACGGGAAATAGTGCAGCGAAAAATAGCAAATTGCCAAGGTCAGCACGATGAACAGCAGCAGCTCTAACCAGGAACGCAGTGTGGGCAGCATGTTTGGTGCGTCGTGATGCCACAGCAGCCCCACCGGTGTCAACGCCAGAATACCCAACGCTTCTGAGGTAAACCATTGCAGCACGAAGAGGGCATAATCGCCGTGATGGTAGGGAGAAAAGTAGCCGGCGGCCAGCCCACCTAGCAGTGGCACCAATATCACCCCCACCAGGAAAAATGATAGCCAGGATACAATGCCGTCGAGGGGATCGTTTTCGTTTAACACCCAACGCAGCAACCACCCCCCTAAAGCAGCCTCGGCGAGGCTAATGCACATCAGCGGCAAACTGTTTATTACCGGTGTTCCGGTCACTATATGGGCGATCACCAGTGCGAAAGCGCTACACAATATGAGCTAAGGCCAATAAAACCATGGACATGCAAATAGCGCAGCCAGCAGTATCGCAGTAGTCAACCATAACGGAGAAAGGGGGGCGACAGAATGGTTCAGATCCAGGCAAGCAATAGAAATACTCAATATCAGCAGCGACACTGCCGCAATGAAAATCCATATGCCATAATTATTATTAGCGGTATTTTTATTGGCATTCATTTTAATATCCTGATATTTCTTATAATTAGAATAGCCTATAAATCGCCTAACACGTTCTTCTTTGTCCCAATACCGTTTTTCTTGAGTTGTAACCACTGAGTGGCAATGCAAAGACTAACGGAAAAGACGTTTAATGTATTAAAAAAAATGAGGCCAGTCCCAAAAAGATAAAAAAACCACCGGTGTCGGTGACTGCAGTGATCATGACGCTCGAGCCTACGGCTGGGTCGTGACCGACCTTCATCATAATAAGGGGGATCAGTACGCCCATGAGTGACGCCAGGAGTAGATTCAGCAACATAGCCAACATCATGACGCCGCCGAGTCCCGCATCATGATAAAGCAACCAGGTGATGAGACCCATAATCCCGCCCCACACCAGGCCGTTAATCACCGCCACGCCTAATTCGCGCAGCAATAAAAACCGGGTGTTTCCCGGTTCCAATTGATGGAGCGCTGCTGCGCGAACGATCATGGTGATGGTTTGATTACCGGTATTGCCACCAATGCCGGCGACAATGGGCATTAGGGCTGCCAGGGCCACTAACTGTGAAATAGCGCCTTCGAACAGACCAATGACCCTAGAAGCGATAAACGCGGTGCAAAGATTGATGGCCAGCCAGGCCCAACGCGTGCGTACCGTTTGGCGCACGGGAGCAAAAATATCCTCAGCAGGACTTAAACCGCCCAGATTGCGCAGGTTACTGTCATTTTCTTCAAAAAACAGATCCACCACATGCTCAATGCTGAGCCTGCCCATCAGCTTGCCTTTGACGTCAACCACCGGCGCGGTGATCATATCATAACGTTCAAAGGCGCCAGCGGCGTCTTCCGCCAGATCTTCCGGATGAAAGGTGGTGGGGTGGTCATCCATAACGTCCGTCACCTGTTTATTGAGGGGGTTAAGTAACAGGGTAGACAGCGCCAACTCGCCCACCAACAGGTTATGTCGATTGACCACAAACAGCTTGTCGCTGTTTGTCGGTAAGGTTTTTCGCCAGCGCAAATAACGTTGGACCGTGGCAAGACTCACGTCGGGACGCACCGTCGCCAGCTCAAAATCCATATGATAACCCACGGTGTTGTGCTCGAAGTTCAACATCGAGCGCACCTGCGCCCTACGCTGCGGCTCGAGGGCGGTAAGCATCCTGCCCACCAAATCCCGTGGCAGGTATCTGGCCAAATAAGCCTGTTCGTCGATGTCCAACGGCCGAATAGCCGTAAGGATATCGCGATTGCTCATTTCACTAATCAGGCTATCCCAAACATTCTCCGAGGCTTCCACCAAGGTTTTACCGCGTTTATCATTATCAATGATTCGCCAGAATGCCAAACGTTCATCATGAGGCAGACTTTCAAGTATATCGGCTAAATCCGCCGCATGCAGTTGATGTTGTATTTCCACCAACTGAGCAGTCTGATCAATCAAATCCTGCGGTGAGCTACTGCCATCGCGCGCCGGACGTGCCAGTATGCTATCAACCAGACCTCGGTTGGCCAGTAATAACCCAAGTACCTGACGGCGTAACTGCGTCAGCGGCAGCGTTTGATGTTGTTCAACAGGCATAACTTTACCCCGGGGCATGGTTAATCGGTAACGTGGCCGAGCCGCAACGTAATGCCACTAAACAGGATATCGACGGACCACCCGGCGGCGGCGTTAGGTGAAGCCTATAAGTAGCATAATCCGGACGAGAAAAACTGGGGCAAAATATAACGCTAAAGCAGAGTCAAACGCTAAAAATCACCGCGACACTGGAAAAAAGAAGGGGCAGGTAAAATTCTGAGTGAGGTAATGGCTAAGTTAATTATTATCGCGATCACCGATATTGCGTATTTGTTCAACGGGGTGGGCAATTTTTTCGATATCATTCAGCTGATAGTGCCAAGCACCCAAGGTTGCAAATACCAAACGAGCAAACAAGATAAAAAAGCTGATGAGCAAAATCCAACGGGTCATTCGTCCCGATGTTCGTCGTCTGCGCATAGAATAAGCCAACTTCACTGCAAGGGTTCCTCCTCTAGAATGGATCATGATTAAACCACTAAATTGGGTGTTTACCAAGCATTAAGCGATATAGCCTTCATCTTTCAAGCTGCAGATGCGTTAGCGGCACTCATTCACCCGAATCACTGACTTATGTCAGCTCATCGGGGTTCATTCGCTTGTGGCCTTCCTGCAACTCGAAAGCTATTGGCTATAAGCCTTCATCTTTCAAGCTGCAGATGCGTTAGCGGCACTCATTCACCCGAATCACTGACTTATGTCAGCTCATCGGGGTTCATTCGCTTGTGGCCTTCCTGCAACTCGAAAGCTATTGGCTATAAGCCTTCATCTTTCAAGCTGCAGATGCGTTAGCGGCACTCATTCACCCGAATCACTGACTTATGTCAGCTCATCGGGGTCCATTCGCTTGCGGCCAGCCGCCTATAGATTTTCGTCAATGTCTAGCGACCAGCCCGTGACGTCCTGCCAATATTCTTGCTCTCGCTCCAGATCAAGTTGCATCAGGTTGTTTTGTGAAAAAAAATCGGCGGGAAAGCTCAACGTCCAATGACTTTCATTGGTAGTAAGCCGTAGTGGCGTTATTGAGGTGGCTTGGCGTTGATTGTTTAGCAATACCGCCAGGCGCAACAATTGCAGACAAGGCAAAAAATGTTTTTTCTTAAACAAGTTTAGTCGCGGCATGTCGTCAAGCTTGACCGCCTTGCGGTGAAATTTCACCAGTGTGGCCAACAGCAGCTGTTGCTCTTGGTTAAATCCCGGCATATTGGTTTGTTGTAGGATATAGGCTGAATGACGTTGCAGACCGCTGTGGTTAATACCCAGGCCGACTTCATGCAGTAACGCTGCCCATTTCAGCAAGGCTTCAAGCTGCGGATTTTGTAAATCTTCGTTTTGCACCACCCACTGTTGATAAAGATTTTCCGTGGTGTCGCATACCCGTTTGGCCTGATCACTATCGATATTATAATGTTCAGCCAGACTGCGTGCGGTGCGTGAACGAATATCCTGATGGCGGAAACGGCCTTCCATCTCATACAGTACACCTTCGCGCAGGGCACAATCGGATAACTTGAGTTCGGTAATGGCCAGGGCATCAACCACCCCACAAAGGATAGCCAGACCGGGGACAAACACATTTTTGCGTTCATCGGACAAGCCCGGTAGGTTAAGATCACTGAAATTTTTAAACTTCATCACTTTGTCATGCAGCAGCTGTAATCGTTCCGGGGTGATGGTTCCATCTTTTTCACCCAATTCCAACAACACTTCGCAAGCTGCTTTGATGGTTCCCGATGCGCCAAGAGCCACTTGCCAGCCTAGCAGCCGATACTGCCAGGCCAGAGTTTCCACTTTTTGCGCAGCGGCAAGGCGGGCGCGGCGAAAATGGATCGGGCTGATAACGCCCGCGGGGAAAAATTGATTACTAAAACTCACGCAGCCCATGCGCCGGCTTTCCACCAGAATGGGTTCAAAATTTTCACCGATTACCAATTCGGTAGATCCGCCGCCGATGTCAATCACCAGCTTGCGGCCTTTTGCCGATTGAGTATGCTCGACGCCCATGAAGATGAGCCGTGCTTCTTCATGGCCGGATATAATTTCAATGGGGTAGGGGATAACCTGCGCCGCCCGGGTCAGGAACTCTTCAGAATTAACCGCTTCTCGCAGGGCATGGGTGCCGACGATACATACCCGCAGCGGGGAAAAACCCTGCAGACGTTCGGCAAACAGCGTCAGGCAGTTAATGCCGCGCGTCATGGCCTCGTCGCTCAACCTGTTGTTGGCATCGAGGCCATCGGCCAGATGCACCCGCTGTTTTAAGCGGCTTAACACCTGCAGCGCGCCGTTCACCACCCGGGCAACCACCATATGAAAGCTGTTTGAACCCAGATCGATGGCGGCGAACTCTTCGGGCTTGGGTGTGCTTGAATTAGTTAGTGGCATACGTCAGGCTTGTTCTCCAGGTTGTTCAAGACGCTTAATATAATCATAGATGGCGGTCTGCGCGCGAACTTTACGACGATTACCGCGCCGCACATAGTGATTACTCAATTGGGCATCAATATAGCGCGCTTTTACTGTATCGCTGAACAATAACGCCAAAATGTCCAACACCTGTTGTTTTAGGCGCGGGTCGAGCAACGAGACCGCCACTTCTATCCGGTAATCGATATTACGCGTCATCCAGTCGGCGGATGAAAGAAAAACCTTAGCATCACCTTTGTTTTCAAACACATAAACCCTATCATGCTCAAGATAGCGATCGACGATGCTGGTAACCTGAATATTCTCACTGATACCAGGTAAATCCGGGATTAATGAGCACATGCCACGCACCAGAATCTTTATTTTTACGCCTACGCCGGACGCGGTATAGAGTCGATCGATTAGGCCTTGATCCACTAAATTATTGATTTTCAGCGTGATGCCAGAGATCAAACCGGCCTGCGCATTGGCAATTTCCTGATCGATCATTTGATACAGCATGTGACGTGAGTTCTGCGGCGAGACCATTAAATAGTCAAAACTCACCGGACGGTACGGGTTTTCAATAAAGTTAAATACCCGTCGGACTTCGTTGGTGATGCGCGGGTCGGCGGTAATCAATGAATAATCAGTGTAGAGCCGGGCGGTTTTTTCGTTAAAGTTGCCGGTGCCAATATGGGCATAACGCATGATATCGCCCCCTTCATGGCGGGATATCAAAAACAGCTTGGCATGGATTTTTAGACCCGGCGCAGAGAAAATAACGTGCACGCCAGCTTCGGTCAGTCGTTTCGCCCAGTGGATATTGGCTTCTTCATCAAAGCGAGCCTGCAGTTCAACCACCACGGTGACCTTTTTACCATTATGGGCGGCGTGTATCATGGCATCGATAATCCGGGAATCTTTTGCTACCCGGTATATATTAATTTTTATCGAAATAACACTGGGATCGAAAGAGGACTGACGCAGCAGTTCCAACACATGCTCAAAGGTATGGTAAGGGTAGTACAGCAAAATATCCCGTTCACGAATCGCATCAAAACCGTTACGAAAATGTTCAAACCGCGTGTGGCGTAGTCGCGGTAGCGGCTTATTGACTAAATTAGCCTTGCCCACGTTGGGAAAAGTAATAAAGTCCTTGAAATTGTGATATCGCCCACCGGGAATAACCGAGTCATATGACGAAATGCCAAGCTTATCCTTTAACATTTCTACCATGGCGTTTGGCATATCCCGCTGATAGACGAACCGGACCGGTTCGGCAGTCAGGCGCTGTTTCAAGCTGGACGACATTAATTCCAACAGGCTTGATTCCATTTCCGTGACCAGATCATACTCGGCATCGCGGGTCATTTTCATTGAGTACGCGTTCAGTGCATCATAATCGAAAAACCCGGTGAAAATATCGTCAAGACAATATCTTAATATATTATCTAATAAAATCATTGGCCTACGTCGCCTTGGCGGCTCTGCAGGCAAGTTAATAAAGCGCGGTACTTTATCCGCCGGTATTTCCAATAGTGCGTAATTGGATTCCTGACCCCGAATAATTTCCACGGCCAGATAAGTATAATCATCCTTAAGGAATTCAACCAAATTGGTGTCGTGCTGAATTAAAATCGGTGTAATATGCTGGCGTAATTGCTGCTTAAAGTAGTAACGCAGCCATTCCTGCTGATTGGGTGACAGCTGGCGTTCATTTATCAGGAAAATCTGGTTCCTGGCCATTTCCAGCAACAAATCGTTATACAGGTTATCGAATTCCTGTTCGGTATTGAGCACCTTGGCCTGGATTTTATTGAGCAGATCGCGGGAGGTCACCTTCGATCCCTGCTCTTCGCTAATCAGGATGCGCCGTTTTAATTCGGCAAACCTGACTTTATAAAATTCATCCAGGTTGTTGGAGTAAATGCCCAGAAAACGCATCCGTTCTATCAGCGGATTGGTCTTATCCGCGGCTTCTTGCAAAACGCGCTCATTAAACGACAACCAACTTAACTCTTTTTCGCTATAAAGCTTTTCCTGACCCATTGCCACTCCGTAAATTTGTTCAGGAAGGAAGGATCCTGTGTTGTGAGTATTATCGCCCTCGGGGAGCCAAAGTCCAACATAACTACCTTCTTGAGATTGTCATCTCATTATCTTACTGACAACATTGTCTTGCATAATCCCCCAGCCCCAAGGCTTGCTCCTATATATCAGGAAAATATGACAATAAAACGGTTTTCCAGCGGTAAAACTGCTCGCTACCGTCGACTCAATGAGTCATATCGTCAGCGGCGCTGGTTGTGAAGGCGATGGCCCATCATATGCGGCTGGCTGCGCGGGTGTTGGATGACACGGTGTTTTTTTATCAGGCTAGCTGAGTGACGTATCGCGCCACCGAGCGGTTGTTTATTTTTTTCACACTGCATGAAAGGAAAGAGTAAATTACCGGCGCGGTTGTGCTAAGTGGTGTGCCGTAGCCGCAGGCTATGCTGCCTGCGGCCAATGGTAGACAGCTTTAGTCAGCGGCATAACCTGGGGGCGGTAGCGGTTGCCCGTCCAGCCAGGCGGCGCCGTCGCGCAAGGTCAGCCGCCCGGCCAGCAACCAGTCGATGGCCAGGGGATAAATATCATGTTCCTGGGTTTTAATACGGCCGATCAGATCGTCTTCATTATCGTTACAGAATACCGGGACTTTGGCCTGTAACACCACCGGACCGCCATCCAACTGCTCAGTGACAAAATGCACCGAGGTTCCATGCTCACTATCGCCATTGGATAACACCTGTTGATGGGTGTGTAAACCAGGATAGCGGGGCAGTAAGGATGGGTGGATATTCAACATCCGGCCTGCATAATGCGCGACAAAATGTGGAGAAAGAATACGCATATAACCGGCCAGGATCACCGCGTCCGGTACATAAGTGTCTATGTGTTGCATCAGCACGTCATCGAACGACTTGCGATCGGGAAAACTACGCGGATTAAACGCCTGCGCCGGCAGTTTTGCCAGCATGGCGCGCTGCAAGGCGTAAGCGTCTGGCCGGTTGCTTAGCACGGCGGCAATCCGCGCATTAAGTTTTCCCTGCTGACAGGCATCAATGATTGCCTGGAGGTTGCTGCCTTCCCCTGATACCAGCACGACAATCGTTTTCATTACCGAATGACGACCCGATCCGCACCATTTAGCGCCTGAATTTCGCCGAGTTTCCAGGCGGTTTCGCCCAGCGTGTTCAACAAACGTAACGCCTGGTCAGCGCTGTGCGACGGTACGACAACAACCATACCCACGCCACAGTTAAAGGTACGGTACATTTCATGGCGACTGACATTACCGGCCTGTTGCAACCAGTCAAACACCGCAGGCCAGCGCCAGCTACTCTCATCTATTACCGCTTGGGTATTGTCAGGTAGCACGCGGGGAATATTTTCCCAAAAACCGCCGCCGGTAAGATGGGCGATGGCGTGGATGTCGGTTTGGGCAATGAGTTCCAGCAGCGTCTTGACATAAATACGGGTGGGCGCGAGCAGATGATCGGCCAGAGATTTGCCTGCCAGTTGGGTTTGCAACGGGTCGGTCTGGCTGAATTCTAAAATTTTACGTACCAGGGAATAGCCGTTGGAATGCGGACCGCTCGACGCCAACGCCAGCAGAGTATCGCCGGCGCAAACTTTGCTGCCGTCGATAATTTCTGATTTCTCCACCACACCAACGCAAAAGCCAGCCACGTCATAATCCTCGCCGTGGTACATGCCAGGCATTTCCGCTGTTTCCCCGCCCACCAGCGCACAGCCGGACAGCTTGCACCCTTCAGCGATACCGGTAATGACCTGGGCTGCGGTATCCACATCAAGTTTGCCAGTAGCAAAATAGTCCAGGAAAAACAGTGGCTCGGCACCCTGCACAACCAGATCGTTAACACACATGGCCACGAGATCGATACCGATCGTGTCGTGACGTTTTAAATCCATCGCCAAACGCAGTTTGGTGCCGACGCCGTCGGTGCCAGAGACTAATATCGGCTCGCGATATTTTTGCGGCAGCGCGCACAGCGCACCGAAGCCACCCAGTCCACCCATCACTTCCGGACGTCTAGTCTGTTTAACTACACCTTTGATACGGTCGACCAATGCGTTGCCGGCATCGATATCCACACCTGCGTCTTTATAGCTGAGAGAGGTTTTATCGGTCACTGCAAGATCCCCACGGAGATGATATGTTGCGGTTGAAATCGGGCGCCGGCAATTCTAACAGCGTGAGCAAACGTTTGCGAGTAGTGTCGTCAAACCCCGCTGCTTTTATTGCGCCAAAGGTATTTATCTATAGCGTTGATCAAGATCATCTATTTTGATAGGGCTTGGTCAAAAAAAGGGGTTATAATCTCGCGATTTTTTTGACCATTCAACGCTACTTGGGAGAAGACTAATGAAGATCGTTGAAGTAAAACACCCGCTCGTCAGGCATAAATTAGGTTTAATGCGTGAAAATGATATCAGTACCAAACGTTTTCGTGAATTGGCCTCCGAAGTGGGAAGTTTACTGACCTATGTAGCTACCGCTGACCTCGAAACTGAAAAAGTCACCATCGAAGGATGGTGTGGTCCGGTAGAAGTTGAACAAATCAAAGGCAAAAAAATAACCGTAGTACCGATATTGCGCGCCGGACTTGGCATGATGGACGGGGTGCTGGAAAATCTGCCCAGCGCGCGCATTAGTGTGGTGGGCATGTATCGCAATGAAACCACCTTAGAACCGGTACCCTATTTTCAGAAACTGGTGTCCAACATCGACGAGCGCATGGCTTTGGTGGTTGATCCCATGCTGGCCACCGGCGGTTCAATGATCGCCACTATCGATTTACTGAAAAAAGCGGGTTGTAAAAGTATTAAGGTGCTGGTATTGGTCGCCGCGCCCGAAGGTATCGCCGCGCTGGGCAACGCCCATCCCGATGTCGAACTCTATACTGCGGCGATTGACCAGGGCCTTAATGAGCATGGTTACATCATGCCCGGCCTAGGTGATGCGGGCGATAAGTTATTTGGTACCAAATAAAAACAAGCCGACCAACGGGTCGGTTTTTTTTTGATGATGTTTTTGAGGATGTAGACATGACCCGTCGTGCTATTGGCGTTGATGAGCGCCCCCCGCTGTTACAAACCATTCCGCTGAGTTTTCAGCACCTGTTCGCCATGTTCGGTGCGACGGTGCTGGTGCCGATTCTATTTAAAATTAACCCATCCACGGTATTGTTATTCAACGGCATAGGTACGCTACTGTATCTGTTTATTTGCAAAGGCAAGATCCCGGCTTATTTGGGTTCCAGTTTTGCTTTTATTTCGCCGGTACTGTTGCTGTTGCCGCTGGGATACGAAGTCGCACTTGGCGGTTTTATCGCCTGCGGCGTGTTGTTTTGTTTCGTCGCGCTAATTATCAAGGTTGCTGGTAATGGCTGGATCAATGTGGTGTTCCCGCCGGCGGCTATGGGCGCTATTGTGGCGGTCATCGGCCTCGAACTGGCGGGCGTTGCCGCCAATATGGCGGGATTACTGCCAACAGAAGGCACACCGGTGGCCAGCTCGACGATCATCATTTCGCTGGTAACCCTGGGTGTCACGGTGCTCGGTTCGGTGTTATTTCGTGGTTTCCTGGCCATTATTCCTATTCTGATTGGCGTGCTGGTAGGTTATGCCCTGGCATGCCTGATGGGGGTAGTGGATTTATCTCCGATAGCGGCGGCCCATTGGTTTGCACTGCCGACATTTTATACCCCACGCTTTGAATGGGTGGCGATCCTGACCATACTGCCCGCCGCCCTGGTGGTCATTGCCGAGCATGTTGGTCATTTAGTAGTGACGGCAAATATCGTTAAACGCGATCTGTTGCGCAACCCTGGTCTACATCGTTCATTGTTCGCCAACGGTGTTTCCACCATTATCTCTGGCTGTTTTGGATCCACACCAAACACCACCTATGGGGAAAATATTGGCGTAATGGCCATCACCAAGGTGTATAGCACTTGGGTCATCGGCGGTGCGGCGATCCTGGCTATCTTGCTGTCGTGCGTCGGGAAACTGGCTGCCGCAATCCAGGCGGTTCCGGTGCCGGTAATGGGTGGGGTGTCATTGCTATTGTATGGTGTTATCGCCGCATCGGGCATTCGGGTACTCATTGAATCGAAAGTGGATTACAACAAGCCGCAAAATCTGATTCTTACCTCAGTGATACTGATTATTGGCGTCAGTGGCGCGAAAGTGAGTCTCGGTGCCGTTGAGCTAAAGGGCATGGCATTAGCTACGGTGGTGGGTATTGGGTTGAGCCTACTGTTCAAGCTGATTACGTTGGTGCGCGGTGAAGAGGTGATTATCGATGCTGAACCGCCAGCCGTCGGTGATGTGAACAGCTACTAACCCAGCACTCGGGTCTAGCGTCGCTACCCGGAGGGTGCCCAATTCATCTTATGATAAAGTTGGCAGCCGCTGGGCAGCGATACTTCACATTGACCTTTTGTTCACTGATGCTGAAATCATGATTGGCGCAACCAAAGGTTAAACGATCATCTCGAATTCCCCGATATATCCCTTCATGCATTTTACAATTTCATTTATCAGTATTTCATAGAGATTTTTCATCGTATCACCGTTACGCAAGATAAAGGCAACCGTGCGCTTCGGCTCGGGGTTATGGCATTTTAAATAACATATATTGTCACTTTTATTGCTATCCAATGCCGCCAGCAATGGCATAAAAGTGATGCCCTTCTCAAAGGCCACCATGCTTTTTAAGGTTTCAAGATTTGTTGCAATGAATCGGGTATCTTCTTGCGCGTCAAATTGGTAACAGTAACGCATTACCTGCCAGCGCAGGGAATCTCCTTGGTCAAGCATCAGTACTTTCTGGCCTTTTAGCTGCTCCATCAGGAAAGGCTGGGTCTGGGCAAAGGGGTGTCCCTTCGGTACGGCTAGGCGTAACGGTTCATCAAACAGTGGAATTTCAACATACGCGCCAGTTTCTCTAACAATGGGCATTATCGCACATTCAATTTTTCCGCTTTCCAGCATCTGCAGCAGTTGGTGGGTTTGTGCTTCGTGTAGGGACAGATCGGTTTCTGGAAATTTCTGGCAGATAATGGGTGATATATGCGGTATCAAATACGGGGCGAGCGTTGGGATGATACCAATATGTAATGGCCCGCTGAGAATATTTTTTTGAGAAATGGCCATGCTCTTTAACCTATTAAGTTCTCGTAACACAGCTCTGGTCTGCTCTACCAGTTGCAAGCCGTTATAAGTAAACCTGACTTTCCTGGTGGTCCGTTCAAGCAACTTTAGACCGAGTTCACTTTCAAGTTTGCTGATCTGAGCACTTAATGTCGGCTGGCTGACATTACAGGCCTCTGCCGCACGCTGAAAATGGCGATGTTCCGCCAGTGCGACTAAATACTCCAGATCTCTAATGTTCATTTTATTCTCCGGTTTGCCGCAGTGCTTCAAAAAGGTTGGAACCGATGTCTTTATGCTAATGCACCCGGTAGTCAACTTTTTTATTATAATTAGGGTCGTTTTTTATATTAACAACAAATAAATATATAAATTTTTACAATCATTACACTAAAATGTTCATTTCTTGATAAAAATGGTCATGAATCTCAGGAAAATTAATCCCAATCAATCATGCTAAAAATAAGACGTGCCAGCCAGAACTTTATCGAAAAATACACTATGACATTGGATTACACTATCATAGTGTAAATTTATTGTAAGTTTTGCAATAATTTAAACATCACATATTTTTAGTTTATTTTGTAACCAATGGTATGTAATGTTTCCAACGTCACAACAGGGTCATTAGCTAATTATGTGTAAAAGCAAATGATATTAGGACTTTTTTGCATAAAACGATAATAAATGTAAACTGGCAGAATAATAATCTTCCTTAGGTGAAATATTATTGTTTAAATCGTTTTTTTTGTTGATTACCAGGTCGCGTATTGCGCTCATTCCGGGACTTAAATAATAAGAGGAGGTGCTATTACTGATAACATTGATCCAGGCAGGCGTTGCATCATATGGCTGAGTTTTCCAATATTTGACGAAGGGGGCGAGGTCGGCGGCATCTGCACCATTCCACGCTAAATAAAGCGGGATGCGCACTGCATCAAAACTAAAACGTTCTGGCCATCCGGTCGCCGGTTCCACTACGCCCGATTCAGTTAAACTCACCCAATCCGTTGGCAGTCCATATGTACCAAACTGCATTTTTTTAAGCAAACCTAGGCTATCCATTGCCAGTTTATTCCAAATTTGTCTATGACTATGCTGAAAAAAAGCTTTCCAAGCGGGAAAAATAAAATAGGATGGATTAAGTATGATATAGCTGTTTTTATCGAAACCGTCCCGGCCCGGTAACATTAGCGTACGCCTAGAAAAGGTGATGATCACTTGGTTAATTAACGCATCCTGAATTCCAGTGGATGCATCGATATAGTCCTGCCGATGCCATTTTTCTCCGGCGAGTAATAAAGCCCATGCGATAAGTGTATCGCCATCCGATGCGGTGTTTTTGTCGGCAACTTTGACTACGGCATTAGGGTCGTAACGCCATGAAAACAAGCCCACATCGGGCCGGTAGAGATTTTTATTGGTCCAGTTCCAAATAGAATCAAATGTTGCGCCATCATCATTAAATACGGCGAGTAACATACCATATCCCTGTCCCTCTGAATGGCTTATATCGTGATTCCCTGTGTCGACGATCCTTCCATTTGGCAGAATAAAACCGGTCTTATATTCCAACCATCCACGATCGACTGCGCTTGCCGGTGGTGAGGTTAATGAAAACACCATAGTGGCTAGCATCATAAAAAAAAATATTCTTCCGCGCATGATATATCCACCTGATATAGATTACAACTAAATGGAGGGTATTAAACACACGTTAATACCTCCAGTATAAATGCGAGTTTTGTCAGTATCGCCAAGCAATATTACTGTATAAAACAGTTATTCCGGGTTGTTAGGCATTTTGAGCTATCATACATTCTTCTAACCAATGGCTAAATTCTGTTCCCAAAATAGTATGGCGCATGCCATATTCGACAAATGCTTTCAAATAGCCAATCTTATTGCCACAATCATGAGACCGGCCAAGCATACAGTAACTTTCCACGGGGCTTTGGTTCATGAGAACGCTGATAGCATCAGTTAATTGAATCTCATTCCCCGCGCCGAAGGGGGTACTTTTCAGTAATGGCCAAATATCGGCGCAAAGAACATAGCGGCCCACCACAGCCAGGTTCGATGGGGCGTTTTCCCGAGAGGGTTTTTCAATAATTCCGGTGATAGGGATACTGGTGCCGGGTTCCTGCCTTGCGTTGCCACAATCGACGATCCCATACGAGGACACCTCATCCTGAGGGACTTGCTCTACCATCACCTGACTGATACCGGTTGCGCCAAAACGGGCGATCATCGCACTTAGGTTATCTTGCTGAAAATCACAGGATAGATTATCAATAAGAACATCCGGCAGAATGACAATGAAATCGTTATGCCCCACCAACGGATAGGCGGAAAGGACGGCATGGCCTAGTCCCTTGGAATGTCCTTGCCTGATGTGCATAATTTTCATATCGGCTGGGCAAATGGATCTTATTTCTTCCAATAATTGTCTTTTAACCCGACTTTCCAAAATTGATTCAAGTTCAAAAGACGTATCGAAATGATTTTCTATTGCATTTTTGGACGAATGGGTGACAAAAATGATTTCCCTAATTCCCGATGCATAGCACTCTTCCACAATGTATTGAATCAATGGTTTATCCACTATCGGCAACATCTCTTTCGGTATTGCTTTGGTCGCGGGCAACATCCTCGTTCCCAATCCCGCAACCGGGATAACAGCTTTCAACATGTGATATACCCCTTAATTTTCCTGCTAACAAGTGAAACACTACAATATTGTTATAAATAGAATCTACCGTGTTAATGAATTTTATTCATGTTGAAACATGGACGTTATGGTGTTGCTGTGTAGTTGATAATTATTTCCTCCAGCATTTTTTACATTGTATAAACATAAATCAGCCTTTTTCATCAGTCCTGGTAGTTTTAGTCCGTGGATAGGATAGGTTGCAACGCCCATGCTTATCGAGATCGACTGTTTTCCTACGATATGTTTAAGTTTAAAGGGCCTGGTGACGATTTGCATTAACCTGTTCAGTGAAAGAGTTAATGTGTGTTCATCAGAGATATGCGTAAACAATAAAATAAATTCATCGCCACCTAATCTGCCCAAAATGGCGCTGCCTTTGGTGACTGCGGTGATTCTGGTCGTCAATAATTTCAGTACTGCATCACCGGCGGCATGGCCGTACGAATCATTAATTAATTTAAAGTTATCTATATCAAAAATTGCTAAGTAAATTTTTTTTTGATGATGACGAATTTCTTTAATGACATGGCTGAATTTATTGTAAAAACCCTGTCGATTTAGTACGTTGGTCATCGCATCGTAATAGCTTTGTTGATACAGTTTTTCCCTATTCTGTACCTGTCTGGTAACATTTATTCGTACTGTGACAAAGGATTTTATCACACCAGACGCCGCAAACTGAGGAATGATGGTGATATCTTCCCAATATAACAATCCATTTTTGCTTTTATTGCATACTTCGTTCCGCCAAATTTTCCCCGCATTTATTGTTTGGTTCATCTCGTCAAAAAATTTGGCGTCGTGGGTGCGGGAAGACAGAAGCTTATGGGTTTGGCCAACCAGCTCACTTTCGGCGTAGCCAGATGTTTTGCAAAAAAGCTTATTAACATATAAAATAACGCCATTGGCATCGGTTATCGAGACCATGACTGCCTGATCTAATAATACTTTTATTGATGACAGCTTAGGCTTATTTTTAGTATCAGCGATTTCTCTAAACATCTTATCTCTCGACCATGATGAAATGCGGATTCCCAGTTAAAACATCATTACGGGAGTCTCCTTAGCCTTGGTTTGCATAACGAAACAATAAGACATCTTGCGTATTCCGCTCTTCCCAAATTACCGGCAGCTTTCCATCGCCTCCTTGTGACACTAACCATTGGGAATATGCTCCCTCAAGTATACAGGCGCTGGCCAAGCGCCATTTAGGTTCGTCGTTGCGTTTTGGCGCATGGGGCCAGGCGCAATGCGCCAGGATCAGCTCCGTTTGGGCTGGCGCAATCCTTACAAAACCCCAGTTGAAGTAGCTCAGTTTTGCATTGAGATTTCCTTCAAGTTCCTGGACGGTTTTGCTGCTGCCGATAGGGTGAAGTTGTGCCAGGCTTTTGCCGATGTTGCGCAGGTTAGCGATACCCTGGTCAGTGCCATTACCCGCCAGACATTGATTAAAAAATAAATGTACCAAATCATGCCAGCCGGCTTGAAAATCTTTTTGCAGACAATCTGAAATTTCATAGGACATAAGGATAGTCTCTGTTCTGATTATTTTTGATTGATATACCATTTCATGGTAATTCCAGCGGCGCCTTCGGAATAATCACCAAATGTGTTATAGCCAAGGTTCGCGTCGATGGTCGTATTGTCATTGATCTGATACTTTGCATCTAAGCCAGCAGTATAATTGATGCCACTTTTGGTCGACGATTTATACACTGCAGTAATTTGGTCATCTGTACTGGCATAATTTTCAAGGCGAGTTTGTAGCGTGCTATGGCCAGGGAAATAATCACTTTGATCTTGGTTATAGGACTGAAAACCGAGAGCAGCATTTAAGGCCAATGTTAATTTTTCGTATGTTTTAGTCCAGGTCACCGGCAGCGAGATGCTGATATAGTCCTGTGGACTGAAGTAGCCCCCTTGTCCAAGGGTAAACTGGCTCAGATTTTTGGAAAAAGTCATATAACTAATATCTACACCGGTCTTGAGTTCAGTGTCTGCAGTGCGATAGGGTCGGACGTACATACCTGCCGAGGCGGTAAATTCATTATTGGTAGGGATGTTCTCACCAGTGTAGTCATAATAACCCACGCCGCCATACATACCGACGCCGCCGTCATCATAAGCGTACTGTAGCGAACCCCCATTTTTGGTCACGGCACCCCAGCGAATCCCGGTGGTTTTATCGGTTGCGCCAGCGTATGAAAGTACACTGTCCTTCACCGCGCGTCGTTCAGCCTTAATATTAAGATTGCTAAATTCCGTGATCTGAGGTCGCCATTCCAAACCACCAACCCACGACGCATTTGCTTGGCCGAGCAGCGTTGAGCCGGCATCAATTGCATAGTTGTCATCAGACCAGCGGATGTCAGTTTCCAATCCAGTGGTCATATGCGAGTCAGCGGCATCCGCGTTGGCGTTGGCCGCTGCGGTGGTGGTAATCCCCGCGGCGGCACGACGTTGCGCATGGACCAGTGCACCGGTGCCAAAACTGTTGGCACTAAGACTTGATAGGGCTCCGGCCGCTTCGGTAGTAGGCGTCAGGGTAACCTGTAGGCGCCCGCTATCACCTGGGACAATCGATAATGTTAGCGGCGCGGTGACTTCGCTCAACTGGCTGGTGCCCGCGTCACCGTTACGATGGCGTACCGCAATACCGGTCTGGACCCAACCGGCAGTTTTATCCTGCAGATCGGTGAGCATGCGATCTATTGCTTGGCCAGTAGGGTCATTCGTGTTGGCAAAACCGTTGCTGGCCGTTGTTGAGGGCAGGGACGCATCATCAATGGCTGAAATACCGGTAGCGCCGACGGCAGAGGATTGGGCCATTTGCACGCCGGTGCTGTCAGTTCCCTGTAGACGCCATTTGGCGGTTCGCAATAGCGCTATGGCTTGCTGCGTTTTGCCAGCGGCTTGCGCCACCCGTGCGCAAAGTAATAAATAATCAGGTTTACGGCTGGGCGTCAGGCCAGTCAGCAGACGTTGAGCGGTTGTGGCGTTATTTTCCGCCAGCGCGGCATTGATTGCCCCTTCGATTGCCTGTTGGTTGTGCGCATTGTGCCGTAACAAGAAGGCATAAATTTCATCCGCTTTGCTATACATATGATCTGATAAATACACTCTGGCCATTGCCAGCAGGAGATCTTCATTTTTTGGGTCATCGTGCAGGGCCGTCATTAAGAGGCCATAGGCGGCAGCGACATGACCTTGTTCCCGCAGTTTATCTGCCTGGGGGATGATGCTTCCCGACCTGACCTTGGCGATTTCCTCGGCGGTGCTTTGGCTTTGCAACGAGGGATCGTTAAGTATCGCCTGCGCTTGAGCAAACAACCCCGCCTGGTTCAATACACTGGTTTGAGCGGCATAATCACTCACCGAACCATGCAACCCTTTGGCGATATTAAGCTTCACTAAGCGCAGGGCGGTTGTGCTATCGCCGGCCTGCATGATCTTTTGCGCTAAATTGCCCAAATCGGCTGGATTATCTGGCGGATTAGCGGCCATGATATGCAAGGTGTTAAGCGCTGCGATAGAATTTCCTTGGCGAATAAAACCGTCGGCAATGGCGAGTTGCCGATTGAACCGTACCCGTTGATTGAGCGAGCGCATCTCTGGCGTCTGCTCCCCAGGGGAGATCCGGGTCAATAGTGCCTGGGCAGTTGACCAGTTGTTGTTCTCTGCTGCAAACAATGCGCAGGCGAATAATGAATCTGCGGGAACACTTGGTTTTTGAACAGCCTGAGCCATGAGTGATGCCGCTCTGGCATTTTGGCCTTGTGCTGTGAGTAACCGCGCCAAATCCAATTTGATCCAAATATTATTGGGGGACTGATTTATGCCGCGTTGCAGGATTTCCATGGCCTGCGCGTCATGTCCTTGTTGTATGGCTTGTGCGGCAGCTTGGCGTAATGGTGTAGAACCATCCTGTTGATTATATTTTGTACGCAAAGATGCGGGCAAAGTGTTAAGTACTTGTGCCGCCTCTTGGGTTTTGTGCTGCTGCTGTAACACGAAAAACAGTCCCGACCTGATCGCTGTGTCATGGGGCCTTTGCCGATCCATTTGTCGGTAAAGTTCCTCCGCACTGCTGAGATTCCCGGTACGACGCATCATATCGGCTTTAAACATATTCAGCGCCAACCCCTTGGCGTTGTGTTCGTCGGGCAGCGATGAAACCAGGGCTAGGGCCGCCGCCGGGTTACCGTTGCGCGCCAGATTTTTCCCTTGATTCAATAGACCATAAAAATGAGCATCATCCGCAAGTTGCTGCCACTGAGCGCTGTTTTTCCCGCCGGCTTCGACCGCGAGACGTAAATTTTTCACCGCATCGTCAAACTGTCCGCTACGCATAGCCACCAGTCCGAGACCCGCCAGTGCGTCGCCATCCTTTGGGGTGGCGTCGAGGACTTTTAGAAATGCGGATTTAGCATCGGCCAGTTGGCCGTGGTTAAGCGCATCGAAGGCATGGGTTTTTTCAGCGCCGGCCATACCGTCGCGATAATGGGCCATCACTTGGGTATCGGTTGGATGGCTTTTGGCATAGGCGGAATAGAGTGGCAAATCTTCCGGTTGCGGTTGATACCAGAGTAGGGCTTGCAGCAGTGCGGCATCCGCCTGTTTATCCGCTGCCCCCATATCGGTTAACATTTTGATGCCTTCACGCCGGGTAGCTATTTGATAGGTTAGGGTTTTGGCCAAGGCCAGACGTGTTGGCCTATCATTTGGTTTGATGCGTGCTTGCTGACGCAAACCCGCGATGGCCTCTGGCAGGCTATCGCGATCGCCTGCTAGCGTGAGGTAATATTCATTGGCCAGACTGACGGCGGGCTGACCATTATTAAATATCCGCCGATAGGCTGCCACGGCTTGTTTAACCTTGCCCTGTTTAGCCAAATCCCTCGCCATCGCCAGTTCGCTTGGAGATATCGCCAGCATCGTTTCCTCGCTATGCAATGAGGCCAGCCGCGGGTCGTCGGGTGCAATGGCAATAATTTTTTGACGCCATGACTCCGCTGCGGATTTATCTCCGCTTTGTAGCGCATACAGCGCCATCAGATAGAGTGCATCTATATTAGTGGGGTCAACTTTTAATATTTTTTTCAACGCCGTTGCCGCTAAGTCATCATGGGCTTTGGCATGCCAATATCCGGCTTGATCCAACAATGTCTTTATGGCCGGATCGCTTTCAGCGGCAACAGAAAAACTGATGCCAAATATGCAAAAAACCATAAAAGTATTGCTTATTTTTTTGTTAGCCATGGCGTTCAACATCCCAATTATCATCAAAAATAAAATATAATGTTATCTTTAGTTTTTGCTATTTTTTAACAAACGTTTTGCCAAGTTAATGATAAGTTTTGAGTAGAACCATCGACCGATAATAATGGCAATAGCCAGGCACAAAAATGATAAGGCCAATACATGTTGCCGGGCATACCAAAATATTTTCATATAGCCAGGGAGGTCGCCGGAAGCGAACTGAGGTCCGACGCTGAAACTCCTGACCGGGTGGTCATCGCTGATGATTGAAATATCACCCCGGATATTGGCATTGGTGGTGGGTGATTGTAAATCATCATACAGTTTGGCTAATTGATCATTATCGCTGGCGGTGGCGATGACCACCACACGATCCTTTTTTGATCCCGATTGAAAGCTGATGAAACCTCGCCAGGCGGTTAACGATGCCAAATAACGTCTGGCGGCGTCATAGCCCAGGAGCCAGTCGCCCTTGGCATAAGAGATCAGTCGCTCACGCAGATCCGGATTACGGATATCCAGCCCGGAAACACTGGGGGAAAACGGACTACCCTGCAGGATATCATGCATAAAATCTGTTTGTTGCAGAGTCCCGACCGCAATGATATCGGCATCGGGAAGCTGCGATTTATCGCGCAGCTCGATGCTATGGCCAAAAACAACCCGCACCAAAGCGATGGGAATGCCGGTGGCATTGCCTGCACGGGCGGCAAAGAACAATACCGTTTCCAGTTCTGTCACGCTCGGTACCGCCGGTAGCACAAAATAGGTTTGTGAAAAGTCGGCATTTCTGGAAAAAGGAAAAGAGGCACCAATAAAATAGGACAAATTTGGTAATTGAGCAAAATGATAACTGTGACTAAGATCGATAGTGGAATCTGGACCGATCTGGCTTTTAATATTATTGGCGTGCAAAAACTTACAGGTTTCACCTTTTATAGCTTTAATGGAAAAGTAAAAGCCTAGTTGATTATCGCCGTAGATGAGCGAAGGATCAATATTGACTGTAGCCTGTTCTTGTCGATCATCGATACCAAATAAACTCCCAATATTGTCAATAACACCTTTTTTGTTAACGGGCAAATCTTGAATAAAATGCCCATTCATCGAGATGTTTAGGTGAGAGCTTTTTTCATCCATCCAGTCCGTGACGGGGAATTGATAAGATAACGTCAGCGGGATGGTTTGCCCGCCCCACATAAACAGATCGGGCGAGGCGCGAAAGGCGATGTTATTTTTACCGTGATAGACACCATTGGCCACCAATGCATCGGAATTACCGGACAGTGTGCGCAATAAGGTCGGTTTGATAATTGATATCCAGCGCGGAGCGTCATAGGGTTGGCGGGGGATGATTTTTCTGGGTACAACGTGCAGATTATCTTCTTTCGGTAAGGGGCCCGTGACGAGTCGCAACGCTGCCTGCCGTAATTCTGCTTCATTCTTGCCGGTAACAATGATGAGCTTATAGGCTGGATTGAGCGGGTTATCAATAATCTGCAAACCGGGCCCATTCATATCGGGGATCAGCACATCGCCGATGCGTTCGCCCGGCAGGCCAAACAGAAACCCATTCTCCTGTGGCAACTGGTTTAACAACACCTTAAACCGGGCACCACGATAGCCGGAAAGTGCGCCGAGCCAAGATGATACTATCGCCGATGCACCAACGGCAGCCGGTGATGGTGTGGCACTAAAAGCCATTGGCATGATGGGTTCATTCATCTGCTGACTTTCGAAGAACGGCTTGGGAAAATGGGCTAAATTTCTGCCCATATCTAGCCAAAGACCAGTATATTCAAACGAAGATGACGGCAATATGCTGACCTTGAAAGATGTTGGCAGATTGCTGACACACGACAGGCTTTCGCTGTTCATGTCATTGCTATTCATGACGCTAAAACTTAAATTGTTGCTGTCCGTTATCATTGATGCCGGTATATCCATGGAGTAGGCATCACCGGCTGAGCCGGTCTTGTTTAACGGCAGCGACCCCAAGGGTTGACCGTTAAGCATCAATTGCAGATTATAATTTTCAACTGTGGACTCATTATTAGCGTGCAGCACGATAGTCAATTTCGAGCTGGTAACGGCTAAATCATGGGGCACCGTGAAAACCACGCCTGTCTGTAGCTGTGTTCCACTCAGCGTAAAGCCATCGGTCGCGCCCATATCGTTGAGCGTAATGCGGTTTTGAGTTTGCCCCTCATCCTGGGCAACGAGTCCGCTACTGGCCGGGCGGGTGACATTAACTGCGTCGGGTTGTGGCCCGGGCGGGGGTAGCGTCGGTAAGTCTGACGACATATCCCTAACGATAACACCCTGGTCGGTGCTCGTATCACCCAGGGCGGATTGGCTAGTCAGCCCCAGAGATGAGAAGGTAATAACCAATATGGGCCAAAGCGAGAAATTGCTCATTACCGTGTTTCTTCCGGTTGTTTGATGATGACTAATTGCTGTTTTACGCCGATTTGACGCTTGCGCCGGCCAAAAAATAATTCATAAACACAGCGCAGGATTGCTAGAAAAGAACGTAACGGCTTATCAGCTGGAGGTGGCTCACTGACCCAAGTATCCGCGCGGGTTAACGCGATGCGCACCAGCATTCGCCGCTGATTCAAGGTGTAATCACCGAATTCAATACGTGCTTCGCCGAGCCCGATACCCGCAGCCCGTACCGGTAAATCCAATCGATCCTTACCTACCACCAGTTGTATCTTTTGGATATTTTTACCGGCGAGATGACTATTTTTAACCAGTGCCACCCGTGCCCCGCCCATGGATAAGTCGTAGGTATGGCTAGTCAATTGCGAACCATCGTCAAAAAACAGTGTTGCTTCTATCTTTGCCGTGATGCGGATGGTTTTACGAATTTGTTTGGTTTCTTTCGCCACCGCAATGGACGCCAGTAGGACGATGATACTAAATGTTGACCAAACCAAATTAAATATAATAACCTTCGGATCTACGCCAACATAATCATTAAAATAATATCGCGTACCGACCCATGCCATGCTTGAGAGTAATAATACTGCTGTGATAATTAATGGTTTAACCGGGCGGTAATCGAAATAATCTTTATCCAGCAGATCACCTTTATCCGTTACATTGAACTTTCCCAACTTGGGTGAGATCAAACTGAGCAACGTGGGTAATATCAGATGAAACGCCATAACAGTTTCATAAATTTCGCCCCAGAATGAATGGCGATAGCGCCCTGAAAGGCGTGAGTTCACAAAGGTCGACATCACCAAATGTGGTAGCACATAAGCTAGAATAAGTGTTGCCGAAGAGGCGATGATATTCAGGTCGAATAACATAAATACCAACGGTGCGGTAAGAAAAATAACCCTAGGAAGGCCGTACTGAAAATGTAGCATGGCATTGAGATAACATAAACGCTGCTGCCAGGTCAGTCCACGGCCCAGTAAAGGATTATCAATACGGAAAATCTGTGTCATGCCGCGTGCCCAGCGAATACGCTGATTGATATGCAGCGTCAATCTTTCAGTGGCCAATCCAGCGGCCAAAGGGATTGCGATAAAGGCTGAATTCCAACCGCGTCGCTGTAGTCTCAGTGCGGTATGCGCATCCTCGGTCACGGTTTCTACTGCAAAACCACCCACTTCCTCCAGTGCTGACCTTCTGATTACCGCACAGGAACCGCAAAAAAATGTGGCATTCCAGTTGTCATTACCTTGCTGCACCGGGCCATAAAATAGCGCCCCTTCATGCGGGATATTCTGTGCGGCGGACAAGTTTCTTTCAAACGGATCCGGAGAGTAAAAATGGTGCGGCGTTTGGACCAATGCCAGACGATCGTCTTGCAGGAATGTGCCCATGGTTGCCTGTAAAAAGATACGCGTGGCAATATGATCGCAGTCAAATATGCAAATATATTCACCCTGTGTCTGTGGCATTGCCTGATTAAGATTACCGGCTTTGGCGAAGCGATTGTCATCTCGGGTGATATATCCAGCACCGGCATCCTGGGCAAATTGTCGGAATTCTTCTCTGTGTCCATCATCCAAAATATAAACTTTGATTTTATCTTTTGGATAATCAATATTTTGTGCTGCTAAGACGGTGTCTTGCACGACGTCTAAGCTCTCATTGTATGAGGGAATATAAACATCCACGGAGGGCCAGGTCGTCATATCATCCGGCAAGGGGACCATTTCGCGATTCAATGGCCATGACGTCTGTAAATAACCCAATATTAGTATCGTCCATGAATAAATTTCGGCCATAAACAAGCCGATGCCTAAAAAACACTCAAGAGTAGAATTAAAACGCAAGGTTGCGGTGGCTCGCCAATAAATGTATCTTGTCGACATAATCAAGGACAAGGCGATCATGACAAGCAGTGCCTTTCTTCCTTTGAATCTACCGATGACAAATGTCCAGGCAATGCATATCAAACCAAAGATATATTGATTTACGCTGTCCATCGGAACAGTGATGATCAAGAGCAAAGCGCATAGTATGACAATGGATAATGCCAAATAAAATATGACTTTCATAATACGCCGAAGCCCCATTTGATTAATGCGAGTTTGGCCATTTTGATGACGCTAATGACCTAGTCGCCGCAGTAATGGCCTAAATTAAAAATGCAAAAATATATTCGATATCTTACATTTATTTAATTATATTAAGTTTGATCAATGAATTTCTGCCGATGCGATGCCTACGCGTTATGACAATGCGAACGGATATGTCTTTACCCGGTTATTGCCATTTTTGTTTATGTGAATACCATTGCTGATAAAACGTATTATCGATCCTTTGTCGCAATGGATTTAAACAATGAATGTAGGGATACATCAAAATGTGGAAAACGTTTGGATGAGCTGATATTATTGATATTAACATCGTCTGGAGTAGTGACGATATTGTCTACCAATTTATTATTCTCGTTGTTATCAATCGGCAGTGATGTTGATTTGGCGAGGGGTTGTAAGTCAATAGCTTGAGCCGTCTGCTCAAGCAGGTTACGATTGGTTTCAACTATATTTTTCACGTTATCCAGATTAATCGCACCATCGTCGAACTCGCGGAACGAAAATTCTTGTAATTGTGATTGTTTTTTTAAAGCGCTAAGGTCATGGTACATTTTATCCCCCTGTAATTAAGTAGTAATGCTAATGTATTTAATGTGGTCAGGCTGACATTTGTGTTTATGTTTTTTATTTAGCCATTTTGCATAAACTCATTGCGAATACACCAACCGTAGAACCCAAAAAAAGGCCTGCCATAAATACTAAAATAAGGGTGGTCATGTATACTTTCTCGATTAACGATTAATGAATCGGCATGTTATTTATTTATGGTTTTATTGAACAATGCAGTTGATTACCTAACGTAAATTTACCGAGCAATCTTAACGGTAAAACCATGAGTTATTCAATCGGTTTTGAAAATAAATGAAATTACTTTTATAGATATTATCTATATATGATGAGAATAGACTGGGTTTGTTAAAAGGAAGATGCGAGTGATAATTGATAATGTGGGTTAATGATGACTCGCCATAACGTTAGCCATAACTTGCCTTGGCATTACGCTTCCCTTGGCATAGGAGACTTCAATTTCCAGATACGCGACGATCAGTGCAGTGGTGTAGCCAACCAAATCCATTGTGGGTGCCACTTTGTTCAAAAAAGGGAAGTGTTGCAAAATATTATTAGCGTCATGGATGCTGATGAATCCCTGCGAGTAGGGTTTTAACAACAAACAACAAGCCTCTTCATTGTTCAGACCGGAAACATAAGCCAGTCTAATAATTAAATCGGTTAATACAGGTGGTGCGCCAGCCTGCGAGGCTTGACAGGCGATAGTTTCAATAATAGCCCGTGGTTTCATTGAGTTATATTGCATATTGGCCGCTCCTGGCTATTTTTCTCAAGTCATTAATCGGCAAAAAGTCTCATAACATTAGCGATAAACGGTTTTTTACGAAATTCGGCCACATCTAGGGCTTACACTATAAGAATGGATGCCGATGAAGCAGTTATGGAACTTGTGTTTATCTATTACCTATCCTCTCAGTTGGGTGTCATAAAAACTATGGCTATAGTCCTAAAAGTCGATAATTTTTATCATTGCATGGGAACAAAAGTAAATTTTGCTTAAGTGTTTTCACCGTCCTCGGTGAGTCCACACCGTTGCTGATTCATCATGATTGTGCCCCGAGCCTGCGGAACTTTTCTGTTTCGTCCCGTTCCGTAATTTATGGTACCCTTATAGAGTCTATGCGCGCACATATAGAGGTATCTCTGAACACCCCGGCACAACTTTCCTTACCGCTCTACTTGCCTGACGACGAGACCTTCGCCAGTTTTTATCCCGGCGAAAACCAATCCTTGCTGGCAGCGCTGCACAGCATGCTAGCCCAGGAACATGGCAGTTATCTCTATTTTTGGTCGCGTAAGGGGGGGGGCCGGAGCCATTTGATGCATGCGGCCTGCGCCGCACTTTCTCAGCGTGGCGAGGCGGTTGGGTATGTGCCGCTGGATAAACGCACCTGGTTTGTGCCGGAGGTCATGGATGGCATGGAGCAGCTTGCGCTGGTGACTATTGATAATATCGAATGCATCGTGGGCGACGAACCATGGGAAATGGCCATCTTTAATCTGTATAACCGCATACAGGAAACCGGACGGACTCGCCTTATCATCAGCGGCAATTGCCCACCTCGCCAGTTGAATCTCAATTTACCCGATCTGGCTTCACGTTTGGATTGGGGGCAAATTTACCGGTTGCAGGCGCTATGTGACGAGGACAAAGGCGCTGCGCTGCAGTTGCGTGCCAGGCTACGTGGATTTGAACTTCCCGAGGACGTTTGTCGATTTTTGCTAAAGCGCCTGGAACGAGATATGCGTAGCCTGTCACAGACGCTGGATCAACTTGATCACGCCTCTATCCGGGCGCAACGCAAATTAACCATCCCTTTTGTAAAAGAAATTCTCAGCCTGTAAATGCCATTCGGTCAGGATTTTTCATACTGTTTAAACTGTTTTTGCAGTTGGCGCAGTTGATCGATTCGGGCATCGTAGCGCGCCTGTTGCAGACTACCGAGTTTTACCAGTGAACTGGCGTTACTCAGCGCCCGTATAGCCTGATCAAACTGGCCATTAAGCGCCAGGCTTTCCGCGCGTGCCGCCAACTCCTGATCCCGCTGCCCCACGCCGGCATTAGCCTGCGCCAACAGATCCCAGCCGTTGGTATCGCTGGCATGGTTAAACGTATAGCGATTGAGGATCACAATGGCATCGGCAAATCGCCGACCTTGCACTTCCGCATTTGCCAGATTTAGCAGCAGTACCGGATCGGCGTTATTATCACGCACCTTGGTCAACGGTGCCAAACGGGCGATTGCCTGGTCAGGCTTTTGCTGCGCCAAATCTATGTCGGTTATTAAATCAAGATACCACGGATTGCCCGGCTGCTTACTCAGTAACGGTTGGAGCGTCGCGCGGGCCTTGTCATACTCCTTGGCTTCGAAATGCAGCACTGCCTGGCCATATTGGGCGGCGATTTTTTGTCGTGCATTGCCTTTTTGCCAGGTAGCGAACAGGTCATTGTTCTGTGCTGTTTTGTCCGCACCATACATCCCGAGTATCCGCGCTTTAGCCAGGTAGAAGTCCTGGGACGAGTCTAGCACCAGATGCTGCATCTGGTTGGCACGGTTTCTAACATCCGACAGTCGGCTAAGGGGCAGGGGATGGGTTAACAGCATTTCCGGCGGCGTCGTGGAGTAACGCGATTGATCCGCCATTTTTTGCAAAAAATCGGGCATGGCCTGCGGATCAAAACCGGATCGTTGCAGTACCTGTAGTCCGATGCGATCCGCCTCTTGCTCGTTGGCTTGGGTGAAGCTGATAATGCCTTGTTGAGTGCCAGCAATGGTACCGCTTAACGCGGCCATGCCCATTTGCGGATTAGCCATGGCCAGCAGGATGGAACCCAGGGCTCCGGCCCAGGTCAGCGGTGCATTGCGTTTTTGATCTTCCATAGCACGCGCCAAATGGCGCTGGGTAACATGAGAAATTTCATGTGCCAAAACCGATGCTAACTGACTTTCATTATCCGTATAACGAAACAACGCGGAGTGGATGACCACATTACCGCCGAAAAACGCAAAGGCGTTTAGTTCATCGCTGTGGATCAAGAAAAAGTGAAACGGGGTATGTACCGAATGTGCATGCGCCACTAAACGGCCACCGAGTTGATTGATATAGGCGTTGAGCAGGGGGTCGTTAATCAACGGCGCACCGGCGCGCATTTGGCGGAGGTAAAAATCCCCCATTTGTATTTCCTGATCGATGCTTAGCGTGCTGCCGGCGGTGGTACCCATGTCCGGCAATTGATCCTGTAGCACGTCGGCAACGGCGATCGAACAACTACCGATCATGACGGCAAGCGTCATGCCGGTAATCAGGGTGTGTTTCATCCATGTACGCATATTTTACCCAGCCTTAACCTTGGATAATCGCGTTGACAGCAATAACCGTTTGACCTCTCCTATCAGGAAGCGTTCGGATGCTTTTTGATCCCTGTAGTTCACTGCGCCACACCGTTCGGCGTAACAACTCAAGCGCCTTGCAGATAGGCCAATACGATCTCGTGATGGTTACTGGTTTTGAAATCATCAAACACTTTTTCGATGTTGCCATCCAATCCCACCAGGAAGCTGATACGGTGAATGCCATCGTAGGTTTTACCCATGAAGGATTTTTCACCCCAGACGCCGAACTGCTCCGCCACTTGATGATCGGCATCGGATAATAACGTGAAGTTCAGCAACTCTTTTTCCGCAAAACGTGACAATTTCTCGGGTTTATCGGTGCTGATGCCCAGCACTTCAACGCCGGCTTGCTTTAGCTCGTCCATATTGTCTCGCAGTCCGCACGCTTGTACGGTACAACCTGGCGTCATGGCTTTGGGATAAAAGTAGACTAATACTTTTTGTCCCTGGAAGTCGGTCAGGCTGACCTGTTCACCGTCCTGATCGGGTAAACTAAATTTCGGTGCTGTATTACCGGCTTTCAGTGGCATCATTAAAATACTCCGTCTTTCGCTTGATTTTGTGGATGATTCACTACGCTAATACTGCCTTGCGCTTTCAGTTCTGTACAGAGTTGATGGAATCTATCTTCAATTTTCGCTACAGGAACCTCTGCCAGACCATGGGCGGTAATCTGGATATTAAGCCGGGGCGGGGCGCCAATCTGGGCCTGCTGGGTCTTGGAAGCCAGTTCAGCAATATTCATCTGCTGATTATCAAACAGGTCGGTAAAGCGTTCAATAAGATGTGGTGAATCCTCAACATCCACTTTCACCCAAACCGTTGTCGGTGTCGCCTGTTGTTCGTTGGCGTTGGTCCGTTTCATGACGATCAATAAATCCAGCTCCGCGCCTTTTAACGGCAGTGTGGATTCAATGAGGGTAATCGCATTCCAACTGCCTGACAGTAACATGATTAGCGTAAACTCTTCACCCAGCATGGCAAGACGGCTATCTTCGATATTACACCCACAGCTGCTGACGTGTCGGGTGATAGTATTGACGATACCGGGGCGGTTGCTGCCCAGCGCGGTAACGACCAAATAGTGTTGTTGTGACTGTGGCAAAATGATGCTTCCTGTCATTGCTGATGTGATTTACATGGTAACCCTAAAAAAAACCTGCTGCCAAGGGCTTACATAGCCGATGTTCGCTTGCTTTTGGATAGGTGACAAAAGTACCATGAATAATCTGATTGTGGAGGGGATTGTCAATGTTTACGGGAAGCATAGTTGCACTGGTTACACCAATGGATGACAAGGGTGCCGTTGATTGGGTCAGTCTGAGAAAATTAATCGATTATCATGTGGCCAGTGGGACTTCGGCCATCGTCTCCGTCGGCACCACGGGGGAATCTGCCACCCTGAGCCACGACGAGCATGGCGAAGTGGTACTGCGAACACTGGAGCTAAGTGATGGACGCATCCCGGTGATTGCCGGAACCGGTGCCAACTCCACCGCTGAGGCGGTCAGCCTGACGCAGCGCTTCAATGACAGCGGGGTGGTGGCATGTTTAACGGTGACGCCTTATTACAATAAACCAACCCAGGAAGGTTTATTTCAACATTTTAAAGCCATAGCCGAGCACACCGATCTGCCACAGATCCTGTATAATGTTCCCGCGCGTACCGGTTGCGATATGCTACCGCACACTATAGGGCGTCTATCCAAAATAAAAAATATTGTCGCAATTAAGGAAGCTACCGGGAACTTAAACCGCGTTAGCCAGATCCAAGAGCTGGTTGATGAGGACTTTATCCTTTTGAGCGGTGACGATTCAACGGGGTTAGACTTTATGCAACTTGGGGGGCGTGGCGTGATTTCCGTAACGGCCAATGTTGCTGCGCGCGAAATGGCGGAACTTTGCGCCCTGGCGCTTAAGGGTAATTTTGCTGAAGCTCGCCGCCTAAACCAACGCCTGATGCCGTTGCATCAGAAATTATTTATTGAATCCAACCCAATTCCCGTTAAATGGGCCTGTAAAGCATTGGGATTAATGGCAACCGATACGTTGCGTTTGCCGATGACGCCGCTGACCGAGAACGATAGCCGTGTTGTTGAGCAAGCTTTGACTGACGCCGGATTGCTGTAACTCTGTTAGGGAGAATTGATGGCTTATTTATTACAAAAGTCGATGGTGGCGAAAGTGGTGGGTGCGTCGTTGTTCATGCTGCTTGCGGCCTGTTCCAGCGATCAACGTTACAAACGTCAGGTAAACGGTAATGATGAATACCTGAAAGCACCGGCGCTGCATGCGCTGAATAGTCCCTCCGGCATGATACTGCCTGTGCAGACCGGGGATTACGAGGTTCCCCCCGTTTCATCTAAGGGCGCGGTGGGGAAAGGATTGGATATCCGTCCTCCGGCGCAGCCTTTGGCTTTGTTAGACGGTTCTCGTTCTCAGTATACTGGCGACACTGCGGTTATCCAGCTTGAAAATAACACCCAGGCCCGTGATCTTTGGCCAAGGATCGTTTCGGTTATACAGGGCAAGGGTTATACCATCGCTACCCGACAAGATGCCAGCCAGACGCTGAACACCGATTGGGTGCAATGGTCACGTGCCGATGAGGACGTGCAGTACCGTGGGCGTTACCAGGTGAGTCTGAGCACCAAAGGGTATCAAACCTCCCTGACGGTGAAATCTCTCGGACTGGAGCAGCAGGGTCAGCCGGTAGTGGCTCCTGCCTTGGTGCAGCGCTATACGGTAATGATGCTTAATAGCGTGGCCTCGGGACTTGAAAAGTTGAACGACGAGCAGGCCAATAAACTCGCTTCAGGCCAAACGGCGGATCTTAGTGTTATCAGCGGAGCGGATGATTCTGGTCTGCCGCTGCTGGTGGTGCGGGCCTCCTATAACGTAGTATGGCAACATTTACCCGCGGCCTTAAGCAAAGTCGGCATGAAGGTTAAAGACACCAGTCGTCCGCTGGGTACCATTTCCGTTACTTATGATGCACCAAGTAGCAGTACCTGGGATCAATTGGGCGCCAAGGACCCGGATCTGGTTGGGGGTGACTACAAACTGCAGGTTGGCGATCTAGGCAACCGCAGCACCTTGCAGTTTACCGATCCTAAAGGACATACCCTTACCCAGTCGAAAAATGATGCACTGGTGGCGGTATTCCAGGCGGCGTTTAGTCAGTCGTCTGTCCATTAATCCAAAAAGGGGCTGCGGCCCCTTTTATTTTATTGATAAGCGTTAACTGCCATTGGAGTAAAAAAGATGCAAAAGCTAGCTGAGTTGTATCGCGGGAAGGCGAAGACGGTCTTTACCACTGAAGACCCTGATTTGCTGATTCTTGAATTCCGCAACGATACGTCAGCATTGGATGGCCAGCGTATTGAACAGTTTGATCGTAAAGGAATGATAAATAATAAATTTAATTATTTTATCATGACCAAACTCGCCGATGCAGGTATCCCGACACAAATGGTTCGGCTGCTCTCGGATAATGATGTGCTGGTGAAAAAACTGGACATGGTGCCGGTTGAGTGTGTGGTACGTAACCGCGCCGCAGGATCGCTGGTAAAACGCCTGGGTGTTCAAGAAGGTCTGGTGCTCAATCCGCCGTTGTTTGATATGTTTTTAAAAAATGACGCTATGCACGATCCAATGATCAATGAATCCTATTGCAAGACTTTCGGCTGGGTAAGTGAACCGCATTTAGCACGCATGAAAGAACTTACCTACATGGCTAACACTGTATTAAGCAAGATCTTCGATGACGCCGGCCTGATTCTGGTTGACTTCAAACTGGAGTTTGGCTTATTCCACGGCGAAGTAGTGCTTGGTGATGAATTCTCCCCGGACGGCAGTCGCCTGTGGGACAAGACTACGCTTAACAAAATGGATAAAGACCGTTTTCGCCAAAGTCTGGGTGGGGTGATGGAAGCCTATGAAGAAGTGGCACACCGTATCGGGGTAGAATTAGATTAATGGATTAACTGCGCAATCGATTACCTACGAAACAATCGAGCGCAACGCTGCCCGTATCCCTGCCGTCGAGGCGTATTCCCGGCGGCATTAAGGGATGGGTTGCATCCCTGTTTTACCAACACCTCTGCAATATGCAATATGTTGGCTATAGTGATTAGCTGCCATATGGTATCATTACCGGTTGCTAAAGGATTATGCAGGGACCTGTAATGACATTCTTCGATCCGACTCTGTTGATATTGCTGGCGCTGGCGGCGTTAGGCATCGTCAGCCACAATAACACCATTACCGTCGCTATCCTGGTATTACTGATTATTCGTCTTACCCCGCTGAACCATTTTTTCCCCTGGGTTGAAAAGCAAGGCCTGACACTCGGCATTATCATCCTGACTATCGGCGTCATGGCGCCCATTGCCAGCGGCACGATTTCCGCCAGCGGCGTCATGCACTCTTTTTTAAGCTGGAAGTCACTGCTGGCCATTTTAATTGGCATCGTCGTTTCCTGGTTAGGTGGCCGGGGAGTATCGCTAATGTCCCATCAGCCGTCGGTAGTGGCGGGGTTATTGGTGGGAACGGTGATGGGTGCTGCGTTATTTCGCGGGGTGCCCGTCGGGCCGTTGATCGCGGCCGGCCTATTGTCGTTACTCATCGGCAAGGTTTGATATGGACAGCCTATTACCCGGGCAACGTGATGTTCTGATCAATGCCACCGCACAGATGCGACGCGCGGGAGTGCGACGCTTAATGGTGCTCAGCGGTGAGACTCATTGGAGCCGGGATATGGCCGATGCCATTCGGGCAAGCTTGCCTGGCGATTGGTTATGGGTGGGCGAAGCCGATAGACATGCTACACCAGACTGTTCGCCCGCCGCGCTAAAAATGCTGTTGGGCCGTGAGTTTAGCCATGGGATATTTGATGCTACCGCCGGTCTGGCGGTGGACGCCCTGGCGGCACTCGCCGGCACCTTAACCGCCGGCAGCTGGTTGGTATTGCTGGTGCCGGAATGGGTATCCTGGTCTGCCACTGTTGATAATGACTCCTTGCGCTGGAGCGGAAGTTCAACGCCGATCATAACGCCGGTGTTTATCGACTATTTCCGTCACCGCCTGATGGCAGATCCAGAGGTGACGGTCATCAGACAGCACCAGCCGATGGCGATCGCGCCATTGCAAGCGCGTGGTGCTTGGCAAGCTGCGTCCCACGGCCCGACCACGGAACAACGCGCTTTACTTGAACGATTGATTCGCGCCGACGCCGGTGTTTATGTGCTTACCGCACCGCGCGGGCGAGGAAAATCAACCTTGGCAGGTATGCTGGCGGCCGAATATCCGGGCAATTGCTGGATAACCGCCCCGGCCAAAGCCACCGCCGCTGTGGTTGAACGTTATGCAGATAATCAGGCGCGTTTTTTTGCCCCGGACGCATTATTGGAACACTGCCAACACCACCCACCGGCGGACTGGCTGCTGGTGGATGAGGCCGCTGCTATTGCGCTGCCGCTATTGCGCCGACTGATCGACTTTTTCCCCCGGGTATTACTCACGACCACCGTCCAAGGGTACGAGGGCAGCGGTCACGGGTTTTTACTCAAATTTTGCCCTTCCCTCGATACCTGGCATAACCTAACCCTAGAACAACCGCTGCGCTGGGCTAACAACGATCCGCTGGAGCGCTGGTTAGGAGAAACGCTGTTATTTAATGACCCGCCCCAAGAACTCGAAAGCCGGACGCCACCTCGGCCACTGCGACTGGCCCGTTTTTCTGCCAAGCGTTGGCGCCGTTATCCTGCAGCGTTGGCTGAGTTCTATCGGCTCTTGAGCCGAGCCCACTATCGCACCACACCATTGGATCTACGGCGGTTGACAGATGCCCCCGGCCAGCATTTTATTAGCGCCTACTCAGGGGCCGTTTTGACCGGCGCGTTATGGTGGGTGAACGAAGGGGGATTATCGCCAGGGTTAGCCCACGATGTATGGGCCGGGCGCCGGCGCCCTCCAGGTAATTTGGTGGCACAATCATTGGCGGCGCACGGTAGTCTCTGGGCCGCGCCACAACTGCGTTCGCGGCGAATCAGCCGGATTGCTGTAACGGTACCCTCCCGTCGCCAAGGTATCGGTAGAGCCCTAATCACTCAAGCACTGGCCACCGTAAAAGGGCTGGATTTTATCTCGGTGAGTTTTGGCTTTACCGACGAATTATGGCAATTTTGGCGGGCTGCCGGATTTCAGTTGGTGCATATGGGTACCCATCAAGAAGCCAGCAGCGGTTGCTACAGCGCCATGGCGCTAATTCCACTCACCCCCGCCGGACATAACCTGGTACGGCAAGGTGCGGCACAATATGCTCGCGATAGCAGCTACGGGTACAGCGATGGCATACAGCAACCACTCAACGAGGATGACTGGCGCACTTTGGCGGGATTCGCTTTTGCTCATCGGCCAGCAGAGTCCTGCCAAGTCGCGCTGCGCCGGTTATTAAACCAATCCGACCTACCGCTGCCAGCATTGCGCTTGTGGTTAGAGCAAGGATTAAACCTGGCGGACACTGGGGCCCGCATAGGGATCCACGGCAAAAAAGCCCTGTTGCAACGCTGGCGCGATGAAACGTCGAATGGACTGGAGGCGATTAGCGCGCAAGAGTATCAGCGTTGGCAGAACTGGTGCGCACCGATACCCGTCATCTTTCGCACCGCAGGGGCGTTGGCTGCAGTCGTTCACCCGAATCACTTACTCAAGTAAGCTCATCGGGTTCTCTTGTTGGCCGCCTTCCTGCAGCACGAAATCTATAGGGTATTACCCGTCATCTTTCGCACCGCAGGGGCGTTGGCTGCAGTCGTTCACCCGAATCACTTACTCAAGTAAGCTCATCGGGTTCTCTTGTTGGCCGCCTTCCTGCAGCACGAAATCTATAGGGTATTACCCGTCATCTTTCGCACCGCAGGGGCGTTGGCTGCAGTCGTTCACCCGAATCACTTACTCAAGTAAGCTCATCGGGTTCTCTTGTTGGCCGCCTTTATTTTTTCTTTTTTGGCCAATCGTCGTCGTCATCCCATTCGGCATTATTGTCGCGGTGGGGTGGAATTTCGGGTTTATTTTTCAGATAACGTTTCACGTTTACCCGACTGAGCTCTTTAATGCCGTTTATCAGCATTCCCGCCAATATGATTAAAATCACCCACCAGTAATCTGCCAGCCAGTCCATAAATTACTCCTTATCGACATTTCCAATATAACGGCGAAAAATGGCCGGCATTTGTAGTGCTAACCACGACGAACCTGCTACAACGCGCTCTTTCCATGAAGACAGCACGATGTCTGGAGTAAGCAATTGTTGTGCTTCCTGGGCCAACGGACGGAAACTCAGATGCCAGGGTTCCATGGCAACACCGCCGCGGTCATGGGCATATGGGCGGTAAAAGCCGTACTCATCCATGTGGTTATCAAGCCAAGCGGTTAACGCGGCGAAATAGCCGCCGGAAAGATATTCTTGGGGTTCCAACCGCAGTTTGGCCCCTGCGGGCAATAAGTCCGGATCGTAAATATCCAGGTCGCTTCCCCAATGGTGGCGGCTGGCACCCGGCAGCGCTGACCAGCGCAGAATCGTTTCACAACGCTCGGCTACCGTCAGTGCTCCGCTGTCTTGCAACGGCTGGCCTTCTCGATCCAATAAGGGTCGTTCACCGTTGAACTTGCCATTCCAAATCATCAGTTGCCGATCAAAATCACGGAAACTGCTGGCCGGTTGCAAGTTAAAACCCTGCAGCTTTGCGGCCTGTTGCAATCCCTTGAATGCGCTGACCGCATTGGGCTGCAGGCGATGGGAGCCACTGAGTACCACCAAATGGCGGTCAGTTTGTCCGGTGAGCATAGCCGGGGTCATCATAGAACCAACCGTTCCATGATGCGCTGATATATCCGGCTTAGCAATTGCAGGTCTGCGGCGCTGACGCATTCGTTCTTTTTATGAATGGTCGCGTTGAGTGGCCCTAATTCGACGACCTGAGCACCGGTGCGGGCAATAAAACGGCCATCAGAGGTGCCGCCGGTGGTTTCAAGCCTTGGCGTAATGTCTTGATAATGTTCCACCGCGTTGATCACTGCCTCGACAAGCGCACCGCTCGGCGTGAGAAAAGGTTGTCCAGACAGCCACCATTCAATGTGGTAATCCAGGTGGTGACGTTCCAGTAGTGCTTCCACCTGTGCCCGAATCTGGCTTTCGGTAAGCTCGGTGCTAAAACGAAAATTGAATTGCACTTGCAGATCGCCGGGAATGACATTATTGCTGCCGGTGCCTGCGTGGATATTAGCGATTTGCATGGTGGTGGGGGGGAAAAACGCATTGCCCTGATCCCACTCGATGCCCACCAGTTCGTTCAGCGCCGGCATGGCTTTATGCACCGGGTTGTCGGCCAAATGTGGATAGGCTACATGACCTTGAATGCCTTGTATGGTCACGGTGGCGGTTAACGACCCTCTGCGGCCATTTTTCACGATATCCCCAAGCCGCAGATGACTGGAGGGTTCACCCACTAAGCAATAATCCAGGCGTTCACGGCGTGCCATCAAAGCGTCAACCACTTTCACCGTACCGTTAGCGGCAACAGCCTCCTCATCGGATGTAATCAGAAATGCTAGCCGGCCATGGTGGTGTGGATACTGAGTCACAAAACGTTCAGCGGCGACAATCATGGCGGCCAGTGAACCTTTCATATCTGCAGCGCCACGGCCATACAGCATGCCATCACTCAACGTGGGCTCAAACGGGGGATGCTGCCAATCGGCAAGGTTTCCGACGGGGACCACGTCGGTATGCCCTGCGAAGACCAAAGTCGGGCCTTCACCATGCCAGGCCCAAAAATTGAGCGTATCGCCAAACGGCATGGGTTCGATGGTAAACCCCAGTGGCCGTAACCGGTCGATCATAATTTGCTGGCAGCCCGCGTCATCAGGGCTAAGCGATGGACATTTAATTAATTGGTGCGCCAGTTCAAGTACCGGACAAGACATATTAAGCTTCCCTAAAAAAAAACTGTTGATAGGTCTCCAGGGAGAACCCCACCAGTAAATGGCCGTCCTTAGACTGTAGTACTGGGCGTTTAATGATAGACGGCTGGGTGAGCATCAATTCTAACGCACCTTCGACCTTATCCGCCGCAAGACGCTGTTCTTCACTTAATTTACGCCAGGTCGTGCCGCGCGTATTGAGCAACACCTCCCAACCAACCCGATTGATAAAATCCAGCAACAGATCCCGGGAAACGCCGTCTCGCCGGTAATCATGAAATTGGTAATCGATGTCGCGTTCTTCCAGCCAGCGGCGGGCTTTTTTTATAGTATCGCAGTTTTTTATGCCGTAGACCCGGAGCGAAGTTTCTGCATTACTGTCAGCCATGGGTAACTATTACCTATATTGGATTATCAAATTTGAACCACAGAGAATGGATGCACGGCACTCGCTGGCGATAGCAAGACGCCGCCGCATACAATAATGCGGGAAAATGTGCTCTGGATCCAGATTATCGCACTTAATGGGCAGTCTAGAACCTATAACGTGCAACCAAGCCTGAATATACTCTACAAATTGCAAGAAGACGGCGACGTACTGACAAATCTGTGTGCAACAACGTTGAGCTGCGCTTACGCTGGCCAAAAGGATAAACCTCAGGGATGAGGCTTATCAATGATAAGCGCGTACAACGCTAACAGACTATAGGGTGAGAGAGGAAAACCAAGGCAGCTATAGCATGCTGCATGGCAGGTATAGCGCTGAAAAATCGGTGGAATGTCATATAAGGTAGTCTGAACCAGCAGTATGGTAAACATTATGATGCAGGACTAGCCGATCGTCTTTTATTTTGTAGGACTCGGGCTTAGTTTGTTAGTGCTGATCATTCACTGAAACGATAAGCGACATCAGTAGGTTTGCGTCTCAGCCTGTCATTGAGTTATCGATTCGGCAGGGATGATCCTGCCTGCGGATTATAAAACGATAAAGGGGTTGGGGTTGATAAATTTAGTAGGGGCGTATCGGTCATAACCTTTACTGATGCAGAATTGCTTAAATTCCGATAAATTATTTACCCCTGCTTTTTGATACATCGAGTGAACTTTATTGGACACTGTCCGATGAGATATGTTTAGTTGGATGGCTATTTCTTTTGGTTTCAATGATTGCAATATAAAGAATAATACATCAAATTCGCGATCGGTGAAAAAATCATCAGGCTTGCTGAGTACAAGTTCTGAAGGATATTCACCACGGATGAAATGATGCATGGAGTAAAATTCAAGTTTTTTGAGATAAGCTACGGTGCCGATGCATTTTTTATCTTTATAAATGGGGAACACATCGCCGAGAAACGGTTGTATCCGTTTTTCCCTACCACCGTAGGTGAATGTATTTAATATATTTTTGGTTTTTCCAGTGGTTCTCACCACATTGTCATTATTTTGTATGGCGGGGGCATGCTCCGACCAGGATGCCGGACATTCAGAATCCAGCATCCCCTCGACCTTGAAATCCTTCGGCAAATCACAATAATGCCGGGCGATATCGGTCATATAAACAAAACGGGATTCAGTATCCTTAATGACCCAGAACTGGTCGCTTTTCTCCATGAACTGTATCAGAGAGTCAAATGACTCGATGGATGGAGTGATCACACATGAGGCTAATTTTTCCCCGGTGGATTTTGTCATAATAAACTCCTTTTAAATAATTTGATATTGATGATACTTTGTATTTTATAGTAGGGTGGATATGTCAATTGACATTAACTATAGATAGTCAGTTTATTAATGCATTCACGAACCATATGATTTAATTTGGTTGGTATATTGAGCTGTTTGAACTCTTTTTCGGTGCCGAAAAAACCATCTAAGGATATTTTTATTTCGCCTGATAATAATACTGCGAACATGGTAATTTTGGCATCAAGAAAGTCAATGCCCGTTCTCTGCCGATTGTGCTTTACCTCATTCCCAATAAATATATCATCCCTGTCCACGGTTAAGCTAGCGATATTGTTGGTGATTTTGTCGATGTCGAGTAACAGATGACTACCAACCCGCAACGAATCAGGAATCGTGGTAATGTCGGTGCCTTTAATATTCAAATAACCACCAATGTTGAGATCGTTTGGTAGTGACTTAATTCGGCTGTTTTCGAGGTCCAGTGAGTCGTTGAACGATAGCCCATCCGTTAATTCTATTAGACTAGAGTTTTCAAGAAAAACACCATTACCCACGATCATATCGTCTGGCAAGGTGCGTATAGGGGTATCTTTCAAATCAAGGTATTCATGCACATGTAAACCATTAGGTAATTCTGTGATCGGACATCCACTCAATATAAGCGCGCCGGTGACTACCAGGTTATGGGGTAATCGATTTATACCGGTATTGCGCATATCTAAGCCACCATGAATGACAATGTGCCCACCAGGCGAGGTTGAAAAAAGGATATTTTTATCTTCAAGAATTCCGTAAAAACAAGGGGTTGGTTTACACATTATGACACCTCATCAATAATATGCAGACACTTTTGTAATCTGGATCTACATATTTAAAGTTAAAAAAATATTTCAATTTAATAAAAAAAGATAATGTCTGAACAGGTCATTAAACGATCCTCCTTAAGTCATACACGCAGTGGTAATGATTCCCTGAATAAAATCCATAATTTTTTAACAATTCTTATAAAACAATAATTTAATTTTTAATGTGATAATGATAAACTGACAAAATGTTGTAAATGAAGTCTATGGCTAAAACCACTACACTCCATGTAGCAAAGAAAAACGTAAAGAATACACATTGTGGACGGAGTTAATTTAGATTATTTTCACGGAACTTGGAAAGAGTAATTTTATCTCTTTTGTCATGGATAAAATATATATTTAGCATTATTGCAGTGAGCGAAAATTTGACTCATTGATGAACAAACGGTTGGGCTATGACTCGATAGTCTTTCTAGTAGAATGATAGCTGTTTTTCAGTGAGATGGCATCCACTATCGGCGTATATGCCCGCGATACCCAATGGTCATAAGGGAATAGTCCGATAAAAGCTATTTAACCTCTTCACTGGCATTGATGTACTTTTGAAAGCTCACCTCGCGATGGTTTACCCGGTACACGCGCGTAACCCATGCCCCTGTTGCGTGAAGGATGGGGGATAACAACTTGATTAATAATGAATAATGATTGCTAGATTTATCACATTACGAATTTACCTGATAATAATTTAAAATGAAATAAGATAAAAATTTACATTTTACTAACTATTAATATCTACGAAATTATTGTATGTTATGCGCTCTAAAAAAAGAGAGGCAGTGCATGATAGATGCAGAGTTAGTCAATTGGAAAGCTTTCATTGAAGCGATGTTAAGAAAATAACTGATAGATTACATAGCAATAGATTTTTATATTTTTTATGTTTCGGCGTCTCGCACGATGAATTTCCTCATTAATTGAACAAAGGCCGCTATGTTACGATGAATAGCGGCCTTTGCTTTTTTACCATACACCAGCTTCTCTAGGTTTATGCCTACAGCCCGTTTTTATCAATACTGTCCGGGAGAAGGGCGATACCCGTATTGGGATGACTTTTAGCCGGGAAGCGGCGCCGAATCAGCACAAAGAACAGTGGGATGAAAAAGATCGCCAATAGCGTGGCCGAGATCATACCGCCAATCACACCGGTACCTACGGCGTGCTGACTGGCAGAGCCTGCTCCGCTACTGATGGCCATGGGCAGCACGCCGAAGACAAATGCCAGTGATGTCATCAAAATTGGCCTTAAACGCAGGCGGCAGGCGTGCACTGTAGCGTCAACCAGCCCCTGTCCCCGTTGATTTAATTCATTGGCAAATTCAACGATCAGGATAGCGTTTTTCGCCGATAGACCGATGATAGTCAGTAGGCCAACCTGAAAATATACATCGTTCTCCAACCCGCGCGCCCAGGTGGCCAGTAGGGCGCCTATCACCCCCAGCGGTACCACTAGCATCACGGAAAACGGTATCGACCAGCTCTCGTATAATGCCGCCAGACTGAGAAAAACCACCAACAATGAAATGGCGTATAGCGCCGGGGCCTGAGCGCCGGATAGACGTTCCTGGTAAGACATCGCGGTCCATTCCAGCCCGATGCCACTGGGCAATTTTGCTACCAGTTTTTCCATCAAATCCATCGCCGTACCGTTGCTGATACCGGCGCTGGCTTCGCCGACGATTTCAAGTGAGGGCACACCGTTATACCGCTCCAGCCTTGGGGAACCATACACCCAACGCGAGGTGGTAAAGGTGGAAAAGGGCACCATAGAGCCGCTGCTGTTGCGCACATACCAACGATTAATATCCCCTGGCAGCATACGGTATTTTGCCCCGGCCTGGACATAAACCCGTTTTACCCGGCCACGATCGATAAAGTCATTGACATAGTCGGAGCCCCAAGCGGTTTGCAGGGTATTGTTGATGTCGGCGATGGAAAGCCCCAACGCCTGGGCCTTGCGTTGATCGATATCAACCTGAAGCTGCGGGCTATCGTCGAGGCCGTTGTGCCGCACACGGGATAATTCAGGCATGCTGGTCGCCGCAGCCAGCAACGTGTCCCTGGCCTGCATCAATTTTTCGTGACCCAGACCGGCCTGGTCTTCAAGCATCATATCGAAACCGGCGGCGTTTCCCAGGCCGGAGATGGCCGGCGGATTATTGGCCAGTACCAGCGCATCGGGTATTTTTTTAAATGCCTTGGTGGCCCGCTCGATAATCGCCCCAGCCGAACGATCTGCTGTGGCGCGTTCATCCCAATTTTTGAGTCGGATAAATAAGCGCGCCACATTTTGCCCATTACCGCCGGGGCCGGCGCCGATCGTAGAATATACCGATAGAACGTTATCTTTTTCTTTGGTCAGGAAATACTTTTCCACCCGGCTGGTGACCTGCAGAGTTTGTTGTTGGGTCGAACCCGTGGGCAATTGAACCTGCCCCATAAACACGCCGAGATCTTCTTTGGGTAAAAAGGACGTGGACAAGCGCAGGAATAAAAATGCCATACCGGCCAGCAATAGGCCATAAAGCACCAGCCAGCGGGCGCTGCGCTCAAGGATACGTATGACACCCCGCTGGTAGCGTTCGGCACCTTGGTCAAAACGCCGGTTGAACCAGCTAAAAAACTTTCTGCGTACCTGCTGATGATTTGCCGGCAGGGGTTTAAGTAATGTGGCGCACAGCGCCGGGGTTAATATTAATGCAACGAGTACCGAAAGCACCATTGCCGCCACAATGGTCACTGAGAATTGCCGGTAAATAGCACCGGTAGTCCCACCAAAAAAAGCCATTGGCACAAATACGGCTGACAGCACCAACGCAATGCCGACCAATGCCCCCTGGATCTGGCTCATGGATTTGCGAGTCGCATCTCGCGGTGATAGTCCTTCCGTACTCATCACCCGTTCGACGTTCTCCACCACGACAATGGCATCATCTACCAATAAGCCGATCGCCAAAACCATAGCGAACATGGTCAAGGTATTAATACTAAAACCGCTGGCGGAAAGGACGGCGAAGGTGCCGAGCAGCACGACCGGTACGGCAATGGTCGGAATTAACGTTGCGCGGAAGTTTTGCAAAAACAGGTACATAACCAGGAATACCAATACAATGGCTTCCAAGAGTGTTTTCACTACATCCCCAATTGAGGCGATGACAAAAGGGGCGGTTTCATAGGCAATCTCTGCTTTTAGTCCATGGGGGAAAAAGGGAGTCAGTTCCGCAAGTTTCTTTTTAACCAGCCGGTCGGTGTCAAGTTCATTGGCACCCGATGCCAGTTGGATGCCGATACCCGCAGCAGGAAGACCGTTGTAACGCGTCAGGTAATCATAGTTTTCCGAGCCTAATTCAACGTTGGCTACGTCACCGAGGGTGACCGTGGAACCGTCGGTGTTTTCACGTAGCACAATCGCGCGGAATTGATCAGGTGTTTGCAATTGGGCTTGAGCATTAATTGTGGCATTCAACGCCTGCCCGGGCACTGCTGGGGTACCGCCAATCTGGCCTACAGCCACTTGGGTATTTTGTGCGCTGATGGCTGTTACCACGTCGCTGGCGGTAAGCTTGAAGTTGTCTAGCTTATCGGGATTAAGCCAGATCCGCATAGAGTATTGCGCACCGTAGGCGTCGATGGAACCCACACCATCGACCCGGCTAAGTGGCTCCTGCAAATGACTTACCATGTAGTCGGCAATATCCGATCGGTCCATGGAACCATCGGTTGACACAAAGGCGATCATCATAAGCGTACTGTCACCGGTTTTAGATACGGTGACTCCTTGGCTCTGGACCGCCTGGGGTAATCGGCGTTGGGCTACCTGTAATTGGTTTTGTACTTCCTGCATGGCTTCATTAGGATTGGTGCCGGCCTTGAAGGTTAACGTGGTGGTTGCCTGACCGGTATTACTGCTTTGTGACGCCATATAAAGCAGATTATCTAACCCAGTCATATTTTGTTCGATAATCTGCGTAACGGAATTCTCCAACGTCTTTGCCGAGGCGCCGGGATATTTTGAGGTGATACGTATTGTTGGCGGCGTTAAGTGGGGATATTGCGCAATAGGCAGTGTAAATACGGCCATAGTGCCGGTCAGTGCAATGATAATCGCCAGCACCCAAGCGAAAATCGGGCGATCGATGAAAAAATTAGCCATTCAAAAAAACCCCGGGGCAATGGTGCTCTAAAGTTAGGTCATGGTCTAAAAATCTGACGGGCCTTTTCGCATAGCACTCTACCCGGAAGAACGTGAGAAAGCGTGGAGAAATAAAGGAGATCATGTAAATAAGTTAGGCGAGTATTCACTATGTCGCCCGCACGTTGAAAACACCGCCGTAACGTTGGGAAATACCTCGACATCATGGGATTGCAGGTATTTGCTGCAAATGACTCCTTTACCCCTTTGGTTTGCGATATGATCTCGATCACACGTTTTTTTCCCGTAGGTTTACCGAGGATTTTATGCCGCTAAACATCAAAATTATCGAAAATAAGTTGTTATCCGATCATTGGTTCGTTTTACGGAAATTTGTTTTTGAACTTAAAAAAAACGGCGGTGGCACGGTACAACAGATGCGAGAAGTCTATGACCGGGGTAACGGCGCGACAATTTTGTTGTATAACCGGCAAAAAAACAGTGTGTTGCTAATAAGACAATTCCGCATGCCGACCTACATCAATGGTAACCCTACCGGTATGTTGCTAGAAACCTGCGCTGGCCTATTGGACGACAACTCGCCGGAAGAGTGCATCAAACGCGAAGCGATTGAGGAGACCGGATATGCATTGGGTCAGGTAGAAAAATTATTTGCCGCCTATATGTCACCCGGCGGAGTGACCGAAATTGTTCATTTTTTTGCTGCCGAATACAGTGAGTCGTTGCGCCGTAATGCTGGTGGCGGTGTGGATGATGAAGATATTGAAGTGTTGGAAATCCCCTTTGACGAGGCGCTGGCCATGGTGGCGGACGGTCGTATCATGGACGGAAAAACGATAATGTTATTGCAGCATGCACAGCTAAGAGGATGGCTGAAGGCGTAAGGGTAGGTATTTCATCGTTAAGCCGTTACGGTTTTTTTTAATAAAATGACTGGATAAATAAACAGTACCATTGTATGTTTATCATACTGCTCTACGCAGCCGGTGTGTCCTGACATTAGAATGGTGAAAGCTATGATGATATCTGCAGTGGGATTTGAAACCGTTGACCAAATGGCCTCAATGAGTAGCCGAGAATTGGCGGAACTGATCGGGACCTCCCATGGGGAGGTCAAACGTTTAATCAAGAGCCAGGAAACGGCTCAAGGTTTAACCCAGACCCTGCGTACGGTGGACTACCAGCATCAGGGGGAGACCTATCAGGAATATCAACTCAACAAGCGTGATTCTCTGCTGGTGATTGCCCGCATCTCTCCGGCGTTCACGTCGGTGCTGCTTGATCGTTGGCATGAACGCGAGTTGCAGCTCGACTTACCGGATTTTACCAACCCGGCCACTGCCGCGCGCGCCTGGGCGTTGGAATACGAACGCCGCCAAGTGTTGGAGCGGCGCGTCGAGCGGTTAGCGCCCAAAGCCGAGTTTTTCGACCATTATGTGTTGGTGAATGAGACGATGGGATTTCGCCAGATGTGTAAATTACTTAAAGTCAAAGAAGGAGAGTTTCGACAGTTTTTACTGGAACGCCAGATCATGTACCGCCTGGCGGGGGTGTTAATGCCCCATCGGCAGCACATCGAAGCGGGGCGTTTTGAACTGCATAAGGGCACCGGAGCAAACCGCTATAACTTTTCCCAAGCCAGATTTACCACAAAAGGGGTCACTTGGGTGGCTGAACTATGGGCGGCGCAGATGATTCGTGAGCCGAGAGGGGCGGCGGCCTGAATAAAACCACGGCCGGATATAACCGACCGTGATTAACTGCCTCGTAGTACGCTTTTTCGCCGACGGCGTTATTCGGGCTACTGGGGGGATTATTTCAGCAACCTGCGTGCTTTTTCCAACACGTTTTCGTTGGTAAAACCGAACACCTTAAATAACTCCTCGGCTGGTGCCGATTCACCGAAGGTGGTCATCCCAACAATGGCGCCGTTTAGCCCAACGTATTTATACCAGTAATCAGCAATGCCGGCTTCGATAGCCAGGCGCGCCGAAACCGCCGGGGGGAGCACTGCATCGCGGTATGCCTGATCCTGTTGGTCAAATACATTGGTAGACGGCAGCGAAACCACCCTAACCATACGTCCCTCAGTGGCCAAGGTTTCCCAGGCTGCCACCGCCAGCGCCACTTCCGAGCCGGTGGCGATAATGATCAGCTCAGGCACGCCATTGGTGTCTTTGAGAATGTAGCCGCCGCGAGCGATATCCGCCAATTGCCGGGATGTACGATCCTGTTGTGCCAGGTTTTGCCGGGAAAGAATCAACGCGGTGGGGCCGTCATGACGCTCTATGGCCTGCTGCCAGGCAACGGCAGTTTCCACTTGGTCGCATGGACGCCAGGTGCTCATATTGGGCGTCAGCCGCAGGCTGGCCAGTTGTTCCACCGGCTGGTGAGTCGGGCCATCTTCACCAAGACCGATGGAATCATGGGTATATACCATGATCTGTCGGGCCTTCATTAATGCCGCCATGCGTACCGCGTTGCGGGCATATTCCACAAACATCAGGAAGGTGGCGGTATAAGGAACAAAACCACCGTGGTGGGCGATGCCGTTGGCAATCGCGGTCATGCCGAATTCCCGCACGCCGTAATGAATATAATTGCCTGACGCTTCATCGGCAATGGATACCGACTTCGACCAAATGGTCAGATTACTGGGTGCCAGATCGGCTGAACCGCCCAGCAGTTCCGGCAACGACGGACCATAAGCTTCAAGGGCATTTTGCGATGCTTTACGACTGGCGATGTTTGCCGGGTTGGCCTGGAGTTTTGCAATATATTGTTGGCTTTGCTCTTGCCAATGATCTGGTAGTTTTCCCACCGCACGGCGAGCAAATTCTTGCGCCAGCTCAGGGAAAGCAGTTTCGTAGGCAGCAAATTTCTTATTCCAGACAGCCTCACGAGCCGCGCCGTCCTGTTTGGCGTCCCAGTCAGCGTAGATTTCTTCTGGGATCTCAAAGGGCGGTGCGGTCCAGCCCAGCGCTTTGCGGGTAGCGGTTATTTCGTCGTTGCCCAGAGGCGCACCGTGCGCACCGTGGGTACCGGCTTTATTGGGCGAGCCAAAAGCAATAACCGTTTTGCACAACAGCAGTGAAGGGCGATCGGTGACTGAACGCGCTGTTTCTATCGCCGCTTTGATGGCCTCGCTATCATGACCATCCACGCCACGCACCACGTGCCAACCATAGGCCTCGAAGCGTTTGGCGGTGTCATCGCTAAACCATCCTTCCACATGACCATCAATGGAAATGCCATTGTCGTCGTAAAATGCCACTAGTTTGCCTAGCTTCATGGTGCCGGCCAGGGAGCAAACTTCGTGGGAAATTCCTTCCATCATGCAACCGTCACCCAGGAACACGTAGGTGTGATGGTCAACGATATCATGCCCCGGGCGGTTGAATTGCGCCGCCAGGGTACGTTCGGCGATCGCCATACCCACCGCGTTGGCAATGCCTTGGCCCAACGGACCGGTGGTGGTTTCTACACCATCGGTAAATCCGTACTCAGGATGTCCCGGGGTTTTGGAATGCAGTTGGCGGAAATTTTTCAATTCGGACATGGGTAAATCATAGCCGGTAAGATGCAACAGGCTATACAGCAGCATTGAACCATGACCGTTAGACAAGATAAAACGGTCGCGATCCATCCACTTAGGGTTGGCGGGATTGTGCACAAGGTAGTCGCGCCAGAGTACCTCGGCGATATCCGCCATGCCCATCGGCGCGCCGGGGTGGCCGGAGTTCGCTTTTTGAACAGCATCCATGCTCAACGCACGGATAGCATTAGCAAGCACTTTACGAGAGGTCATTGGGGGCTCCAAAGATTACAGTTTTGCCGAAAGAAGATCTTCAAGGCTCTGCTGGTCCACCGCGAACTGACGGATGCCTTCGGCCAATTTATCCACGGCCATCGGATCCTGATTATGTGCCCAGCGGAATTCGGGTTCCGAGTATGGCGCGGGCTGGTGAAATCCTTCAGTGGAGGGGGAGAGTTTACGCTCAACAGGCTCTTCACTCTGATGCAGTTGTTCCAGCAGACTGGGTGATATGGTCAGGCGATCGCAGCCAGCCAGGGCCAGGATTTGCTCGGTTTTACGGAAGCTGGCACCCATAATCACCGTCTGGTAACGGTGTTGTTTATAGTATTCGTAGATGTCGCGCACGGATTTCACACCCGGATCCTGCTCCACATCGTAAGGGTTCATTGGCTCACGCTGGTTATACCAATCATAGATGCGACCCACGAACGGTGAAATCAAATAAACACCTGCCTCAGCGCAGGCGCGTGCCTGGGCGAAGGAGAATAGGAGTGTCAGGTTACAATTAATGCCTTCGCGCTCCAGCTCTTCGGCTGCCTTGATCCCTGCCCAGGTTGACGCCAGTTTAATCAGGATGCGTGATTTATCGATGCCCTGCTCCTGATAAAGTCCTACCAGCTTGCGGGCTTTGGCCACGCACATACCGCGATCGAAAGACAAACGGGCATCCACTTCGGTGGAAACTCGGCCCGGTACGCTTTTGAGGATTTCCACCCCAATATTGACCGCCAGCTTGTCGCTGGCATTGATGATTTGGGTCTCACGGTTACCGCCTTGTTGGCGAGCATAGGCCAGTGCGTCTTCAAACAACGGTTGGTAGGCGGTCAGGCTGGCGGCCTTAAGGATCAACGACGGGTTGGTGGTGGCGTCCTGAGGTGTGTAATGACGGATCGATTCTATGTCGCCGCTATCGGCCACGACGGTCGTATACTCTTTTAAGGCTTCTAACTGATTCATCTCTCAACTCCATGAAGGAAATAGTACGACAAGTATAAGGTATTATAAGAAAAAATTAACTTAAGGATAACACTGCCTCAAAAGGATGCGGAATGAAATGCGCTTTTTCTGATTATTGCTATGGGAAAAAACAATGGGTAGTGCGGTTGTGCCTGAAAAATGAGCATACTGTCGTGCGAAAAGACTGCGTGCGATGTGGTCGTATGGGTGCTTTTAACCGGACGCCAGTGTAAATAACTCAGGATAACCCCGGTTATTGCGATGCCTTGCTCTGGTCAGTTGGACCCGTGCGCAGCTATTTTGCAAAAGCACCGGTGCGGGTAAGCGCTAACTTGCCTTTTTTAGCTATGTGAATGCCAAATTAGATGATTGCTATAGGTGGATATTGTATTAGATTTGAATAAATTATTTCTTAAATGTTATTTCCCATAACCATTTTTTCCAGTAACTCTATGATAAATAATGGAGGAGTTATGGCTCTTGAACAACCTTATTTACCACAAGCAGAAAATAATATTATCACAGGGACGTTGATTAGCCAGACTAACGCCGTGCAAATCAATGTGCGCTATTACAACTTTGTCGCCGAGGGTGATGTCATACGCTTTTACTGGGGAAGTGGATTTATCGGTTACATCAATGTTCCCAACCAGCCGCAATTTCCCCTGTCTTATTTTATTCCCGCGAATTTGTTGGCCAATGGCACTTTTACGTTGCGCTATAGTGTTGAGGATGCCGTCGGGAACATCAGTTTTTCTCCCAGTATCCTGGTCACAATTTTCGGACACACTACGCCTAAGATGGTTATTAACGCCGAGATTTTGGTAGACAACGCGTTAGCTAATGGCGAGAGACAAAACCGAATACGTTATACGGTCAGCACCCTTACCAGGGCAACGGGAGCTACCGAGGATTTTAGTGCGTTAAATGCGGATAAACCGATAAGTATTACGGGAACAACGGGGGTTAATCTCAGCCCATTACCTTATCAGACTGACCCTAATGGGCAGTATGAGCTTGGCATAACCAGTCAGTCATGGGGAATTAAAAAGATTAATGCTTCGTTGGACAATACGTCCAATCACCCGAAAATTGAAACGGAAATTAATTTTTTAGTGAATTACCGATTTGACATTAAGAAGACAAATATATTTGATTTTGAGCGCAGAATGCCACTTGTTGTGGGTTACAGCGTGGCCATCACTTTATATGACAAGGCCTATAATCAAAGGGTGTCAGGCGAGCCACTGGTCATCACTGGATTAGATAATAACTATCACTATTCTGGCGCTACGGATGAAAATGGCACCTTGACGGTGGAAATATTGCGCGAAGATATAAATGGAACGAACTTCCAAGTTGCCTTGGTAAAGGATACGTCCATTTATGAGACCTTTGTGTTAACGCGATCCTAGAATGCCTATCCGGCCTTATCTAGGATCCTGATGGTTCTGCTGTAACCAGCGGTCCAGTTCACGGGCAAACTCCTGCCGCTCGCGTTGGCTCAGTGGCGGTGGTCCACCGGTTTGCACGCCGCTGGCGCGCAGGGTATCCATAAAGTCGCGCATCACCAGCCGCTCGCGGATGGTCTCGTGGCGATAAAGCTCACCGCGGGGATTGAGTGCCAACGCGCCCTTTTCCAATACTTCTGCTGCCAGCGGAATATCGGCGGTGATCACCAAATCGCCGGGACCGACGCGTCGCACAATTTCATTGTCCGCCACGTCAAAACCGGCGGCAACGCGCAGGGTGCGGATAAACGGCGAAGGCGGCACCGCCAGCGTCTGGTTGGCCACCAGCGTGACCTGAACCGACAAGCGCTGTGCTGCGCGAAATAAAATGTCCTTAATCACTTTGGGACAAGCATCTGCATCAACCCAAATGGCCATGGGGTCCTCCTTGAGATAGCCAATCACGTGCCGGTAGAAAATCCCGGTACAATGCCGCTTCCGGACTTTCCGGTTCCGGTTGATAATCATATTGCCAACGTACCAGCGGCGGCATGGACATCAGTATGGATTCAGTGCGTCCGCCGGATTGCAATCCAAACAGCGTACCGCGATCCCAGACCAAATTAAACTCCACATAACGTCCGCGGCGATAAAGTTGGAATTGGCGTTCCCGTTCACCCCAGGGTAGGGTTTTGCGTCGTTGCACAATCGGCAGATAGGCATCCAGGAAACCATTGCCGACTGCGCGGGTAAAAGCAAAGGATTGTGCAAAGTCTGGCGTATTCAGGTCGTCAAAAAACAACCCACCGATGCCGCGCGCCTCGTTGCGGTGCTTTAGGTAAAAATAATCGTCACAGGCTTTTTTATAGTCGCGATAAACCTGGGCACCAAAGGGTGCGCACAGATCGCTGGCCACGCGGTGCCAATGCATGGCATCCTCGGTAAACCCATAAAATGGCGTCAGATCAAAACCGCCGCCGAACCACCATACGGGGGCCGCATTAGGCTGTTCGGCGACAAAAAAACGGATGTTGGCATGGCTGCTGGGAACATAGGGATTTTCCGGATGCACCACCAGTGAAACGCCCATGGCCTGGAATGACCTTCCGGCGAGTTCGGGACGAAGGGCGGTGGCCGACGGCGGCAACCGCGTGCCCGACACATGAGAAAAGTTTACGCCGGCTTGTTCAAACACCTTACCGTGGTTTAATACCCGGGTCCGTCCACCACCGCCTTCACCACGCTGCCAGCGATCTTCCTGGAATCCGTCGCCGCCGTCGCAAGCAGATAAGGCGTCGCACAGGATATCCTGTAAGTTTAGCAAGAAAAGTTTGACCTGCTCGATATCAAGATGATTCATTCCATACGCCCATGCTAGGTGATGTAACGGTGCAGTATAACCCGCCTCAGTGACATGACCAACCGGAATGGCTAACGATGATTGGCAAAAGCAAGCCGGCTCTGGAGTGCGTCGAATGACGCAAAAAAGTCCACAATACCGTTACTGATGGCCAAGGCGATACGTTCCTGGAACGCCGAGGTTTCCAGTAGCCGCTCTTCATGATGGTTAGTAATAAAAGAGGTTTCCACCAACACTGAGGGAATAGACGCGGATTTCAGCACCGCAAATGCCGCCTGCTCGGTATGCTGGCTATGGAGTTGGTGAATGGGTCTGATATGGTTAAGTAAGTGGCGGCCCAGCGTGAGACTGTTCTTGATGGTATCGGTCTGCACCAGGTCAAACAGCACTTGCTGCAGATAATTATCCTGCTCACGGTATTTTCCTCCCGCCACATCATCTGCCGCATTCTCTTTTTGTGACAAATAACGGGCCATGGCGCTGCTGGCACCACGATTGGACAGGGCAAATACCGATGCACCGGCCGCACTTGGACTGGTAAAACCATCGGCATGGATTGACACAAACAAATCGGCATGATGTTGTTGCGCCAACTCGACCCGGCGAAAGAGTGGAATAAATTCATCCTGTTCGCGTGTTAGCGTCGTGTGGATATGATCGTGCTGGTTAAGGTTGTCACGCACTTTATTGGCAATTGCTAGTACCACGTGTTTCTCTTTGGCACCTTGATGACCAATAGCACCAGGATCAATACCGCCATGTCCAGGATCAATCATGACACGATGTGGGCCGCCAGTAGGTTTGCGTGTCTCGTGCGCAACCGGTCGCGTGACCTCGCCCGCGCTACCTGAGCGGCTGGCAAAGGCTGTCAAGGCCAGACAGGACAGCAACATTTGGCGTCGGGTCTGCAATAAGGTCAGGGGTGAGGCCAGGGTGAATTTTTTAGCTTTCATAACAAAATTTAACCGATCGCTGAACAGGTGGCAGAAAACGTTAGGGTATTTACCCAATATGAAAGATGACGGGTATAACATAGTTTGCGCTGGCCGGCGACGGCGTAACTATTACTATCTATTACCTGCCACTTTCGAATGCTGGCCTCGTCCCAAGGCTTATTTCAGTGGATACCGATGCAAAAATCCTGTACGAACCCCGATGTTATTTGCCTTCGTGGTAAATAACGCGATAATCAATGTATTAGTTTTTATGCATAAGATTACGGTGGCCAATTATGGAAATCCGTGTATTTCGTCAAGACGATTTCGAGGAAGTGATCACGCTCTGGGAGCGTTGTGATTTACTGCGCCCATGGAACGACCCGGAAATGGATATCGAGAGAAAGCTGAACTGTGGCGCCGATTTATTTATGGTGGCAGAGGTCGCTGGTGCCGTGGTGGGTTCCATTATGGGCGGCTATGATGGTCACCGAGGGTCGGCCTATTATCTGGGGGTGCATCCCGAATATCGTGGACGCGGTATTGCTAATGCGCTCATCAGTCGTTTGGAAAAAAAATTGATAGCCCGTGGTTGCCCGAAAACCCATTTGATGGTGAGGGAAGACAACGAGGCGGTTATCGGCATGTATGAAAAGCTTGGCTATGAGCTGGTCGACAGCGTGATTCTCGGTAAACGGCTCATCGAGGATCAGGAGTATTGATTTGCCGCATTGGAACCACTGTGCCGCATACTGGAATGGAAAGGGCTATTGTTCCAGTTTGTGTTCGCCGTTTACCTTGTCGGCGTACCGGCCCGGTGTTATGGGACCTTTCCCTGTGGCATTGTGGAATCATCCACGTTGGCATTAATGTATCAAGGAGCACACATGAAGCAGTTGCGCCCGTTAATTCTCGGGCTGTTTATCCTCTTGGCAGGCTGTTCGACCCTGTCGCATTTTTCATGGTCGAGCCTGTCGCCGTTTAACTGGTTTGGCAGTGATATCACGGTTGGCGATGTGGGTGTAGGTAAAATCAATGCTGCTACGCCGCTTAACCAGGACGCGTTGGCTGACGCCCTCGGCGGCGGTTACCACCTACGTGGTGGCATGGAAACCCACAATGGAGGACTGGTGGCTTTTTACCAGGCGTTAAAGGACCAGCAGGTCATGATGGTGTTTTACGGCCCGACGGGGGGAACGGTGCAACGCGTTGACGTCACCGATAAATCTATCCCTAGCCAATGGGGCGTGAAAATCGGCACGGAATTTGGCGATTTATATAGCAAAGCGTTCGGCGTTTGTCAGCGTGGTCACGGCAACGATCGGGACGCCGTGATTTGCGCTGCGCCGCAAAGCGCGCACGTCAGCTACGTTTTTTCCGGCATTTGGCATGGGCCAGAAGACTTGCTGCCGGCCGACGACGTGCTGAAAAGCTGGCAGGTCAGCAAGATCGTCTGGCACGCCACGGCGACACGATAACGCGGATGTAGCGAAAACGGCAGCGTCGGGTTAATACCGGACACTTCCTGACATTTATCAACATCAGCAATATGCCGGTCCAGTTCGGTCCGGCTGTCTGGTCACCCCTTACCCAGCCCCGCGCATAATACCTCTGGAATTCTCCCACTGGCCCGCCAGATGGGGGGCGATCCGCCATATTCTCGTAGCAATCCTTGCACCCTCTCGAGGCTTATAGCTTTTGATGCTCTCAAAGCACAAAAGGGTATATAAAATCGTTACAGGTTAGGGTGCAGTTATAAATAAACTGTAGCACCATAGAACCTGCTTCATTCAGATCAGGCAAGGAATAAAATGACTCGAACGCTGATGACAAACCGTGCGATCAAAGGTTGCATAGTCGCGGTATTGCTGGCTTGTGGTCCGGCACAATCGACCGAGCTACTGAACAGCTCCTATGATGTGTCGCGAGAGCTATTTGCCGCCCTGAACCCGGGTTTTATTGCGCAGTGGCAACAGGAACATCCCGGCGATCCGCTGACCATAAAACAGTCCCATGCCGGATCCTCCAAGCAGGCGCTGGCAATTTTACAAGGGTTAAGGGCTGATGTGGTGACCTATAACCAGGTAACGGATGTGCAAATTCTGCACGAACGGGGCAACATGATCCCGGCGAACTGGCAAAGTCGGTTGCCCAACAACAGCTCACCGTTTTATTCCACCATGGCTTTTCTGGTGCGCAAAGGTAACCCCAAGCAGATCCACGACTGGAATGATTTGGTCCGTGATGACGTCAAGCTGGTCTTCCCCAATCCGAAAACCTCCGGTAATGGACGTTATACCTATCTGGCCGCGTGGGGGGCCGCCAGTATGGCCGACGGCGGCGACCAGCAGCGCACCCGTGACTGGATGCGCAAGTTTATCGCTAACGTGGAAGTGTTTGATACTGGTGGTCGCGGCGCGACTACCACCTTTGCCGAACGCGGGCAGGGGGATGTGCTGATTTCGTTTGAGTCGGAAGTCAATAACATACGTAATCAATACGGTGCCGATAAGTATGACGTCATTGTACCTAAAGTGAATATCCTGGCAGAATTTCCGGTGGCCTGGGTGGATAAAAATGTCGAGAAAAACGGCACCCTTAATGCCGCGAAAGAGTATCTCCACTATCTCTACAGCCCGGCTGCGCAGAAAACCATTGCCGGGTTTTATTACCGGGTTAATAACGCGGCCATCATGACAGCCGATAAAGCTCAATTTCCCGAGGTAAAGCTGTTTAAGGTTGAGGATCGCTTCGGCAGTTGGCCGCAGGCAATGAAAACCCATTTTGCCGATGGTGGTGAATTGGATCAGTTGATTGCGGCAGGGCATCAATGATGATGGCGTTGCAAAGCAAGCGTGTATTACCTGGTTTTGGCTTGAGCCTGGGCAGTAGCTTGCTGTTTGTTTGTCTTATTTTATTACTGCCGCTAAGCGCACTGGTCATGCAATTGTCGCAAATGACCTGGCTGCAGTACTGGCAGGTCATTACCGCGCCCCAGCTCATGGCGGCGTATAAAGTCACGTTGCTATCGGCGGGTACCGCCGCGCTATTTAACGGGGCGTTCGGTTTACTGATGGCCTGGATCCTGACGCGTTATACGTTTCCCGGCTGGCGTTTGCTCGACGGCCTGATGGATCTTCCTTTTGCTCTGCCCACCGCGGTGGCGGGGTTGACGTTAGCAACCCTGTTTTCCACCACCGGTTTTTACGGTGTCTGGCTGGCGCACATGGGTATCAAGGTTTCCTACACCTGGCTGGGTATCACGGTGGCCATGGCGTTTACCAGCCTTCCTTTTGTGGTGCGCACCGTGCAGCCGGTATTAGAGGAATTAGGTCCGGAATATGAAGAGGCGGCACAAACGCTTGGTGCTAGCCGCTGGCAGTCGTTTCGTCGAGTGGTGATGCCCGAGGTGGCGCCTGCGCTGCTGGCCGGTATCGCGCTGTCGTTTACCCGTAGTCTGGGAGAATTTGGCGCGGTGATTTTTATTGCTGGCAATATAGCCTGGAAAACCGAAGTCACGTCGCTAATGATTTTTATCCAGTTGCAGCAATTTGATTATCCGGCTGCTAGCGCCATCGCTTCAGTCATTCTGGCAGCGTCCTTGTTGTTGTTGTTTGGTATTAATGTCTTACAGTCGCGCTACGGCCGGCGAGTGGGAGGTCACTAATGGCTGATATTTGCGTTTTTAACGGGGCCGAGCGCCAGCGTACGGACTGGGTCAAGTGGCTGCTGATTGGCACGGGCATGGTGATTTCTCTGTTGTTTTTAGTGATTCCGTTAGGCTATATCTTTGTCACCGCGTTGGCCGACGGATTGGTACCGGTTTGGCATAATTTGCGCGATTCCGACATGCTGCACGCTATTTGGCTGACGGTGATGGTGGCGCTCATTGCCGTACCGGTCAACGTGGTGTTCGGCACTTTAATGGCTTGGCTGGTGACCCGCTTTACATTTCGTGGCCGCCAACTGCTGCTCACGCTGATGGATGTGCCGTTCGCGGTCTCGCCGGTGGTGGCAGGTCTGCTTTATCTTCTGTTTTATGGTACCAATGGCCCGATTGGCGGTTGGCTTGATAGTCACAATATCCAACTGATGTTTTCATGGCCGGGTATGGTTCTGGTCTCGGTATTTGTGACCTGTCCGTTTGTGGTGCGAGAATTGGTACCGGTGATGCTAAGCCAGGGTAGCCAGGAGGATGAGGCCGCTATTTTGCTGGGTGCATCCGGCTGGCAAATGTTCCGACGGGTTACGCTGCCCAACATACGTTGGGCGTTGTTATACGGTGTGATTTTGACCAATGCCCGTACCCTCGGTGAGTTTGGGGCGGTATCCGTGGTCTCCGGTTCGATTCGTGGTGAAACCTATACCTTGCCATTGCAAGTTGAATTATTGCATCAGGATTATAATACCGTCGGCGCCTTTACCGCTGCCGCGCTACTGACCCTGATGGCGATTGTGACATTATTCCTAAAGAGCGGTTTGCAATGGCGTTTAGCGCGTCAACAGGCCAGTCTTAAACAAGGGGCGCTTTAATGAGTATCGAAATCGACAATATCAGCAAGTATTTCGACAGCACCAAGGTGTTGAATGATATCTCCCTTGATATCGCCACCGGTGAGATGGTTGCTCTGCTTGGGCCGTCCGGGTCGGGTAAAACCACACTGTTGCGCATCATTGCCGGTCTGGAACATCACAACAGCGGACATTTGCGTTTTGGCGGCCAGGATGTGAGTCATCGACACGCCCGCGATCGTCATGTGGGGTTTGTTTTTCAGCATTACGCGCTGTTCCGGCATATGACCGTGGCGGAGAATATTGCTTTTGGCCTGACGGTGCTGCCGCGGCGCGAACGCCCCTCCAGCAGCGCGATTAAACAAAAAGTGTCCCAACTGCTGGAGATGGTACAGCTTAGCCACCTGGCAAATCGCTATCCTTCGCAGCTTTCTGGTGGACAAAAACAGCGTGTCGCGTTGGCCCGGGCCTTGGCAGTAGAGCCGGAAATCTTGTTATTAGACGAGCCTTTTGGTGCGTTGGATGCCCAGGTACGCAAAGAGTTGCGCCGCTGGCTGCGTCAGTTGCATGAAGAACTGAAGTTTACCAGTGTGTTTGTCACCCACGATCAAGAGGAGGCAATGGAAGTCGCTGATCGGGTGGTGGTGATGAGCCAAGGCAATATAGAACAAGTGGGCACGCCCCAAGAGGTCTGGCGTGAGCCGGCTAGCCGCTTTGTTTTGGAATTTATGGGTGAAGTGAACCGGTTGGATGGCGAAATCCGCGGTTCGCAGCTTTATATCGGTGCTTACCATTGGCCGCTGCATTATGCTCCGTTACATCAGGGTAACGTGGATCTGTTTCTGCGGCCCTGGGAAATAAAAATCAGCAGCCAAGCCAGTCAACGTTGCCCGTTGCCGGTACAGGTAACCGACATCAGTCCGCGTGGTCACTATTGGCAATTGGTGGTGCAGCCAGTGGGCTGGCATGAGGCGCCGCTAAGCGTGGTGTTACCAGGTGATGGGGTAAACCCTCCACAGCGTGGCGAACGTTATTACATCGGTGGCCAGAACGCCCGACTGTATGTCGGCGATAAAGCCTTGCAGCCCGTTGCCTTCGCTGAAAGCGCATAATCGGGCTGATCGCCTTATAAAGGATAGGTCATGGAAGACAAATGTTCTTTACGATAATTATCCACTGCAGCGGCAGGTCATTCGGTTAAAACGAGGGTATTCCCTTCAATTTTTTTGATGATAAACCAACTGTTTCGCTCAATGAGTACTTCGGCTTCAGTGTTATCCATACTCCAGCAATGTTAATTACGCTACATCTGTAACGTCATTCAATGCCATACCCAGTAGCGTTGGGGGTGACATGAAGGGATGCCAGTGACACAGGTCTTATTTTCCATGCTTAAATCCTGCATAAATCATGTTTCTATCCACTGGCTGTCCGCTATCACACCCAACACCTCGCTGCGGTCTGGCACTAAGCGCGTTTGTTTAAATGGATTTTTTGTTATTATCGTCTATTGGATGTGGTTGCGAATTATTCCACATTATGGCTTTACCACCATAACACCTCAACCGGGCAGAGGCCGCGCCCGATTAATTTGGAACTGTTAAGTGACAACGCTCGAGCATTGTATAGGCAATACCCCCCTGGTAAAACTCAATCGTCTGGGCGCGGATAGCGGTAGTCAAATCTGGGTTAAGCTTGAAGGCAATAATCCGGCGGGTTCGGTCAAAGACCGTGCGGCGCTCGCGATGTTCCAACAGGCGGAGTTGCGTGGTGAAATTACCCCCGGCGACCGGTTAATCGAAGCCACCAGCGGCAACACCGGTATCGCGCTAGCGATGATTGCCGCCATCAAAGGCTATCGGCTGCGACTGCTAATGCCTGATAACATGAGCATGGAGCGTCAGGCGTCCATGCGTGCTTATGGCGCTGAACTGGTGCTGGTGAGCCGGGAACAGGGTATGGAAGGCGCGCGCGATCGCGCGCGGGAAATGGCGGCCGCCGGCGAGGGGAGGGTATTGGATCAGTTTAACAATCCCGATAATGTGTATGCCCATTTTTCCACCACCGGTCCGGAAATTTGGCAACAAACAGCGGGAGCCATCACCCATTTTGTCTCAAGTATGGGTACCACCGGTACCATTACCGGCGTCGGCCAATATTTAAAAAGCCAACGTGGCGATGTGCGCGTCATCGGGCTACAGCCAGAAGAGGGCAGCGCGATCCCCGGAATCCGCCGCTGGCCAGCGGCATATTTACCGGGTATTTTTCGACCCGAAGTCGTCGATGAGATTATGGACATCAATCAGCATGATGCGGAACAAACCATGCGGCAACTCGCGCGCGAGGAGGGCCTATTTTGCGGGGTCAGTTCAGGTGGCGCAGTGGCCGGCGCGCTGCGGTTAGCGCTCCGGGATCCTGGCAGCTTAATTGTCGCGATTATTTGCGATCGCGGCGATCGTTATCTTTCTACTGGCGTGTTTGATGGTTGATCAACGCCCAAGATGCTAAACCAACTTGGTATCGGGAGTTATAGTGGGAAGTCGTTGCGATTTTATGCCATGCTGATGCCAGTTATTGTATTACCGTCGCACATGGAAAACATAATGAAGATTTTATTGGTTGATGACGATCGTGAATTGGGCAAAATGCTGAGTGAATACCTCACCGGTGAGGGTTTTGCCACCTCGCTGGTCTTGACGGGAAACGAAGGCGTTACCGGCGCGTTATCCGGTGAGTATACCGCCATGGTGCTTGATATCATGCTGCCGGATATGAGCGGTACGGAAGTGCTGCGTCAGGTACGTAAAAGCAGTCGTATCCCTATCATCATGCTAACCGCCAAAGGCGATAATATTGATCGGGTGATCGGGTTGGAAATGGGTGCAGATGATTATATGCCCAAACCCTGTTATCCCCGAGAACTCGTGGCACGTTTACGCGCCGTCATGCGCCGTTTTGATGAACAGCGAGATGAGCAGGGCGAGCAGGACACCGTGTGCTACGGTGATTTAGCCTTAAATCCGGCTACCCGTAGCAGCCAGTGGCAGGGCATATCCTTTGATCTGACCGCTTCTGAATTTAATTTGCTTGAGCTGTTGATGCGCACCCCGGATCGTGTCGTTTCCAAAGATGATTTGTCGGAGAAGGGGTTGGGGCGGCACCGTGAACCCTATGATCGTAGTGTGGATGTGCATATCAGCAATATCCGACAGAAGATCGCTGTTCTGGCCGGCAGCAATTTGAGTATTGAAACCGTCCGCAGCATTGGTTACCGGATCCGCTAATGACCAACCTTCGCGGTCGCTTATTCTGGAAAATCCTGTTTGGATTTTGGCTGATTTTCCTGTTGATGACCCAACTGCTGTGGGTGGTCTTTTCCCAGTATGGCCCCGAGCACGAGCCACCGGAAGACAGTATTGCCCGGCGTATCGCCAACTTACAGGTGGATTCCGCCAGTTCGGTTGTGACGACTTTTGGCTTACCGGCCCTCGCGTCGTTACAGGCAGCCTGGCCAGCCAATGAGCGTAGGTATCTCTCGATAACCCCGTTAGCTGCTCAAGATAAGTCAACACCCGTTATCAACCCTCTTGGAACCGATGAGGTCATTCGACAAATCAGCGCCCTCGACGGACAGCGTTATATGTTGCGCTACGATATTGACGGTTTGCGAAATAGCTATCATCAAGGTCGGCGTAGTAACATTTTGCATATGCCTGCGCCATTATTTTGGATGGGACTGGTTGGTGGGCTGTTATTTAGCATGTTGCTGGCCTGGAACCTGACGCGACCAATGTTGCAAATGCGTCGTGCGTTTGAACGGGTATCCCGTGGTGATTTGAGTGTGCGACTGTTCCCTATGATGCGCCGTCGCCATGATGAGATCGCTGATGTAGCCAAGGATTTCGATGCCATGGCCGAACGCTTGCAAGTGCTGGTCAGCGACCGGGAAGCGTTGCTGCACGACGTATCCCATGAGCTACGCTCACCGCTCGCGCGGTTGCAACTGGCTATCGGCTTAGCGAATCAAAATCCGAAAAACGTTTCTGCGTCTCTCGACCGCATCGAGCATGAAACGGGACGCTTAGACCGGATGATCGGTGAATTACTGGCGCTGTCGCGTGCAGAGCATCAAGGCTCGCCAGGTGAAGACTATTTCGATTTACACGGGTTGGTGGAGGCGGTGGTCAATGACGCTCGCTATGAAGCCCAGGTACCCGGTGTAGAAATTCAGCTTAACTCTCATCCTCAGGACGACTATACCGTTAAGGGGAATGCAGAAATGATGCGACGGGGGGTGGAAAATATCGTACGCAATGCGCTGCGTTTTTCTACCCAGGGGCAAAGGGTTCATGTCACCCTTTCCCGAGTGGATAACCTGTTGGATATCACCGTAGCCGATCAAGGGCCCGGCGTTGAGGAAAAAAAACTCTCCAGTATCTTTGATCCTTTTGTGCGGGTAAACGGACCGCTAAACGGCAAAGGATATGGCCTGGGGCTGGCGATCACACGAAAAGTCGCATTGGCACATGGCGGACAGGTAGCGGCGCATAATGGTATCCACGGGGGGTTGGTGATTAGTATTCGTATTCCTCACTGGAGCAAGTAGCCCCCGTCATCTTTCAAGCTGCAGGTGCGTTGGCCGCACTCAATCACCCGAATCACTTTTTTGAGTAAGCTCATCGGGGTTCTCTCGTTTGCCGCCTTCCTGCAACTCGAAATCTATAGGGGGCACCGCGTCATCTTTCAAGCTGCAGGTGCGTTGGCCGCACTCAATCACCCGAATCACTTTTTTGAGTAAGCTCATCGGGGTTCTCTCGTTTGCCGCCTTCCTGCAACTCGAAATCTATAGGGGGCACCCCGTCATCTTTCAAGCTGCAGGTGCGTTGGCCGCACTCAATCACCCGAATCACGTTGGACCATAAAATCGAGTAGGAGGCGGGATTACTCCCGCCGTCCTCTCAGCCCGCTGCGCCGCCTAATCCGCTTCCTGTTCGTCAGGCCAGCATTTTGCCTTCGGCTTCCTTCAGATCCCACCTCGCAGTGGGCACCCTTGCCGTTCGGCTAACACTTCCCCTTGCCGGGTGTGTAGAGGACTTTCACCTCCAAGTCACCAGTTTGACCACCACAGCCAACTCGGTTGCGCTAAAGCGCAACGCGCCATGCCCGGCGCACCAAGAAAAAGGCCACAGAGGTGGCCTTCAGGAAGGAATAGCCGGTACTAGACCACGTACGGTCGCAGACGCTCATCAGCGATCTCAGAAAGCGCGGCGGCCACCTCACGCAGGCTGGTCGGATTAAAATCCTCAGCCTCACCGTAGGAGTAGACGTCAAGCTCGCTTATGCCATTGATGAAGGCAAAACCGGGCTCAAACTCGCCCTCATTGGCTGCAGCTGCACAGCCGTATTTCTCTTTTCGATCGGCGATAATGAGCCGGTGCGGCAGCTTCGGAAAGCGCAGTCCTGTCATCACTTCCGGCCTCGCCTGAGAAAGAATGTCCGCACTCAAGGTAATAACGGCCCGCCATGCGCCGTACTGGTAACGCTCAGGCTTGGTCACCTCTACGCGGCAGTACTTTCCCTCGCGGACAAATTGACGGACACGCTGTTAAGTGAGGTAAACTCATTTACGGAGGTGATCCATGACGAAATCCACAGCTGTTAAAAATAAGTGTCGCTACTAATGTAATTATGGCCCACCGGGGGTGCTGCTGCTTTTTGTTAACCACAAATGACCACATTTCATCGACTGCATAGATGAGCTGGATTTGCAGATTAGCCAGAGGACGCGGGGTTACACAGCGTGGCGAAAGTTTTTTAGTGTGCGCACCACCGCATTAATGCGGATATGCCTTGCTCGAGCAGTATCGCGGATACCGGCATTGTTCATAGCAAGGTCGACAATTTTCTCCTTCATTCTAGGGAGACAAGCGCGGTATTCGTACTCCAGTTGGAAGCTTCGGCAGAAGGGCTGGCAGCGCTAGCGCTGATGCCCAGTACTTCCTAGACCGTGCTTTTTAACCAGCGCTATCTGCTCACAAAATGGGCATTTCACATCAACCGTGGCCATCAAAGCCTCTCAGATAAATGTGAGGATTTTACTTGATAATCATCGAATTGAATACATAACCGAAAAAAATGTACGATTAAGGGGCCGCAAGAAATATCTATATACTACTATATATGGAGAGAATCTTTGCAGATTTTCTTACGTTGGAGATAGGAATATATTTCTTATTGTGAGCTTTTGTTCCATAGAGCGACAGCCCCCCTATTAAGACTATTAATTGTTAATTCCAATGAGCCCGTAAGATATGACTAACACAAGAGATACACCTGTTTCACCATTAAGAAATCATCTTTTAGCAGCTTTACCTGATGAGGTAAAAACTCGCCTATTTCCTTTTATGGAGCTGATTGCATTACAGTTGGGACAAGTGATGTACGAGGCAGGCGATAAACTGGGATATGTGTATTTTCCAGTTGATGCGATCGTCTCGCTGTTGTATGTGATGGAGAATGGAGCTTCAGCAGAAATATCGGTCGTGGGTAATGAGGGACTTATTGGCATAGCGTTATTTATGGGTGGCGAAAGCACCTCCAGTCGAGCCATCGTACAAAGTGCAGGTTATGCTTTCCGTCTTAAAGGTACGATGTTAAATGATGAATTTAATCGTCATGGTAAACTACTGGAGTTAATGCTCCGCTATACTCAAGCGTTAATTACCCAAATGGCACAGACAGCGGTGTGCAATCGGCACCATACGATCGATCAGCAATTATGCCGTTGGCTATTATTATCTCTTGACCGGTTACCCAATAATCACCTCACCATGACACAGGAGCTTATCGCCAATATGCTGGGTGTGCGGCGGGAAGGGGTGACAGAAGCAGCTGGAAAATTACAAAAGCTTGGTGTGATTGATTATAGCCGCGGTCATATTACAGTATTAGACCGGCAGAAACTGGAATCATTGAGCTGTGAATGTTACGCCGTAGTGAAAAAAGAAACTAAACGACTTCTCCCTTATCTTTTACCAAAAGAAAAGTAAATATCCGCGCATCTCCCTTGTTCACGGAATGCCATTACAGTAGAGGGGGTGCGGACAAAAATTTGGACTACTTTGGAGATAGTTCATGTACTCGTATGAAGATCGTATTCGGGCCGTTAAGCTCTACAGCCGACAGGTGTTGTATAAATGGAAGGATGAACTCCTCGGTAATGAGGCATATCAACACATGCGCAAACGTAATGAGCCCCCTACAGAAGATGAACGTGATTCTCTGCTCGATGAGGTCGCTCAGCTTAAACAGCAGATACGACGCTTACAACTGGAGCGCGACATCCTTACGAAAGCCGGTGAACTGATAAAAAAAGACCTGGGCATCAACGTTATGACCCTGAAAAACAGGGAGAAGACGAGGGTCGTTGATGCCCTGAAAGAGACTTACCCACTGGCAGAACTGCTCAATGTCATACAACTTGCACGCAACTGCTACTTCTATCACAAAGCAGGCCTGAACCTAAGCGATAAATACGCGAACACTCGCGCCATCATAACAGAGATATTCCATAAAAATTACCACTGCTATGGCTACCGCCGTATCCATGCCACACTACGTCAGAACGAGACATTCATCTCAGAAAAGGTCGTTCGCAGGCTGATGGCAGAGGAGCAGCTCGTTGTCAGTCCACGTCGTTGTCGCCGTTACAGTTCCTACTGCGGTGAAATCGACCCCGCACCTGAAAATTTGCTCGCCAGAAATTTTAATGCACGTTCTCCAAACGAAAAATGGCTGACGAATATCACGGAGTTCCAGCATCCGGCAGGGAAGGTCTATCTATCACCCGTGCTCGACTGCTTTGACGGCAAAGTGGTGAGTTGGTCCATCGGAACGCGGTCTGACGCGCAGTTGGTCAATAGCATGCTCGATGGAGCCATCAGTACGCTTACCGGTGATCACAGGCCAGTCATACACAGCGATAGAGGTGGGCATTACCGCTGGCCGGGCTGGCTTGGCCGTATCCGGGCGGCGGGCCTGGTCCGCTCAATGTCACGTAAGGGATGTTCGCCCGATAATGCCACTTGCGAAGGCTTCTTCGGACGTCTCAAGAATGAAATGTACTATGGTCGAGACTGGTCCGGGACCACGCTGGAAGACTTTATGCAGGGAGTGGACACCTACATCCGGTGGTATAACGAACGACGTATCAAACTGTCGTTGGGTGCAATGAGTCCGGTGAAATATCGGCAAAAACTAGGAATCACAATATAAACCAGTCCAAGAAATTGTCCGCACCCCCAAACCGGTCATTAGTCAGTGTTGTTGACATAGCAACGATCAGTTCTCGGAATGCTTTCAGTGTTTTCACACAGCCTGGGTCGATACCGGCCCATTGGGCAAGGCAGTAATCGGCCAAGAGTGTATAAAAACGCGCGGGTGTACTGTCGAGTGTGTGCTGTCGTACAGACCCGCTCACGCAACTGGGGCAGGATGTATTTGATTTGCATCCGCCACCGTTCCGGCCAGAGGAGCGCTTGCCGGTCGCGACCTACATCGCTGGTGTGAATCCTTCGAAATCGGTTGCCACCACCACCACGACTACCACCAGCTCGCAGACAACCGCGAAGGAATAGATATGAATACCACTGAAATTTTACTCAATACCGACCGCCTGTGACGCTTTCCGGCCGGCCCGCCGCATGGTGGCAGCTGACCAAGCAGGTAGCGACCGCTTGGCTCGACGACTACGTGCCAAGCATGGGCGCCGCGCTGGCCTACTACACCATATTCTCGCTTGCACCGATGCTGCTGGTTGTGATCTCGATGGCTGGGCTGCTATTCGGTGAAGACGCTGCTCGCGGTGAGATCCAGGTGCAGTTGCAGAACCTGATGGGTGAACGCAGCGCGGGCGCAGTGCAGAGCCTGCTGGTTAGCGTACGCGAGCCCTCCGAGGGCCTGACAGCCACCGCTGTGGGGTTGGTGCTGTTGTTCGTTGGCGCCACCAGCGTTTTTGCCGAACTGCAGAACGCGCTCGACCGGATTTGGCGAGTGCCTGAGGAGCTGCGCAAGAAAGGCTGGTTCTCGGTCGTACGCGCACGCGTGATGGCGTTCGGAATGGTCCTTGCGTTGGGCTTCCTGCTGATCTTGTCGCTGGTCACCAGTGCGCTGCTGGCTGCCGTGGGCCGCCAACTGGAGCCGGTGCTTGGCGACTGGCAGACGGTGGTGGAGGCCGGCGACGCGCTCGGCGGCTTCATGCTAGTGGCGCTCGTCTTCGGCCTGATCTACAAGGTTATGCCGCGCCAGCGTGTCCTAGCGTCCGATGTGTGGCTCGGCGCATTGCTGGCGGCTTTGCTCTTCACCGGCGGCAAGGTGGTGATCGGCGCTTACATCGGCCGCAGCGATGTAGCGTCGGGCTTTGGAGCGGCTGGCTCGTTAGTAGTGGTACTGCTCTGGGTATACTTTTCAGCGCAGATCCTGCTGGTCGGCGCAGAGTTCACCTGCGTCTACACTCGGACATTCGGATCCCGAAAAGCCATCGACTGATCGCTGCCAACGCCGTTTATGCTAACGTCTCCTGTGCGGGCTAATCAGCAGCAACAGCGGCTACCTGGCCCACGGTGATCCATTGGTGGCGAGACGCATCGTTGCATTGGTAGCGACACATCAACTGCCGAAAATACGCAGAGCAAGCATCGCCTCGGTGAAGTGCACCTCGACAGCGAGTACATCGTCCGCTTCCGGCACAGCTTCTCGCGCCCCTTTCACGATCATGTCGGCGTGGCGCTGGAGACATGTCGCCTGCTGCGCAGAGTTCACATGGCCAGCGATCTGGGCGATGGCATCGAGCATGCGGATTGCCACGGCCGGGTTAGATCGAGCGCTTTGCCTGATCTGGTTGAAGGCGGTATCCACGATGCCGGCAAAAGTGGCTCCCGTTGCTACAAGGCGCAGTTGCCCGTGACCATCGAATCGATAAGGGGATGGCATCTCACGTCGCGCGAGGCTGCACAGGGCAGATTCCAGCCGATCTACGCAGGCTACCGCCGTAAACGGGTCGTTGATACCCGGTGACAACGCCCGCAAGGCAATCTCGACCAACTGCTGAAGAGAAAACTCCATATCTTGGACGGCACTGCGCTGGTTGCCCAACACGAAGGAGGCGTTCAATTTACCCGCAAGGGTTTCAGTGACACGATCCTTGGGCCAGACCATAACCATCGCCCTGCCCTTGGCGAGGTAGTGCCCAGGTCGGCGCTCCAGCCGAAGCAGCAGATCTTCTTTGCTGGCCAACGCCATCAGCGCGTCAGCATCGATCATCTGGATATAGCCGTCCTGAAGGGCGCCCACAGTGTAGCCTTCGCGTGCGAACTGGGCTGGCAAGCAGGCTTCGTCTGGCGCTCTTGAGGCTTCGGGTCCAGAGTCACCAAGGTTATCGGGAAACAACCTGTCGATACCGTCATCGAGCTCCTGGCCAACCCGAGCTACGACCTGATCCGCCTGTATCGAGACCGAGATGTGGTGGATGAAATAAATCAGCACGCCAACGCTGACAATCGCCAGCAATACACCGATGCTGATGGAGAGATGAGGCACGAATGCCACTTCGTCGGCGCGCCGGATGGTGCGTAGCACGATCAGGCAGTACAAAAACGTGGCCACGAACGTGCCCAGCACCACTTGGTTGGCGGTGTCACGCATGAAGTTACGCAGCAGGCGCGGGCCCAACTGGGACGAGGCAAGCGAAAGCGCCACCAGTGTCATCGAGAACACCGTCCCGGCGATGGCAATCATTGACCCTGCCACGGTCCCCAGAAGCAGACTTGCACCTTCGGCACCACCCGAATAACTCAGGCCCAATATCTGTAGCCAGTCGTTGGTCACGGTCCTGTCGAGAGCTACGGCGCTCAAGGCCATTGCCACGGCCAGGCAGGTCATGATCGTTGGCACGAACCATAAACTGGATCTCAGGCGATACCAGTACTTTTGCAGCAATGTTTGCACGACGCCTCACTTCAACTCGTCAACCTTGGACTGAGCACCCAAACAAGCGCTGAACGAGCCCTCTCTACAGTTTAAGTTTTCGAACCGAAGCTAGCTGTTCGTCCTGATACATCATTCCAGGTCTTGCTTACAGAGGAATGGGGTCTCACATGCGGACCGCCCGCAGCATCGCCGCGAACTCGTGGAGCGTCTCGCTACCGCTTGCCTCGGCGTTCTTTAGTCAAGCCTGCAGATGAGCCACAAGCTGTTCGCCGGACTCACCCGATGGCGTCCACAGCCGCCTCAGTTGTTCTCGCATCTTGACCAGTTTGTTAAGTACCTGGCTTTGTTGAATCGCGCTTGACGCCTGCTGCTGCTGGCCGGTCGGAATATGACGCGCGTCCCGGCGCAGCCAGTGCCGCGCGCTGCGGAGGTTTGCAAGCTCGACTGAGTATCCGTGCGCACGCAATCGCAACAGTTCGACAAGTGCCGCGCAGCAGCACGACCGAGATGCCGCGGGTCTGAGGGCTGTGCGGATCTTCGTGAGTTTCGCAGGCGGCGTGGTGCTTCCTATGCACCGCAACCCATTCACGTGTCACGATGCCGGTAGTGAGCCAGAGCCAGCACCTGAAAAAATGTGAAGCCACAGGTCGCAGCTCGACTGAGCGATGCGCTTGGCTGCGGTGCAGAAAGATCGTGACGGCGGCGATAGTGATGTGCGTTGTCACAAGCGTATAGGTGACGATCTGCCAGCCGATGAACCCGCCAAGTCCGTGCATGAGCCAGTCGAAGAGACCGTCGTGCAGTGTGGTCAGAAGTTCAGTCGTATCCATGGAAATCCTCGATGTAATCAAGACGGCGTGCGGACGCCGCACTACTGGTTCGAGCGGACCGCTTTTTCCACCTCGATGATTTTGGCGTCGTCCGGTTCGCCTTCGACGCGCGCGATGACCGCGCCCTTTGCGTCGAGCACGAACACGAATGCCTTGGCACTGTCGTGCGGGATGTTCAAAGCGCTCTCAAGGCTCGACTCGCTCAAGATCCAAGTCTGGTCGTGGTAGCGCGTCGGGATCTTTTCCTTGGCCCTGCCAATTGCGTCTTTCTCGCTCATGAAGAACGGCAGGTCGATAGCGAGCACGTCTCTGATACGCACCCGAGTCTGGTCGATGTTCTTGCGCAGGGCTTCGGCCCACAAGCGGGTGCTCTTTGCCGCGTCAGTACTCGGCGTGACGATCAAGATTGTCGACTGGCCGATTAATTGGGCAGCGCTGACTTTTTCCCCTGTCAGCGCAGTCGCAGTGAAATCGGGGATAGGGCTGTTGGAGGATTGCGACCAGGCGTTGACGGGCCACAGTAGCACAAGCGCGAGCGTGATGAATGTTCTCATAGAGCTTTTCCTTTTTACGGCGGCCGCGGAACGCAGCTTATGCTCAAACTGAATCCTAAGCTGGACGTGCGTGGGTTGTCGGTATGGCAACGTACACACCGGTTACGCAGAGATAGATCATCGAGGCCCGCCGCAGGAAGTCGAATATGGAATTGCAACTGCTCCCCGGCCGCAGTGGACTCGATGACGCGTGACACATTAAGTGATGTCTATCGAGTTCACTTCGACAGGTGCGCCTTCCAGTAGTCATCCACCTTTTCACTCTGCTGGCCAAAGTCATCAAGTGGGGAGAACCGGTGTTCTTTCACGAGTGGAGCGGCGTCCAAATTGCTTTTGGTAGTGCTCAACACGAGCAGGTTGGCGCCGGTAGTCGTCTTGAAGTGATCCCAAGGCACCGGAACGTATTTCTCACCGAAGCCAAATACGCCCCCTCTGCCAATCACCAGGTAAGCGATCTTGCCTGTCTGCGGACTCATAACGATATCGTCGACACTGCCAAGGTCTTCGCCTTGCGGGTTGACCACGCCGGTGCCGACCAATTGATCGGAGCGGAAGGCAGTGTCCCCTCCGGTTACTGGCTGCGCGTCTGCAATCTGCTGAAGCCGCCAACTTGGAACGTCGGCCCTCGCCGCTCCACCTTTGCGCAAATCGGCAGAGTAGCTCTTGTAAATATCGCGCGTCGCACTAAGTAACACCTCACAACCCTTCTGATCGCCGCGCTGAGCCAGAATGTTGGTGGAGGCAATCATCGTACGAACCTCGTAGCCCGGTCGTGCCCTCCAGTAAGTTGCTCCTGGCTGAGTGGTGGTGACGCCGCCAACCGGCACCACCCCACGGTAGCCGTAGCCGTACATTGGATACCCATATCCGTAGACGGATCCGTGTATCCAGTAACCGTCCTTTTGCATCTGACTGTCGAAGGCGCGCAGATCGCTCAAGCATTTCTCCGCCGACTGCCTGTTGGTAGCGGATTTTGTGTCAGAAGACGACTTGTATACCGCAGCGGTTTCAGGCGATGGTGCCGCCATAAGCGGAGCGGCGAAGCCAAAGCAAAATAACGCCGTCAGCGAAGTGGCAAGCGCTGCGCGTGTCATTATTTTTGTTTGCTTGTCGCGTTTCATGGTATGTCTTCCTGTTGACTTATGACCCGAGTAAGCGGGTCGAATATATAGCTGTTGCGGACGAGCAATTTTTCACCCAAACGCCGGAATTTCACTGAACCAGAACGAACTCGGAACTTATTATTTAGCTTTGCTATAAAACTGATGGTTTCTATCAGAACAACGCCGACACCCAAGCCAAAAATGCATTGGCGGTAACACGCCATAGATACTTTTTAATCTTGCATCACGAGTTGTACCGCGTTGAAATATCGATGCTGTTGAATTGCCGGACATGATTGAGTAAGCCGATTTTTTCGAGACTTTCCCTGGGGAGCCTGTTTTGCGTAGATCTCTTGGAGGTTGGACTGATTTTACGTAATGAATCGACATAATATTTTTCCTCGCAAGTACGGGTAGGCGCTGGAGGCCATGTGCGGAATCTCGGAACGTCAGCACAAGTAATTTTTAGGGCTCATCGACGGTACATATTTCGAAATCCGTCGCGCTGGATTTCGCCAAATTATCCTCGTGCTGTGATGTTCCTAAACTAAGCTCCTCGATACGATCAGTCTGTCTGCTAACGCACATACCGGTGGTGGCTGTGTTCACCACTGCGAAATGGGGTCGGCGCACGGTGCGACCGGTTCGTGTCCCGGTGCCCCTGATTGGGGTTGAAGTGCGAGATACTCGGTCCCTGCGACACAACTAGGCTCGATCGGCTTTGGACGGCCGAATGCCAATAGCGCCTACTCGCGTGCTTTCGGACTCAAAGCAGCAACTTTTCCGCTGGAAATTGCTTTCAACTTAGTCAACTCGAAAAACAGACGTTGGTTCACGGATACTATCTGGGCAAGCTCGACCACTAATTGGTCATTTCCGGCGCGAAGCGCCCCGGTCTTTTCTTTCTCATTCATCGGCGCCTGAGGCTTCGAATAACGTTGGGCGCGCACTGACTTGCCCGTGAGAGTGCGAATTCTCTCCGCCACCGCTGGGTACGTGTTGTGAATGAGGCCAGGTGTAACGCCTGCTGCTCGGGCAACCGACGCGATGGAAATCTTCTCGTTACCTACAACAAGGCCATCAATGACTTTATCAAGGGCATCTAGTGTTTTTGACCGCGAACGGCCAGGGGCCTGCCCCTCAGTCGGCTTAATCGCCATGCCCAGCCTCGCCGGTATCGTCATTGATGGGAGATAGACCTAAGCTTGTGATCACATCAAGTGCGACCTGCATGTCGCGCTCTGCTCGCTGCCTTACAGCAGGGCCTGCATCCACGATTTTGATCAGCTTCTGCTGTTGGCTGTAAATGTCCTGCCACGTGCCAGCGAAAAACTCATCAATCACCGAGCTTTTGCATCCTGGGCAGAGTGTGGCTTCGTATAGCCCCGCTCCGTCGCAATGCACCAGCTGTGGCCAGTAGCACGAATGTTGGCATGTGGGGCCGTTTGGGCAAGTAGAGCGGCCCTGTCTTTGATCGGGATAGTCCGCATCTCCACGATCTTTTCGCCCGCCCCGCCAGCCAATGGCTGATCGTCGAGCCATGACTCGATCAGGTCGATTTTGAATTCGGTCATTTGCTGGAAGATTTCTTCGAAAAGGCTTAGATCTTGTTGCGGATTCGATGCATAGAGCTGAGTCATGCTCATGCTGCTATGTTTGAACTGCCATTTTAGATATATCAATGAGGTGCGGCCCATACGGGACTCTACAAAGCATCGAGCATAAGTTCGTCTGCATTGGTGCGTTCTCAGTGGCCAAGTGCTCCCAGCAGCTTTGGCTAACCGATCAAATGCATAATTGGATGCCTGCCCGCTAAGGGCCTCAACATATTGATCCTGAAGTTTACCGCCCGGAGTATGCCGTCCGAGGAACAGCTTTTTCGAGTCCCTTCGCGCCTTTTCCAGCAGGAGCAGGTGTTCAGCGGGGTCATCTGGATTGGTAATTTTTGCTAGAAGCCGGATCTCTTGATCTAGCTCCTTTCTGATAGTCACTGAATATTTTGCCAAGGTTTCAAGCGCGCTCAGAGTTAACTCAGGGACGAGGTACTCTACGCGCCCTTTCCCTGTTTTGTGCTCTATCGTGGAAACCCAGATCGAGTAGGCGGCGGGATTACTCCCGCCGTCCTCTCACACTACCGTACGTACGGTTCCGTATACGGCGGTTCCTGTCTGCATTGAAATCTTTTCTCTTCGCATGAGTCTGTTTCGTGCATCGTGTCGCCGGTTAGCGTTATGAACACCGCAAGCACCATCCAGGTTTCCGACCCTTCCGGTTCATTTGTCGGCGCAATGGTTATACATTGCTTTGTGTTCCGTTAACTCGAGAGCATGTGTGACTTGCCGCTCGTGACAGGTTCGGCCCTTCATGATGCCGGTTTTACACCATTACTACGGCCTCGGCTGACTTCTACTGCCCCATCCTGACACCTCACGATGTCAGTAGCACATGGCAGAACAGTAGATCTTCCGGGGTAATTCGCGCGACCTTCCTGCTTATGCCTGTCGGATCTACGTCACAGCGTTCCGTGCAAGTATTGGGCTTTGATGATATTGGCCACCTTACCCCGCTGCGCCGCCTAATCCGCTTCCTGTTCGTCAGGCCAGCATTTTGCCTTCGGCTTCCTTCAGATCCCACCTCGCAGTGGGCACCCTTGCCGTTCGGCTAACACTTCCCCTTGCCGGGTGTGTAGAGGACTTTCACCTCCAAGTCACCAGTTTGATCACCACAGCCAACCCGGTTGCGCTAAAGCGCAACGCGCCATGCCCGGCGCACCAAAAAAAAGCCCCCACCAATGGTGGGGGCTTCGTTAGACGTTTTCCCGATATACACCCGGAAGATTGCCCTGGGCGTGTTTTATTTCTTGATACGAATAATCGGTGTTTCACCCACCACAACGCTGCCCGAAAGCTTGATCAGCTCTTTAATCTCATCCATATTGGAGATCACAACCGGGGTCAATGTCGATTTTGCTTTCTCTTCCAATAATGCCAGATCAAACTCAATGATGACATCACCTTTTTTAACCTGCTGGCCTTCCTGTGCAATACGTTTAAATCCTTCACCTTTCAGCTCGACCGTATCGATACCAAAATGGACAAACAGCTCAATGCCGCTGTCGGATTCAATGGAAAAAGCATGATTAGTTTCAAAAATTTTACCAATGGTACCGTCCACTGGTGCGACCATTTTATTGCCGCTGGGTTTTATTGCTATGCCATCGCCCACGATTTTTTCAGCGAAAACAACATCAGGTACGTCTTCAATGTTAACAATTTCACCTGATAGGGGTGCAACAATCTCGATGCTTCCCGAGTCCTTCTTATCATCGGAAACCAGAGATTTTAATTTATCGAACAAACCCATGATCTTCTCCTAAGCATTTATATCGGGTCGGCGTAGTGAAATCAGCAGAGCGTTTTTTCTTCAATGAACTTGTTTATCAAATTCATCAGCTCGTCCGCAGTGGGTTGCGCTAAAGCTTCTTCTGCTAATGCCTTTGCATCGCCAAAATTAGTGTTTCTAATGATTTTTTTGATGCGCGGGATAGAGATAGAACTCATACTGAACTCATCCAGCCCCATCCCTAATAACAATAGTGTAGCACGTTCATCACCTGCCAGCTCGCCACACATACCGGTCCATTTACCTTCCGCGTGAGATGCATCAATAACTTGCTTGATTAATGTCAGCACGGCCGGGGACATGGGATTATAAAGATGCGAGATTAACTCGTTACCGCGATCCACTGCCAGAGTATACTGGGTTAAGTCGTTTGTCCCAATACTGAAAAAATCAACTTCTTTGGCCAGATGATGAGCAATGGTCGCCGCAGCAGGTGTTTCCACCATGACGCCCACTTCAATCGACTCATCAAAGGCTTTATCCTCTTCACGCAGTTGGCCTTTGAGCAATTCCAGTATTGTTTTAAGTTCGCGCACTTCCTCCACTGAAATGATCATTGGATACATGATGCGTAATTTGCCAAAGGCTGAAGCCCGCAGAATCGCGCGAAGCTGAGCGTAGAGCATCTCTTTACGATCCAGTCCGATACGGATGGCGCGCCAGCCGAGGAATGGGTTGTCCTCTTTTGGTAAATTCATATACGGGAGGTCTTTATCGCCACCAATGTCCATGGTGCGTACGATAATCGAGCCGGTAGTCAGAGATTCGGCCACCGCTTTATACGCCTGGAACTGTTCTTCCTCGCTGGGTAACGAGTCGCGGTCCATAAACAGGAATTCGGTGCGGTATAGACCGACGCCTTCGGCGCCATTGCGCTCAGCACCAGCCACGTCACGCACGGTGCCGATGTTGGCACACACTTCCACCTGATGGCCATCCAGGGTAATGGCGGGCAAATCCTTCAGTTTGGCCAGTTCGGTTTTTTCTTGCACATACTGATTGTACAGTGCTTTGAGTTCTTCGATTTGCGCCGGCGTGGGATTGACATAAATTTGATTATTTACGGCATCGAGAATTAAATAATCGCCATTCACCACATTTTTGGTCACGCTTCCGGTGCCAACAATAGCCGGAAGCTCAAGGGAGCGGGCCATAATGGACGTATGCGAGGTCCTACCGCCCAAGTCGGTGACGAAACCCAATACTTTATCGAGATTAAGCTGTGCGGTTTCCGATGGGGTTAAATCTGCAGCGACCAGAATCACTTCTTCAGTGATAGAGCTTAAGTCAATAATCGGCATGCCTAGGATATTTCGCAGCAACCGTTTCCCAATGTCGCGCACATCGGTGGCACGCTCTTTTAGATATTCGTCATCAAGTTCTTCCAGCGCTTTGGCTTGGGTCTCAATGACACTGTAAACTGCGGCGTCAGCTGAGGAGAGATCTTCTTTGATGAGGGCTATGATATCCTGCTCAAGCTCTTCGTCTTCCAATAACATGATATGACCTTCGAAGATCGCTTCCTTTTCTTCACCGAAGGTTTCGCCAGCTTTGGTTTTTATCGTTTCCAGCTGCGCGGATGCTTTGGTTCTTCCAGCAAGAAAACGCTCTGTTTCCTGCTCGACTTGGTTAGCAGAGATCTTTTTCCGGTTGATGACGATGTCATCTTCCTTGAGTAAGAGTGCCTTACCAAAGGCGATGCCTGGTGATGCTAAAATGCCTGAAATCATAACCCTACCTTACTTACTCGTGACATGTGTTAACTAAAAAAACCGGGCCTGGTTTACTCAAGCTCAGCCATCAGTTTAACTAAATGTTCTACGGCTTTTTGCTCATCTGGGCCTTCGGCAATGATGGCTACTACGGTGCCTTGGGTCAAACCAAGCGTTTGCAGTTTAAACAAGCTTTTCGCGCTAGCGCTCTTGCCGTTTGAACTCACGGTAATGTCAGAATCGAAGCCTTTGGCTTCTTTCACAAATTGAGCGGCTGGGCGGGTATGTAAACCGTTCGGTGCGGTAATCGTAACTTCTTGCTGGAACATTCTGTTTCCCCAACTTATTTGATATCAGTACTGTGGGGCTAAAGTTTAGCGTATAAAATGCACTTTAGCCTATATGGTTAGTGCCTTAGTATGTGACAAAGGCCAAGATGTATGCGAGCGAAAAACGGTTTAAAAGCATTTCCGGCCAAAATCGGTGTTGGCCGCGTTGACCGTTTTGCATCATATCATTATGCTGCTTTCGAATAAAAATCCATATAGCGTTAATCGATTCAGCTAGCAGAACAATTAGTAGCACGATTAATTTCATACATCGAAATAATTGTCTACTTAAATACCGCCATAGCCAACAAAATCAATTATACAGGGGGCAAAAATTTGATCCACTCCACAAAAAAGCACCCGGGCGGGTGCTTTTGCTAGAACACATGCGTAAAGATCCTGATGGTTTTTACTGCTGTAGTTCTTTTTCGGTAAAAACATCAGCAAAAAGCGCGGTGCTCAAATAACGTTCTCCGGAAGACGGCAAAATCACCACTATGGTCTTATCGGCAAAGGCTTCTTCTTCCTGCAACTTCAGCGCTGCGGCTACTGCGGCCCCAGATGAGATGCCCGCGAGAATGCCTTCTTCTTGCATTATCCGACGGGCGGTATTGATAGCTTCATCATTGGTAATCTTCACCACACGGTCAATCAGGCTCAGATCGAGGTTTTCCGGGATAAAACCTGCGCCAATACCCTGAATCTTATGTGGACCGGGTTTAATCTCCTCGCCGGCCAGCGCCTGGCTGATGACCGGCGAATCGGTGGGTTCAACCGCTACCGAGATGACCGCTTTACCTTTAGTATTTTTCAGATAACGGCTAACCCCGGTGAGGGTACCGCCGGTACCAACGCCGGCAATAAACACGTCCACGTTACCATCGGTATCTTGCCAGATTTCCGGACCGGTAGTCTGTTCGTGAATTGCCGGATTCGCGGGATTACTGAACTGCTGCAGCATTAAATAATGCTGCGGATCGGTAGCGACAATCTCTTCGGCCTTGGCAATGGCGCCCTTCATACCCTTAGGGCCGTCGGTCAGTACCAGGTTCGCCCCCAGGGCCTTGAGCAATTTACGGCGTTCGGTGCTCATGGTGTCCGGCATTGTCAGGGTGAGTTTATAACCACGCGCGGCAGCAACGTAGGCTAACGCGATGCCGGTATTGCCGCTGGTGGGTTCCACCAATTCGATGCCAGGCTTGAGCACACCACGTTTTTCTGCATCCCAAATCATATTTGCGCCGATACGGCATTTTACGCTAAAGCTCGGGTTACGGGATTCTACTTTTGCCAGAATGCGGCCATTGCCAATATGATTTAATCGTACAAGCGGCGTGTGGCCGATTGTATAAGAATTGTCTTCGTAAATGTTACTCATGGCCAGTCCTTTACTATGGATGCAAATTGAAAGAGATGATGAGCAAAGCATACCCTTTCACATAGATGACGGAAGTAAAAGAAAAGTATATCGATATGTTATTAAGGCATAAGTTTTTATCATAGAACCAAAACACCCACAGCGTGAAAAAATACGAGGCGTACAGCAGGGTTCAGCGAATGTTGTCCGCAGATGCAAAATCCTTACGGTAACGATCTACCCACATAGCCGTCGCGCCACAGGTCGCCACTGGCATGATCACCAGGTTAATTATAGGTATCACAGTACAAATATAGACCATAATGCCAAATTGCAAATTCTGGGTTTTATGCTGCCGCAATGCGCGGCGCATGGTCACAAAGGGGACCTTATGATTGTCAAAGGGATAATCACTGTATTGGATGGACATCATCCAGGCGCCAAATAAAAACCACATTGCCGGGGCGACGGTCTGGCCGAAGGCCGGTATCAGATGCAATAGCAGCAATACCAATGCTCGCGGCAGGTAATACGCGAGTTTAACCCATTCCCGATGCAGTATTCGTGGCGTATCCTTGAGCATTGATATCACGCCGCTGTCCGGTGGTTCTTCGCCAGTAAGCCGGGCTTCAAGTTGTTCTGCCAGCAGACCACTGAACGGTGAGGCGAGAAGATTGGCTATCGTGCTGAAAAAATAACTGAAAATCAACAGCACCGCCAGTACGCTCAGTGGCCAAAGCAGGTAGCCCAACCACTGCAACCACTCAGGTACGCGTTGCATGATGTGTGGGATCCAACTTTGTAACCGTGAGTAAAGCCACCAGAACGCGCCGCCTAATAGCAGGATGTTCATCAGTAGGGGAAGGACAACGTAGCGTTTGATCCCGGGCAGCATCATTAATTGCCAGCCGCTGGCAAAATAATGGAAACCACTACGGGATTTTATATTGTTATGCATTTATTTTGACCAAATTTTATACAGTTAAAAAAGAGTGAAAGCCATCTTCGTCACGTTGATTTTGTGTCGTCCGGCCACTTTTGGATGAAATAGCAGCAAAAAACTGTGCTGATGCTATCTTTATTGTCAGAAAGTACCGTGCGGACTTGCACTTGTCTACGCAGGCAAATAGAGTTAGGAAAGTAAATGCTTGCCATAGTGGCAATGAAATTGAATTAGAACAACTGAGATGGCAATGATGCAGGATTTGCGTCTGATATTAATCGTTGTGGGTGCGATCGCTATCATAGCGTTGCTGTTACACGGCCTATGGACCAGCCGTAAAGAGCGCTCATCGGTTTTTCGCGATCGGCCGGTTAGACGATTTAAACAAGATAGTCAGGAACACGACGAGACTCCGCTGGATGAGCGGGATGAGGGTGTGGGCGAAGTGCGGGTAACAAAACTGCGTACCGACGAGCCCACGCTTGGTCGCTATGATCACGGCATACATTCTGAAGGGGATCGGTCTGTCGACGCCTCGTCCGGTGAGGCTGATCCTTATCCTTATGATAATGGCCCCTATGATGCAGCACCGCGCGTATCGAAAAAATCGGTCGATGGTGAACATCAGGCAAATCAGCCAGTACCGAAACCACGGGATTCGTTAACCTCAGACCCGCGTTTTCAACACCGCAGCGGTCACGATGCGCTGCTTGATGGTGTCGAGGATGATGATGAAGATGAGGTTGCCGCTCCTGCGCCGCGACGTCACACGTCTTTTTTTAAAAAGCGCGCTGTAGCGCCCCCGGTCGAGCCGGTTAAGCCGCACACCGACGAGAACCGGGTAGAGATTGATGAATCGCACTCCTCTGAACCGGATGCTGAGGCCGCCGCAGCGCCGCTGTCTACAGAGCCGGTAAAACGCAAAGAGGCAGTGCTGGTGTTGCATGTCGCCGCCCATAATGGCACGGTGATTGGTGGCGAAGAGCTGTTGCAAAGTGTTTTGCAGGCGGGTTTCCAGTTTGGTGAGATGAACATTTTTCACCGACACCTGAATCCGGCGGGCAGTGGTCCTGTACTGTTCAGTTTGGCGAATATGGTCAAACCGGGCTCCTTTGATCCCGAAGAGATGGGAACGTTCACCACTCTGGGGGTTTCAATGTTTATGATGGTGCCCTCCTATGGTGATGCTCATCAAAACTTCAAGCTCATGCTGCAGTCGGCACAGCGTATTGCCGATGATTGCGGCGCCGTGGTGCTCGACGACCAACGCCGCATGCTGACGCCGCAAAAGTTGGATGTCTACAAGGCACTGATACGTGAAGTGCTCGAGGTTAACGCCGGCGGCTAATGTTGTTTAACGGCCCGCATGACTGATTTAACTCCCCCGCTTGCGGGGGTTTTTTCGCTGATGGTGAGCAATGGAACAAATCAACCTCTATATTGAGAATCTGCGCGATCTGCTGCGTCGGTATGAATATCAATATCACGTTATGGATGACCCCCAAGTACCGGATGCTGAATACGATCGGCTAATGGCCGAACTGCGCGAACTTGAGACCCAACATCCCGACATGCTTAGCGCGGATTCGCCTACGCAACGGGTGGGGGGGGCGCCGCTTAGTGCATTTCAGCAGGTGCGCCATGAAGTTCCGATGCTGTCTTTGGACAACGTTTTTGACGAAACCAATTTTCTGGCGTTTGACAAGCGGGTCAGGGATCGGCTGAGAAGCGACGAGGAACTCACTTACTGTTGTGAATTGAAGCTTGATGGCCTGGCGGTAAGCTTGTTATATGAGCAGGGTGAGCTGGTACGTGCCGCCACGCGTGGCGATGGCACCACCGGTGAAGATATTACCGCCAACGTACGCACCATCCGTAGCATTCCGTTGAGGCTGCGTAACGGTGCCGGGCCAATACCGCGCCGAGTAGAGATCCGCGGTGAGGTATTTATGTCCGAGGCAGGATTCGAGCGTTTAAACGATGATGCCCGGCACCATAACGCGAAGTTGTTTGCCAATCCACGTAACGCTGCCGCCGGTTCATTACGCCAATTGGATCCGTCCATCACCGCTAAACGGCCGCTGACTTTTTTTTGCTACGGCGTCGGCCTGCTGGAAGGCGGCGAACTGCCTACCAGTCACTGGGAGCGTCTGCAACTGTTTAAATCCTGGGGGATGCCGGTCAGTGATCGTGTTCAGTTGTGTACCGGAGCCGAACACGTATTGGCCTTTTATCAACAGATCCAGGCAGACCGCGCGTCCCTGGGATTTGATATTGACGGTGTGGTGATTAAGGTCGATTCCCTGGTGTTACAAGAACGCCTGGGTTTTGTCGCCCGTGCGCCGCGTTGGGCCATGGCCTATAAATTTCCTGCTCAAGAGCAGATGACTCGGGTACGCGACGTGGAGTTCCAAGTCGGGCGCACTGGCGCGGTGACCCCGGTGGCTCGACTGGAGCCGGTACTGGTCTCGGGCGCCATGGTGAGTAACGCCACGTTACATAATGCCGATGAAATTGAACGGCTGGGACTGCGCATTGGCGATACGGTGATTATCCGCCGTGCAGGAGATGTGATCCCTCAGGTCGTGGGCGTGGTACTGGATAAACGACCGGGCGATACGCGTGCGATTGTTTTTCCGACCCATTGCCCAGTATGTGGGTCCGACGTAGAGCGAGTTGAAGGGGAGGCAGTGGTTCGTTGTACTGCCGGATTGGTCTGCGCGGCCCAGCGCAAGGAGGCCCTTAAGCACTTTGTCTCTCGCCGGGCGCTGGATGTTGACGGTATGGGCGATAAAATTATCGATCAACTGGTTGATCGTGAACTGGTAAAGACCCCGGCCGATCTGTTTCGGTTGAAGCGGGAGACGTTGACCCGTCTGGAGCGTATGGGCCCTAAATCGGCACAAAACCTGCTGACGGCACTGGAAACCGCCAAACAAACCACCTTCGCCCGTTTTCTTTATGCGCTCGGTATCCGTGAGGTGGGTGAAGCCACTGCGGCAAATCTGGCGGCGGAATTTAAACATCTGTCCGCGCTTTATGCGGCTGATATCGAGGCACTGGTGAGCGTACCGGACATCGGCCCGGTAGTGGCGGCGCATGCACGGCATTTTTTTGATGAGCAGCACAACCTGGACGTCATTGCCGAATTAACCAGCCCGGAAATCGGTATTCATTGGCCGGAGCCGATTGCTGCGCCAACCCCTGGTGCCGGCAACAGTCCTTTCAGCGGTAAAACCGTGGTGCTGACCGGGTCCTTAACCGGGTTATCCCGTGGTGAGGCCAAAGATCGCCTGGTGGCCCTTGGGGCCAAGGTCAGCGGCAGCGTATCGGCTAAAACCGATCTGGTGATTGCCGGCGAAGCAGCCGGGACTAAATTGAATAAAGCGCGGCAACTCGATATTCCGATCATTGATGAAGCGGAAATGATGCGCCTGCTCGGTGATGCATAAGCTGTTTCACCGTTTTAATGACCGATACCCGATAGCTTTCGCGATGCGGGTAGGTGGTAACCGAATGAATCCCGATAAGCTTACGCAGGTTAGTCATGCGGGTGAACGAGCGTAGTCAACGCATCTGGCGCGTAAACAGTGAAGAGAATCAATGGAAAAAGAAGATCTGGTGGCTATTGCCAATACCATCATGCCGTTCGGAAAATACCAGGGCCGGGCGCTTATCGATTTGCCTGAACCCTATTTACTGTGGTTTGCCCGGAAAAATGAGTTTCCAGAGGGTCGTTTGGGTCAATTAATGTCCCTTACGCTGGCAATAAAAATAGAGGGGCTTGAGGGGCTTATCAAGCCACTTAAACAGCGTCGATCTTGACGTCCACCCCGGCATAAAGGCCGCGTCTTTACGCGACAATGGGTAACGAAAGGCGTTGGTTTTTTATCGGTGGCACTATTTTTTGATGTTTAATCAACGCGCCCCCCGCACATAGGCCGTCCCCAGCGCACTTGGTAAGCTGGCGCGTCTGCCGAGCATCAGCAATACCAACATGACCGCGATAAATGGCAGCATTTGGATCGCGTCGGTGGGTACCGCCACGCCCACGACCTGCAATGCGGTAGTCAGTGATAAACACAGGCCAAACAGCAGTGCCCCACCCAGGACCCACAACGGTTTCCCCCGGGCCAGCATGGCCAGCACAATACCGATAAAACCATTGCCCTGGGTCATATAGGGCACAAAAATACCGGCAGCGATTTGTGACATATACGCACCGCCCAACCCCGCCAACGCCCCCGTGACCAGTACCGCCAAGGTTCGGGTCCACAAGACGTTAACCCCGGCAGCATCGAGGGCTGCGGGTTGATCTCCGGCGGCATACAGCGCAAGCCCAAGATTGGTGTGGCGATAAATAAAGGCCATTAACGCCACGCAGCCAATGGCCAAATACACCACCATCGGTTGATTAAACATTATCCGTCCGACAAACGGAATTCGTGACAACAGCGGCAGCGCCACGGTTTCCACGCTGCCCAGTCGGGGATACGTCCGGCTAAACTGCAGGTAATGCAACAAGGCGGTTGCGCCTTGTGCGCCGAGCGTCAGGGCAATGCCGATAACAATCTGATTTAACCCCAGCCACACACACAAACCGGCCATGAGTATCGCAACCATCATTCCCCCCGCCGCGCCGCCCAGCAGCCCCAGCGCCATGGAGTGGCTTTGCCAGGCGATATAAAAACCCAGGTAGGCACCGGTCAACATCATGCCTTCCAGACCGATATTCAGCACGCCGGTCTTTTCCGACAACTGCTCTCCCAGCCCGGTCAATAACAGCGGCACGCTGGCGACGATGGCCCCTAGCAGCAATGAGGCTAAAAATCCTGATGTGAGCAAGTCCATCATTTACCCTTGATCTGTTCCTGGCCAGGTCCGCTGGCGTCGCCGTTGCTCAACCATTTGCGTTAGGCCAAGCACCATAAGTAAAATAGCTACCGTCACCAGCGTAAAATAATTGGGTATCCCCATGCGGCGTGCCGCGCTTTCACTGCCGATTGACAGTACCGAGAAGACAAACACAAACGCGACTGTGCCGAACCCGTTGAAACGTGCGAGAAACACCAATGGCACCACCAACAAGCTATAGGCCGGGTTCCAATCGGCGCGCACATTGCCTTCGATGCCGAGTACGTCCACCGCGCCCGCCAGCCCGGCAAGTGATGCCGACAGGGCGAGCACCGCGATGGTCAGCCAGCCAACCGGCAGACCAGCATGCAAGGCCGCACGCGGATTGGCGCCGACGGTGCGTAATCGTAGCCCCAATGCAGTGCGGGTCATCATCACATGTACCACGATAATGGCCACCAGACCGATAAGTAGCCCGCTGGAAACGTGGGTGCCGAACAGCGCAGGCAGGCGGTGGGCGTAGGGTAGGGTGCGTGTCTCGGGTACCGTGGTGGCGGGATCGGTAAACACCAGCTTTACCAAGATATTGGCGAGTGAAATACCGATAAAAGACATCATCAAGGTCGTAATGATCTCATTTATATGCTGCCAGGCTTTGAGCATCGCCGGCAAAATGGCCCAAATGCCGCCCACCAGCGCACCGGCCAGCAACGCTGCGCACCAGGTTAACCAGACGGGTGTGCCCAGGTGGTCAAGGGGAGCCGCAACTGCTGCGGCAATCACCGCCCCCAGTAAAAACTGGCCATCGCCACCAAGGTTCCACAAGCCGGCACGAAAGGCCACGATCAGGCTAGCGCCGATCAGTAATAAAGGGCCCATGCGGGTGAGCGTAGCCTGCAGGCCGGAAGGGGTCAGTAGCCCCTTTTGTACCACATAACCATAGTATTCTAGCGGGTTGACGTCCATGATCATCAATAGCGCGCTAGTGATAGCCAGCGCGATAAGGACCGGGCCTACCGATAAACCCACGCCAGCCAGCCAATAGAACCATCGTGTCGACACCACCGACGCTATGCCGGATGCCGGCAATGAACCGGTATGCCGCCTCATGATACCGCACCGCTCATCATGGCGCCGATGTGGTTACGGGCCAGGGAATCGTTATCGACGGTACCCACGAGAGTACCCTGCGACATAACGGCGATGCGGTCCGACAGTTCCAGCAACTCTTCCAGGTCTGTGGATATCAGCAACACCGCCACCCCCGATTGTGCCGTTCGGCGGATCCGCTCACGAATTGATTGGCTATTTTGCACATCCAGGCCATGGGTGGGTTTGGCAAAGATGACGGCTCTAGCCTGACCACCCAGTTCGCGAGCCAATAATACTTTCTGGATATTCCCGCCAGATAACGTGCCGACAGGTGTGTCGATTTGCGGTGTCCGGATATCGTATTCAGCAATTTTATCGCGCGCGTGGTAGGCAATTTGCTGTGCCTGCATGAAACCTCGGCGCCAAAAAGGTGCCTCGCCAATCTGTTTTAACAACAGGTTGGTGGCAACCGGGAAACTGACTACCGTACCTTCGCCCATCCGATCGTCGGTTATGTAACGCAAACCGCGTTGACGTCGCTGACCGATGCTGCACGATCCAATAGATTCGCCCATCAACAGGATCCGGCCACGGGTCATGGGTCGCTGACCGGCCAGCACTTCCGCCAATTGTTTTTGACCATTGCCGTCAATACCGGCAATTCCGACGATTTCACCGGCGCGGACCCTAAGTTCAATGCCCTTGAGCGGCATGAGTGAGTCGGCAACCTCAATAGCCAGTGCTTCAAGCACCGGTTCGCCGAGCGTTTTTTTGCTGGGCTTGGATGTAGGTAGCACTGCACTGTCGGGGCGTGCAGATAAATCGAACATCATTTCCACTATTTCTGCCGTGGCCTGGTGGCGCGAAAGCGATGTCAGCCGTTGCGGGGTGATCTCGCCCACTTTGCGCCCACGGCGCAGCACCGAGATTCGATCGCCCCAATTCAGCGCCTCGTTAAGTTTATGGGTAATAAAAACCACCGCCAGGCCCTGGGCCACCAGCCGGCGCATCAGTTGCCCCAATTCTTGCGCATCATCCGGGGTCAACATGGCGGTGGCCTCATCGAGGATTAATATCCGGCTACCGCGCAGCAGCGTGCGGATAATTTCCGCCTGCTGCTGTTCCCCCAGTGATAACGAGCCCGCGCGGGCGAAGGGATTGACGGTGACGCCAATATCGCGGGCAAGGTCATTAATCCGTTGCGCATAGCGGTGGCGGGCCGGGCGTCGCCACCAGGTATCACCCAATGCGATATTATCCACTATGCTCAAACCCGGCACCATCATGGCATGTTGAAATACCGTGCCGATGCCGAGTGTATGAGCGCGACGTGGTGAGCTAACCGACTGAATCTGTCCGTCTACGGTAATATAGCCCTCATCCGGTTGTTGCAGACCAGATAGCATCGCGACCAGCGTGGATTTTCCGGCGCCGTTTTCCCCTAGCAGCACCTGAACTTCACCGGGCCATAATGTGAGGTCGATTTGGTGATTGGCAATAATTCCAGGGTAACGTTTGGTGACCTGGTTTAAGGTAATAACCGGGGTCTTCACTGCAGACGGGTTCTGGCTCATCATTATCTCAATCGGGTTAATCGGAGCGCGAATGCACCACGCTCCGGCAATAGCGGCCCGGTTTATTTGCCGGTGGCGGCCAACAGCGTATGTAAGGCTTTCGCGTCGTAATCCGCCGGAACCACGATTTTACCACTAATGATCTCATCACGGACCGCGTTTACGCTTTGCCAAACGGCATCGGGGATATGCGAGGTTTTTAATAAGCTTATCGATCCATCTGCCAGCGACGTTTTATAATTATGGCTGCCAAACGTATCATGCTTGAGATCCTCTATCATTGCGGTGTAAACCGGCGTGAGGTTCCATAATACCGAACTGAGTAAATTGCCTTTATCGATGGCGGACTTATCGCCGATCACATCAATAAAATAGACTTTGCCACCGTCCGCTGCCGGCGTGGTTTCCACCGCCTGGAGCATGCCGAAACTCGAACCGTTGCCCTGGCCAAAAATGATATCTGCACCGGCGGCAATCACCGATGTGGTAACCCGTTTACCGCCGGCCGCATCGCTGTATGCTGCTGGACCTATTACTGCGTAATGAATATTAATGTCTTTCTTGGTCGCCCGGGCGCCGCGAATAAACGCAGAAGATTGTGCGTTCCAGGCTGGAGGTTCGCCGGAAACCACAATGCCAATGGTACCGCTGCGGGTCATTTTCGCTGCCAGAGTACCGGCCAGATAAGCCCCTTGCTGGCCGCTTACGGTATAATCCGCCACTTTACCGGCGGCCAGCGCTGATGGGCTGTCGGTGATCGCCACCGGCACGTTGGTCTGGGCGCCGATTTCTGGTGCGGATTGGTTATAACCACTGGCATGGGCAATGATCAACTGCGCCCCGTCATCCGCCAAGTCGCGTGCCGTTGGCCGTATATCGCCGTAACCCAGATTGTCTGCCACCATCACCTTGACACCTTCTTTGGCACCGGCGGCCTTGGCAGCGTTGATGCCCTGCTGGTTCCAGCCGAAATCGGTACCTGGTTCAGGCGTCATTATTGCAATCGAGGTGATCTTAGCAGCGTATGCCGCTGAACACAGCAGTGATGCCATCGATATTGCGGCCGCATATTTACACCAACGGTTGAACATTATTTTCTTTCCTTGGACTGGCATGTTATTGACATCGCGGCGAATATTTTACGAAAAGTTGTGTTTTGGCTCGCCGAATGGAAACAGGGATGAAATTAAGGCGGTTAGTATTATCCGGTTTATTATTTTTAACCACCGCAATTTGCGCCAGAAAGTACATTAATTCTTAACACGAGTCCGGGGGACGCATCCTGTGATTGAGACCCCCCGAGGATTAGGTAAGGCGTCGCGCTTAGCTGTCCAGCAGCCGATAATGCATGGCGCGAACCACCGCTTGGACCCGGTTGCTGGCACCTAACTTGCGTGCCGCTGAATTGAGATGCAGCGTTACAGTAGCCACCGAGCGCGACAATTTGCGCGCAATTTCCTTAGCCGTTAGCCCTTCAGCTGACCAGCTCAGGCACTCACGTTCACGTTTGCTGAGCCGCACGTGCTGGCAGGTCAATATGAGCGGATCGAATAGCGGATAGAGGCGTTCCTGAAACGTGAGCGCCAGCAGACTCAATTCTGCCAGGGCCTGGCTGAGATCCCGTTCGTGGCCGGCCTGGCTGACAATGCCAGTGAGGGTAACAAAGCCTCCGCGCGGTAGATGCAGGGGGACGGTAGCGCCGCAGGGCATATTATTATCGCGCATATAGTGAGTCACTGGTTGGTGGCGCTCGTTGATAATATCTCTGAGTAAGGTTTTATCGGGTCGTTGATAGGACCATACAAAGGGCGCGCAGGTACCCAGAGCATAAAGTTGCACCGGGTCCACCTGATAATACCCCTGTTCAGTCCATAAGCGGCGCATATCCGTCGGCACATTGCTCATGCGCAGTACCGAGGGTGTGATCAACTCGCCATCCAGTGAACGCGGCACTGGCGTGTAATCATAAATAAGTGCCTCCATGCCCAACCGGGCGCTTTGCTGGAATAATGCGGCAAAAACCACGTCAAGGCTGTTGTCCAGCGAACTCGGTTGCTCTGTTCGATTAATCACTATGCTCATTGGCTCACCTCATTCAAAGTCGCACCACTGTGTGCCGTGACGTGGCCGGCATGGACCCTACGACCCCCGGTTATCCGAGTCATTAAGCAATTTGAGTGCCAGCGGAAAATGGGACGTTCGCGCCGCCAGCGGAACCGGGTATTTTTACTGACTGTTCAGCCAGGCGACTTATGTGTAGCGTAAAGGCATCAGCACGTTGACGTGCGGCAAGGCACCGGCACCGGGGAAATATCTGGCAAGAAATAACGCCCGACCAACAGCAGACAATCGAGGTGGCGGGTTATCAGGTGCCGGACTCTGCGCGCGATGTTACATGGTTGGGATCGTTCTCTTGCACCGTGCAAATGGGAATGCACCAAAATAGAACAACCGCCGTCTTTGAACGGACCACTTCGGTGCGACGATGTCTGCTTTGATGGCCAATATTGCCAAAAAACGCCTAATTTCAAAAACTAGCAATTTGGTATGACCTTTGCACCTATCTCAATACTTTGGCTTCATTGGACAACATCATGCAAAATAATCACGTTGCACCTGCGCTAAAACGTACGCTGGGCAGCTTCCATTTATGGGGCATTGCCGTCGGTTTGGTTATCTCCGGTGAATATTTCGGTTGGAGCTATGGATGGGCCCAGGCCGGCACGCTGGGCTTCCTGGTGACGGCGATAGCAGTGGCGGCGATGTACTGCGCTTTTATCTTTAGTTTTACCGAACTGACAACCTCGATTCCCCACGCTGGTGGTCCCTTTGCTTATGCCCACCGGGCTTTCGGCCCAACCGGCGGTTTTATTGCAGGTTTTGCCACTCTGATTGAATTTGTCTTTGCACCACCGGCAATTGCGATGGCCATCGGCGCCTATCTAAACGTGCAGTTTCCATCGATTGAGCCGCGTTGGGTGGCGCTTGGTGCCTATCTGGTGTTTATGGGACTGAATATCCTGGGTGTCGGTATTGCCGCGACGTTCGAACTGCTGGTCACGCTACTGGCGATCTTCGAACTGTTGGTCTTTATGGGCGTAGTGGCGCCAGGTTTTGAGATAGCGAATTTTACCCGCGGTGGCTGGGCGGGCGCCGAGCACTTTAGCGTTGGCGCGCTTTCCGGTATCTTTGCCGCGATCCCCTTTGCCATCTGGTTTTTCCTGGCCATCGAAGGGGCATCCATGGCGGCTGAAGAAGCCAAGGATCCACAACGTACCATCCCGCGTGCGTTTATCGGCGGTATTCTTACGCTAACGGTACTGGCAATCGGCGTGATGTTTTTTGCCGGCGGCGTGGGCGACTGGACCAAATTGTCCAATATTAACGATCCCCTGCCGCAGGCGATGAAAATTATTGTTGGTGGCAGTAGTGGCTGGTTGCATATGCTGGTCTGGTTGGGATTGTTTGGTCTGATTGCCTCATTTCACGGCATTATTATGGGCTACTCACGGCAAATCTTTGCTCTGGCGCGCGCCGGTTATCTGCCTAAGCCGCTGGCCAAGATCAGTGCCCGGTTCCGTACGCCGCATCTGGCTATTCTTGCTGGCGGTGTGGTCGGTATTGCCGCCATTTTTTCCGACTCATTGATCATCATCGGCGGGCAGCCGCTTACCGCCAATATTGTTACCATGTCAGTATTCGGTGCTATTGTCATGTATATCATCTCGATGGCCTCATTGTTCAGACTGCGTCGCCTGGAACCCGAGCTGAGCAGACCGTTCCGTGCGCCGTTTTATCCTTTTGCCCCGGCGCTGGCGCTGGTGCTGGCGGTGGTTTGTCTGGTGGCGATGATTTACTATAACCAACTGCTATTCATGATCTTCGCCGCGATGATGCTGTTGGGTTATGCCTATTTCCGTCTGACTCGGCATGCCCGGGATGCGGCTGAGCCGGATTCCCAACTGACACTGACGGATTGATGCAGGAGGGGCGATGTTTCAAGCCACACTAAGCCATAAAAGTTACCGTTTTGCCGATTTACGCGAACTGATGGCCAAGGCGTCGCCGCCGCGTTCCGGTGATTATCTGGCCGGCGTAGCGGCCGCCAGCGCCGAAGAGCGTATGGCGGCGCGTATCGCGCTGGCGGATATCCCGCTGCCGCTGTTTTTGCAGCAACCGCTGATACCCTATGAAAAAGACGAAGTGACCCGTCTGATTATCGACAGCCACGATGCGGCGGCCTTTGCGCCGATTGCCCATTTAACCGTGGGCGATTTTCGCGACTGGTTGCTCAGCGAACGTACCGACAGTGCGCGTTTAGCGCGGGTAGCGCCGGGTATCATTCCGGAAATGGCGGCGGCGGTGAGTAAAATTATGCGAAACCAGGATCTGATCCTGGTGGCGAAAAAATGCCGGGTGATCACGCGCTTTCGCAATACTATCGGATTGCCAGGCCATATCAGTGTGCGCCTGCAGCCTAACCATCCTACGGACGATCTGAAAGGTATCGCCGCGAGTATGCTGGACGGGCTGTTGTATGGTAGCGGTGACGCGGTGATTGGTATCAATCCCGCCAGTGATAGCTTGCCGCTGCTGGAGAAACTGAACTTCATGCTTGATGATGTCATCAGCAGCTTCGAGATCCCGACCCAGTCTTGTGTGCTGACCCATGTGACCAACACCCTCAAGCTGATTGAGCGTGGTGCGCCGGTGGATTTGGTGTTCCAGTCCATTGCGGGTACCGAGGCGGCCAACGCCGGGTTCGGTATCAACCTGGCGTTGCTTGACGAAGCGCACCAGGCGGCGTTAAGTCTCAAGCGTGGCACGCTGGGGGACAACGTGATGTATTTTGAAACCGGGCAGGGCAGTTGCCTGTCGGCCAACGCCCATCATGGGGTGGATCAACAGACCTGCGAAGCCCGCGCTTACGCCATTGCCCGTCACTTTAAACCGCTACTGACTAACACGGTAGTCGGTTTTATCGGACCGGAATATCTGTATGACGGGAAACAAATCATTCGCGCCGGTCTGGAGGATCACTTCTGTGGCAAGCTGCTAGGCGTGCCTTTGGGCTGCGATGTGTGCTACACCAATCATGCCGAGGCGGATCAGGACGATATGGACACGCTGTTAACCCTGCTTGCGGCCGCAGGGTTGACGTTCCTGATGGGGGTGCCTGGGGCTGATGATATTATGCTCAATTACCAAAGTACCTCGTTTCATGATGCGCTCTACGTACGTGAATTATTCGGTCTGAAACACGCGCCGGAATTTTCAGCCTGGTTGCAACGTATGCAAATTATTGATTCTGATGGCCGGCTGAGGGATACCAGCAGTCAGCATCCGCTGTTGCAACATCTGCCGTCTCTGGGCAATGCACTGAGTTAACCCTGCCGGGCAAAAAGGAGTGTTCAATGAACAAACATGATAAGCCTGTAACCGGCTCATTTGCGGTGGGCAAGGTCATTCATAACAATCCCTGGGAGGGGCTGAAACAATTTACCGCAGCACGTATCGCACTGGGTCGTGCGGGTGCCAGTCTGCCGACCGCGGAACTGCTGAAATTTGGTTTGGCGCACGCCCAAGCTCGTGACGCGGTGCACCAACCCTTCGACAGTGAGACGTTGGTCAAGCAGTTGGAGGCTGACGGTCTCACCACGTTGACGGTACATAGTGCGGCGCCGCATCGCGAAGATTATCTCTGCCGGCCGGATTTGGGACGTCGCCTCAGCGATGATAGCCGTCGCATGTTATTGGACTATCCTAATAAAAAAGCTGATATTTTACTGGTGGTGGGCGATGGTCTGTCATCTAAAGCTGTGCATCGGCAAGCCGTGCCGTTTATCCGCGAATTAACGCCGTATTTGGCCATGTTGGGCCTGAAAATGGCGCCGGTAGTGCTAGCCCACCAGTCCCGGGTCGCCTTGGGAGATGACATTGGCGAGTGTTTACAGGCCCAGGCGGTGGCCATTCTCATCGGTGAGCGACCCGGCCTATCTTCACCGGACAGCCTAGGCATCTATTTTACCTGGGCTCCACATACCCGACGTCTTGAGTCAGAGCGCAATTGCATCTCCAATATCCGCCCCGAAGGGTTGGATTACCCTCAGGCGGCATTCAAACTGGCCTGGTTGATTGAACAATCCAGGCAACGACGCTTGTCGGGCATTAGATTAAAGGATGAAAGCGATAACCCGGCGTTGTACGGTCTGGTTAAACCCCGGTTTAGTGACGTCAATCCGCAAGGTCTGGCACAGCAATCGTGACTGACCCTTCACCGCTCTCGTTGTCGATGCGTGGGCAGTAAGCGTTCACCCTATCCACTCAGGGATTGTTCGCTTGCCGCCTGGCCTACCGCGCGACATCTATTGGTATATACTAGGGGCCTCATACACCAACACCCTCGGCGGGATTTCCAGCCTCAACCAGGATATGTCACCCCTTATGAATCGAACCGCCTCCTGCGTGTTGTCCGTTCAACCTGGGCTGCCTTTTGGCCAGGTGGAGCTAAGTGCAAGGCATGCGCTGGCCCATGTCTGGTATTGTCGCTTTGATAACGCGTTTTATCATGATGAGGATTACGGCCGTCAGGGCATTGCGTTGCCCTCGATCATCGCGGGTTCAGCGATTAAGCGGCGAGCGGAGTATCTGGCGGGACGCATTGCCGCCGATCGGGTATTAACGGTGCTAGGTTATCCGCGTTTCGATGTGCAAATAGGCAAAGATCGCACTCCTTGCTGGCCCAACGGTATCCAGGGTGCGCTGACGCATCACGCTAACCTGGCGCTATGCATTGGCTGGCATCGTCCGCCACGCGAGATTTCGGGTCTGGGGATTGATATCGAAACGGTGATCGATGCACCGCGCACGCGTGATCTGTGGCCTGGCATTATCTCGGCTGGGGAACGCGCGTTTTTTTCCACGCTGCCGTGCTCATTTGCCACATGTTTGACGTTGGCATTTTCGGCCAAGGAGAGCCTGTTTAAGGCACTATACCCGTTGGTATTGCGTTATTTTGATTTTCTGGATGTGCAGGTGGTTCAACTGGGTGATAACCATATCACTTTGGCGTTGTTGGTTACGCTCACGCCCGCTCTGCCTGCGGGTACCCGGTTTGACTGTGGTTATGCGGTTGACGAAAACAATGTTCTGACGGTGTTGACCCTGGATGCATAATACGCGCTGATAATGTGAAGTTCGTCACGTGAGCCCCGCCTTACTCTTCCCTTCGTAATGGTAAATATCTGCTTACAATATAGGATGTTGTTTACCAAAGTACCAAGCGGTATATTTCACTACCTGATAGCTGCCTAGGCAACCATAATATGGACCACTTTCCCGGTGATGATATTGAGAACGTCTTTAAATGGGGACGGCAGATACATCGATTGAATTGCTGTAAGGATCGCCTGCTTGAACGGCATCTAGAACCCTACGATATCACTGCGGCGCAGTTCAAAGTCATGCTGCTAATGAAGCGCGAAGGTTTGGCCACTTCAACTGAGTTATGTCGTAGCCTCGGGCTTGATAGTGGTGCCATGTCGCGCATGCTCGACCGACTAGAAAATAAAAAAATGATTAAACGGGTACGCTGTACCACCGATCGACGGCTATTTCACTTGGAGCTGACGGCCCAAGGGCAGGAATTCTGTGGGCAGATACCGCTGATAGCAGTGAACGCTTTTAATGAGTTATTGCAGCCGTTCACTCCCGCCGAATTTAATGAATTTGACCGCATGCTGACAAAGCTACTGGTCCATTCCGGTTTTTAAGGAGCTAATTTCATTATGCCGTTGCGCATTCGTTTATTACCGTTGCTTTGCTCTTGTATCTTGGCGGGGTGTGCTTTGCCTAACGGTTTGCATACAGAAGGCCAACAACTGGATGTTTCGCGTCTCCACACCGATCGCACACTGCAGGGTAAAACACTGTCCACCGCCGCCTGGCCAGCGGCCAATTGGTGGAACGCCTTTGGCGACCCTCAGCTCAATCTATTGATTCAGCAAGCGTTGCAATCGAGTCCCGACCTTCAGGTTGCCGATGCCCGTGCGCGGCGGGCCAGCGCTGCGGTGCTGTCGGCTGAAGCTGATCGCCTGCCGACGCTTGATGCCAACGCGGGTATTAGCCGCGAGCGTCTCTCTCGGGTTGACGATCCCACCGGTCAAGGCGACAGGTATGCCACAGTACGTACTCTCTCGGCACAGTTTAACTACAGCTTTGATTTATGGGGCGGTCAACGGGCGGCCTGGGAAGCGGCGGTCGGACGTGCCAATGCCAGTGAAGTGGACCGGCAGGCGGCGAGACTGACGCTATCGGCTAATGTGGCCAGGGCCTACAGCGCTCTCGGTGAGGCCTGGGAGATGCAAGATCTGGCGCAAAAAGATCTGAAAAGAACCCAAACCATGCTGACTCTGGCCGCGAAGCGATTAAGCGCCGGGCTGGACAGCAAATTCCAATACCAGCAAACCGAAAGCCTGGAAGCTTCAGCGGAAGCCTCTCTGACCGCAGCACAGCAACAGGTACGCACTGAGGGTATCCGTCTGGCGGTGTTGATGGGCCAAGGGCCTGACCGGGCGTTGGCGTTGCCGCGCCCACATCTGATTGCTCCGCAAGCGGTGCGTCTGCCGCCGCAACTGCCGGCCGAATTGCTAGGACGCCGGCCGGATTTGGTGGCCGCCCGCTGGCGCGTAGAGGCGGCCAGTAAGGATATTAAAGTCAGCCGCACGGCGTTTTATCCCAATATCAACCTGAGCGCCGCCGCTGGCACGAAATCTTTACTGGGTGATGCCTTTTTCGGTTCCCCAAGCCGGTATTTCTCTATCGGACCGGCGCTATCGCTGCCTATTTTCGACGGTGGCCGCCTGCGCGCCGATCTGGCGGGCAGTAACGCTGATTATGATCTGGCGGTGGCTCAGTATAACCAATCTCTGGTGTCGGCACTGGGGGATATTAGTAATGCCATTACTCGATTAGGGTCGCTGGATACGCAGATTCAACAGCAGATGCGTGCCCGCGATATCGCTAATGACTCCTGGGCCAACGCCATGCAGCGCTACAGTGCAGGTGTGGGTAATTATCTGGACGCATTGAGCGTAGAACAACAATTGATCCAGGCCGAGCGCCAACTGGCCAGCCTGAATGCTGAACGTACAGACACCGCCATTGTGCTGATGCAGGCACTGGGCGGCGGCTTTACCTCATCCGTTTCGTCGACCGCCACCACCAACGTGGCAGTGAATCAAGCACACTGAGAACATTGACATGGCTGAACAACCTAATACTGAACCTGCGGGCAACCACGACGCTGTGGAAAATCAACCGGTGAAATCCGGTAACCGCAGGATGTTATTATCGATTTTATTAGCGGTTATCATTATTGCCGCCATTGCTTTCGGCATTTATTATTGGTTGTATGGACGCTTTTTTGAATCCACCGACGACGCTTATGTCACCGGCAACCTGGTACAGATTACTCCGCGAGTGGCCGGGACAGTGACGGCGATCACGGCCGACGATGGGGATTTTGTTCAAAAGGGCCAAGTGCTGGTGCGCCTGGATCCCAGTGATACCATGGTCAATCAGGAAAACGCCGAGGCCAACCTGGCAAAGATCGTGCGTCAGGTACGTGGTTTATATAGCAATGTAGATAACTACAAAGCCATGGTGGCGGCAAGTAAAATCCAACTGCAGCAGGCCAAAGAAGATTATCAACGGCGGGCTAATTTGGCCCGTGACGGCGCCATCTCCCAAGAGGAGCTATCTCACTCACGGGATGCCTTAACCTCTGCACAGACGTCGTTGACCTCATCAAAACAGCAATTAGACACCACCTTTGCACTGGTGGACGATACTACCATCAGCTCCCATCCGGATGTCCAGATAGCGGCCGCACAACTGCGTCAGGCCTATTTAGATAATGTGCGCAGCACTATGGTCGCACCGGTAAGTGGTTATGTGGCTAAGCGGTCGGTACAGGTCGGCAGCCGCGTTCAGCCCGGGAGCGCCTTGATGGCGGTCGTGCCGTTGGATCAAATCTGGATCGATGCCAACTTCAAAGAGACACAATTGCTCGACATGCGTATTGGGCAACCGGTGGAAATTAGCGCCGATCTCTACGGTGGGGCAGTGACCTATCACGGTAAAGTTGAAAGTCTGGGGGTGGGTACCGGTAGCGCCTTCTCATTATTGCCGGCACAAAACGCCAGTGGTAACTGGATCAAAATTGTCCAGCGTCTGCCGGTGCGTATTAGCCTGGATCCGGACAGCCTCGATAAATTCCCACTGCGTATAGGATTATCAACCAACGTTACGGTGAACTTACATAACCAGGATGGACCTGTATTGGCACAGCATCCACAGGCAAAACCGCGTTACTCCACTGATGTATATGATAATCAATTGGCACAGGCCGATAAGTTAGTTGCGCGTATTATCCATGAGAATGACGGGCAGGCTGGTTCCGCCGTTCAGGGTAAAGATTGATGCGGAGTCGCCATGAGTGAACAATCGTTTCGTCCACCCAGCCTGGTTCTGGCCACTATAGGTCTGTCGCTGGCGACGTTTATGCAGGTGCTGGATACCACGATTGCCAATGTGGCGTTACCGACTATCTCTGGCAATCTGGGCGTCAGTTCAGAGCAGGGTACCTGGGTTATCACCTCGTTTGCCGTATCCAACGCTATCGCCTTGCCACTGACCGGCTGGATGTCACGGCGTTTTGGCCAGACTAAACTGTTTCTGGCGTCGGTGCTGCTGTTTATCATCACGTCGTTTCTTTGCGGCATATCGCAAAGCATGACCCAACTGGTGATTTTCCGCGCACTACAGGGATTCTTCGCCGGGCCGTTATACCCGATGGCCCAGACGTTGCTGTTATCTATTTATCCTGCCGCCAAGCGCGGTATGGCACTGTCGCTCTTGGCTATGGTCACGGTGGTGGCGCCGATTGTCGGTCCACTGACGGGCGGTTGGATCACGGATAACTATTCCTGGCCGTGGATCTTTTTTATCAACGTACCGATCGGTATTTTTGCCTCCATGCTGGTATTTACACAGCTTAAGGGGCGGCCTGAAGAGCAAGAGCACCAGCCGATTGATTATATCGGTCTGGGTCTGCTGGTGGTCGGTGTTGGCCTGCTACAGGTGGTATTGGATAAAGGGAACGACCTCGACTGGTTTAGTTCCAATTTTATTGTTATCGGCGCGCTAATCGCCACTATTTCGTTAATCGCCTTAGTTATTTGGGAATTGACCGATAAGCATCCCATCGTCAACCTTAGGTTGTTTAAATATCGAAATTTCTCCTTCGGCACCTTGGCGCTGGTGCTGGGTTATTCGGGTTTTTTTGGCATCAACCTGTTGTTACCGCAGTGGCTGGAAAATCAGCTTGGTTATACCGCAATATGGGCCGGGCTGGCGGCGGCGCCTCTGGGTATTTTGCCGGTGTTTATGTCGCCGCTGGTGGGGCGTTATGCGCATAAGTTTGACTTGCGATTACTGGCGGGCGGTTCGTTCCTGGTGATCGGCGTGTCTTGTTTTATGCGCGCTGATTTTAATACCCAGGTAGATTATTACCATATCGCGATGATCCAGGGTTTTATGGGGATTGGGGTCGCATTATTTTTTATGCCTACCACCAGTATTCTGCTCTCCAGTTTGTCACCGAGAGAGATTGCCGACGGTTCGGGACTGGCCACCTTTCTGCGGGTACTGGGCGGCAGCTTTGCGTCGTCTCTTACCACCTGGATTTGGCAACGGCGGGAAATTATGCATCATGCCCAGTTAACGGAGAATATAACCCCCTACAGCGCCAACGCGCAGGACTATATCGCCAAACTCGGGGGAATGACCCAGAGCACGATGGCGCAGCTCGATAAGGTTATTGAGGGACAGGCTTATATGCTGTCAACCATGGATTATTTTACCATGCTGGGTTGGATGTTTTTATCGTTGATCTTGGTTATTTTCCTGGCAAAACCTCCGTTTACCGCGCAAAGCGGCGGCGGGGGGCACTAGTTCGCAGGTTTGCTGCGAAGAGCACGCTGCAATGCCCTCTGACCTTACAGGGTTGCATAGGGAAACCGCAACATGGCGGCGCTAAAGCGTCGCCATGTTTGTCATAACCCTATCCTGCGCAGGTTCTCATCGCGCACGACATGAGCGTTATGGCTGTTTTGCGAGATGATTTGAGTGCAGAATATTTCTTTGAAAGTGGTGGGTCGTGCAGGATGACTCGGCCGTTGGCCTCGCCCTTCGGGTCGTCGCCGTTCCGGCAACGCTGTCTCGCTGCGCTCGGCTCGAACCTGCGCAGGTTCTCATCGCGCACGACATGAGCGTTATGGCTGTTTTGCGAGATGATTTGAGTGCAGAATATTTCTTTGAAAGTGGTGGGTCGTGCAGGATGACTCGGCCGTTGGCCTCGCCCTGCGGGTCGTTGCCGTGCCGGCAACGCTGTCTCGCTTCGCTCGGCTCGAACCTGTGCAGGTTCTCATCGCGCACGACATGAGCGTTATGGCTGTTTTGCGAGATGATTTAAGTGCAGAATATTTCTTTGAAAGTGGTGGGTCGTGCAGGATTCGAACCTGCGACCAATTGATTAAAAGTCAACTGCTCTACCAACTGAGCTAACGACCCACTTAAAAAATCAGAAATGGTGGGTGATGACGGGATCGAACCGCCGACCCTCTCCTTGTAAGGGAGATGCTCTCCCAGCTGAGCTAATCACCCATTTCTGAAAACGAACATCAAAACAATACTAACCTAAGAAGTGGTGGGTGATGACGGGATCGAACCGCCGACCCTCTCCTTGTAAGGGAGATGCTCTCCCAGCTGAGCTAATCACCCACTTCTTACAGCGTATTACTTCTATTTCTCACAGCGGAGCCACTTCTAAAAAATAAAGTGGTGGGTGATGACGGGATCGAACCGCCGACCCTCTCCTTGTAAGGGAGATGCTCTCCCAGCTGAGCTAATCACCCCGCCGTGTGGAGTCGCATTATAGGGATACTGCAAAGTGAGTCAACGATTTTTCAAAACAAAAAGTGTGTTCGTCGTAAAATTAAACAAGAAGGGCGCTTTTGCACGGCGAATACTGTGAAAAAGAGCAGCAAACGTGGAACAGCGTTGAGGAATCGAAAGGGAGTGGTAGAATATTACTCATTCTTTATAACCGGCCGGGGGCAGGGCTCCCGACTGTCAGTCATGCGTCATTAAAGGCAGTGTTCCCGATGAAAATTAAAACCCGTTTTGCGCCCAGCCCCACTGGCTATCTTCACGTGGGTGGTGCCCGCACCGCATTATACTCGTGGCTGTTCGCCCGCAGCCATGGCGGGGAGTTTGTATTGCGTATTGAGGATACCGATCTTGAGCGCTCTACCCAGGAGGCGATCAACGCCATCATGGATGGCATGAACTGGCTAAACCTGGATTGGGATGAAGGCCCTTATTATCAGACCAAACGTTTTGATCGTTATAACGCTGTCATTGACCAGATGCTCGAGCAGGGCACCGCGTATAAGTGCTATTGCTCGAGAGAACGTCTGGATGCGCTGCGTGAACGGCAAATGGCGGAAGGAGAAAAACCCCGTTATGACGGCCATTGTCGGCATAATCATCATCAACATAATGATGATGAGCCTTACGTGGTGCGTTTTGCCAATCCGCTTGATGGTTCGGTGGTCTTTAATGACAACATCCGTGGGCCGATAGAATTCAGCAACCAGGAGTTGGACGATCTGATTATTCGCCGCACCGATGGTTCACCCACCTATAATTTTTGCGTGGTCATCGACGATTGGGATATGGAAATTACCCATGTGATCCGCGGCGAGGACCACATCAACAATACCCCGCGTCAGATCAATATCCTTAAAGCCTTGGGTGCGCCGGTGCCGGAATATGCCCATGTGTCGATGATCCTGGGCGATGACGGTAAAAAATTATCCAAGCGTCATGGTGCGGTAGGGGTAATGCAGTATCGTGACGATGGTTTCCTGCCTGAGGCCCTGCTTAACTACCTGGTACGTCTGGGCTGGTCCCATGGTGATCAGGAAATCTTCAGCCTTGATGAAATGAAGCAACTCTTTACGCTGGACGATGTCAGCAAATCCGCCAGTGCGTTTAATACCGAAAAGCTGTTGTGGCTCAATCATCATTATATTAACCACCTGCCGCCGGAATATGTCGCGACGCACCTGGCTTGGCATATGGATCAGTTGGGGATCGATACCCATGACGGACCGCAGTTGGTCGACCTGGTAAAATTACTGGGGGATCGCTGCAAGACACTCAAAGAAATGGCCGCCTCCTGCCTTTACCTGTACCAGGATTTCGAGAGTTTTGACGCCGATGCGGCGAAAAAACATCTGCGCTTGGTCGCCCGCGAACCTTTGGAACAGGTGCGTGCCAAACTGGTTGATCTCAGCGACTGGACGCCGGAGCAGGTACATCAAGCCATAGAACAAACGGCAACAGAATTGGGCGTCGGTATGGGCAAAATTGGCATGCCGCTGCGAGTAGCAGTTACCGGTGCGGGCCAATCGCCAGCGCTGGATGTGACCGTGCACGCAGTCGGCCGTTCGCGCACCCTGGCCAGGATCGACATGGCATTGGAATTTATTGCGCAGCGGGCCTGATTTTCTCTTTCCTATCGGCTGATTTGGCGGCTTTTTCAGCGTTTAACACGTTTAATTGATTTAGCCGTTGACACTGTTTGCCGGGTTTCATATCATGCGCCCCGTCCACCGGATAGATATATCAGGAATGGGGCTATAGCTCAGCTGGGAGAGCGCTTGCATGGCATGCAAGAGGTCAGCGGTTCGATCCCGCTTAGCTCCACCAATCACCAGGTTGGTTTGATCTATCGGTAGTGTGTTCGGGGTACTTTTGGGGCTATAGCTCAGCTGGGAGAGCGCTTGCATGGCATGCAAGAGGTCAGCGGTTCGATCCCGCTTAGCTCCACCAAATTAAAAAACCGGCTTATGGCCGGTCTTTGCGTATTGATTTGCCTTGCAATCAATAATACATGTTCCAATAATTATTTTTTGCTGTATATCGAGTATAATAAAAAAATATAATGACACAACAGTATAAACCCTGTGTAGCGGTCATTGCGCCAACAAAAAGCGTCGTTGGCAGTAAAATAAATAGATTTACCATAAAAGTTTGGTTATCAACTACAGGTATATATCAGCTTTTTTAGCATCACCCTTAAAAAATGGCATGTCGGCAACCGTGCCCATAATTTTCAGTCGAAATTCCATAGCTCGCAAATACCGATATAAATACGCCGGCCAATATCTGTCAATACCGCATGTTGCTTGATGGTGTTATGGGTGTCTTGCAGTTTTTTGAATACAACAGCAAACCTTTCGCGGCATTCTTCTACATACGGGCTTGAATTGTTTTGCACTATTGCATTAAAGACATAGCAAATTCGTGACAACACAAAAAACGCATGAAATATTCCAATCATCGGTCGATTATCTTCACGTAGCGGCGCGGCATAAAGCTCTTGAGGATTATTGACCACCAACTCATCAAAAGAGTTAATGATGTTCAGTGCGGTATGACCGCACTCATGTGCCAGAATGCCCACATAGTACGGAATCGTGTGCTCCTTGTGGGTATAAACAAACATCGCTCCCCACAGGTAAAAGTTACTCGCAGATCGCAAAAAACAAGATCCGTCTTGCGTCTCACTCGTCAGATAAATCGCGTGGATAAACGTATTGATTTCTGCAAATGCAGGGCTCACCTGCTGTCGAATCACAGCGATCGCCCTATGAATTTTTTTGGTTTCATTAATGGCGAGCTGTGGGTCGTCACAATACCCGAACCCAAATTGGCGCTCATCTTGGAAAATCTCTAACATCATTTTTTTATCAAAAGATGAATCATGGGAGGTTATGGGTGAAATACACAATGCTTCTGCAGCAGGCCGTTCATTGATATAAAGTAAATACTTTATCGCCTCGCGGTGCTGTCCTGCCTGCGCATATTTGGCTGAAAGGTAATAAGCGTTTCTCTAACGCCTACGTATCATTAATCAAAGGCCACTCTGCATGCAACAGATGTTTTCAGAAGATTAAGCCTGTAATATAAACCAACAATAATCATGGTGACATTATTCCATGTTATTTCATTATATTTTAAGTTATAAAATTACGTGTGATGCCTTGTGGGTACTGGTGCCCGGCCACCAATGTCGTTGTGACCTGTTAACACCGCTAAAACTACCGGCTGCAGCGGCGGCATAAAAAAAGGCCGGATTGCGCCGGCCCCAACGGCCCTCAGGCCGTTAATGATAACGATTGTTAACCGCGAGGTTATAACACCAACCCGGCGATGGAAGCAGAGAGAATACTCACCAGCGTGGAGCCGTATACCAGTTTCAGGCCAAAGCGTGATACCACGTTACCCTGATGTTCATTGAGGCCCTTGATGGCGCCGGCAACGATGCCAATGGACGAGAAGTTGGCAAACGACACCAGGAACACCGACAGGATGCCGACGGAGTGTGCGGACAATTGGCTGGCGACTTTTTGCAAATCCATCATGGCAACGAATTCATTAGACACCAGTTTGGTGGCCATGATGCTGCCGACCCGCAGCGCCTCGTCACCCTGGACCCCCATAACACGGGCGAAAGGATAAAAAATGTAACCGAGGATGCCTTGAAAGCTGATACCGAACACCAGGCTGAACAAGGCATTTACTGCCGCGATGATGGCAATAAAGCCAATCAGCATCGCAGCGACGATGATCGCCACTCTAAAGCCTGCCAGGATATAGTCCCCGAGCATTTCAAAAAAACTCTGTCCTTCATGCAGATTACTCATCTGCAGCTCTTCTTCTTTTTCCACCTGATAGGGATTGATCAACGACAGCACGATAAAGGTGCTGAACATATTCAATACCAATGCAGCCACCACGTAGCGAGGCTCCAGCATGGTCATATACGCGCCCACAATGGACATGGACACGGTGGACATGGCGGTCGCCGCCATGGTGTACATGCGGCGTTCCGACATTTTTCCCAAAATATCTTTATACGCGATAAAGTTTTCCGATTGGCCCAAAATCAGCGAGCTTACGGCATTGAACGATTCCAGCTTGCCCATACCGTTAATTTTTGACAGCAGGGTGCCGATGATCCGGATAATAAGGGGCAGTACCCGAATATGCTGCAAAATACCGATTAACGCGGAAATAAATACGATTGGGCATAACACATTCAAGAAAAAGAAGGCTAAACCCTGTTTGTTCATATTACCGAAAACGAAACCGGTCCCCTCGGCGGCAAAGCCTAATAACTTATCAAATAATGCCGAAAACCCTTGGACAAAGCCTAGGCCAACCTGAGAGTTGAGGAAAAAATAGGCAAGCAAGACTTCAATGACCAACAATTGAACGATAAAACGCAACCTGATTTTTTTACGATCGTGGCTAACCAATAACGCCAGAATTGCCACAACGGCAAGTGCTAGGACAAAATGAAAAATCCGGGACATAGGTGCTCCAATTATGAGGCAGGCAGTAATTCGCCGCTCATTCTATGTAACGGCAGAACCAAAAACGAGTTATAAGTTGCAAATATAAAAAAATCATCTATTAGAATATTAAGATAAAGATTTGTTCACGTTTTTAGGCCTAAAAAAGAAAAAAAGTTGGGGTGATGTTATTTTTTTGTGCTATAGTAATTTAGATTATATCTGTAATTCCTATAATAATTTTCCGTAAATGAAACTGTCCCCAGGCTGGGTTGTGGCCCTGTCTCACATGCTTATCACCCTCATCTATCGCAGAGATAAGTCGAAACGTAATTAATGCGCTTGATAATTATTATCACTTGGATAGGATGAAGCTAAAACAATGCACTAAAGGGGTCACATCTATGTGGAATAGCCGAACCGCAGAAGGTGTCAGCCGTGCCTCACGCCGGGTGAAGCTCTCGTTGCTCGGCCCGGCGTTTATTGCGGCGATTGGTTATATCGATCCCGGTAATTTCGCTACCAACATTCAGGCCGGCGCCAGCTTTGGCTACCGGTTGTTGTGGGTCGTGGTGTGGGCAAACATTATGGCTATGCTGATCCAGCTTTTATCGGCTAAGCTGGGTATCGCTACCGGTAAAAATCTGGCTGAGCATATTCGCGATCGTTTCCCCCGTCCCGCCGTCTGGGCCTATTGGATTCAAGCGGAAATTATTGCGATGGCCACTGACTTGGCGGAATTTGTCGGCGCTGCCATTGGGTTTAAGATGCTACTGGGTGTGTCGTTGCTGCAAGGGGCAATCATCACTGGTATCGTGACATTTCTTATTCTTATGCTGCAGCAGCGGGGGCAAAAGCCGCTGGAGTGGGTGATTGGCGGGCTGCTGTTATTTGTTGCTGGTGCTTATATTGCCGAGCTGTTTTATTCCCGGCCCGATATGATTCAATTGGGTAAAGGCATGCTGCTTCCCTCGTTACCCAATGGCAACGCGGTATTTCTGGCAGCCGGGGTGCTAGGTGCGACAATTATGCCTCACGTGATTTACTTACATTCGTCCCTTACTCAACATGGGCAATACGGTAATCGGGCGCAGCGCTACTCCTCTACCAAGCTGGATGTGGCTATCGCCATGACGATTGCCGGTTTTGTTAATCTGGCCATGATGGCCACTGCGGCGGCGGCCTTTCATTTTAGCGGTCATACCGGTATTGCAGATCTTGATGCAGCCTACCTGACGCTCACACCGCTGTTAAACCACACGGCGGCAACAGTGTTCGGACTGAGCCTGGTGGCCGCAGGGCTCTCCTCCACCGTGGTGGGCACCATGGCCGGTCAGGTGGTTATGCAAGGTTTTGTACACTTTCGCATTCCGCTGCTGCTGCGCAGAATCATCACCATGCTGCCGTCATTTGTGGTTATTCTCATGGGGTTGGACCCGACCAGAATGCTGGTGCTCAGTCAGGTATTGTTAAGCTTTGGCATCGCGCTGGCGCTGGTGCCGCTGCTGGCTTTTACCGGCAATCGTGCATTGATGGGTGATATGGTGAACTCGGCCATGATTCAAGGGATTGGCTGGTGCATTGTGGCGGTGGTGGTGGCACTTAACGGTTATTTATTCTTTAGCAGCGCGCTGGGGCTGTAACCCTTACCCGGTCTCGGCCAGCCCCGTGGTTGTCACAACAAGAACCCAGCGGGTTCTTCAATAAACTGCCACAGTCCCCTGGCGTCATGCACCATGGGGACTGTTGCTCGTTTATCCGGCCAATATCGACTCGATTTGCGCCAGTTCGTCGGCCGAAAACTCACGCCGGGCCAACATGCCAACCGCATCATCGATTTGCGCGGTTTTACTGGCACCAATCAGTACCGATGTCACGCGATCGCCGCGTAATACCCAGGCCAGAGACATTTGCGACAGTTTTTGACCCCGGCTTAGCGCCATGGCATTCAAGCGGCGGACTTTATCCATTTTTTGCTCGGTAAGCTGCGCCGGGGTCAAAAAGTTACCTGGCCTGGCCGCCCGTGAATCTTCCGGCACACCCTGCAAATAACGATCGGTCAACATCCCGCCGGCCAGCGGCGAAAATGCAATGGAACCCACCCCATGCTCTTCCAGCACGTCTAGCAGCTCCGGTTCAACCCAGCGTTCGAACAGTGAATATTTAGGTTGATGAATCAGGCACGGTGTGCCCAGGGCGGTCAATATGCCAAACGCTTGCCGGGCTAACGGTGCGGGGTAGTTGGACAGGCCGATATACAACGCTTTGCCTTGGCGTACCAGAAGATCCAGCGCGGCCATGGTCTCCTCGAGCGGCGTGCTTGGATCGGGGCGATGATGATAAAAAATATCCACATACTCCAGACCCATACGCCGCAGACTTTGGTTAATGCTGGATACCAGGTATTTTTTGGATCCCCAGTCGCCATAAGGCCCTGGCCACATGGTGTAGCCCGCTTTGGTTGAGATGACCAACTCGTCCCGATAAGGCAAAAAATCCTCACGCAGTAATCGGCCAAAGTTCGCTTCCGCCGATCCGGGCGGGGGACCATAATTGTTGGCCAGATCAAAATGGGTGATCCCCAGATCGAAAGCATGGCGCAACATAGCGCGGCTGTTTTCCAATAGAGTGGCATCACCAAAGTTATGCCATAATCCGAGCGAAACTGCTGGCAACTTAAGACCGCCTTTGCCGCAGCGGCGATAAATCATATTGTCATAACGAGTAGGGCTGGCCAGATAAACCATAGGGTTTCCTTTTATTATGTTTGCCTGTCATCAACTTACGCCAACGCGGGTGTTGCATTCAACAACGGATCGACGGTAGATTCAATCAATGCAAATTACCTCTGCGATACACAGTCAAAGACCCACCCTCCAACGCTCATCGTGATCGCGGCCAAAGCGCCTTTCGGAGAAAATACCATGAAAACATTAGGACTGCTGGGTGGCATGAGTTGGGAGTCCACCTTACCCTATTATAGACTGATTAACCAAGGGATCAGCGCCAGTCTGGGTGGACTTCATTCGGCAAATCTAGTGCTGTATAGCGTTGATTTTGCGGAAATTGCGCAGCTACAGGTTGCAGGGCAGTGGCGACAGGCCGGGAATATCTTGGCACAAAAGGCGTTGGCGCTTCAGCTTGCCGGTGCACAGGGTATAGTACTGTGCACTAACACGATGCACAAAGTGGCTGACATCATAGAGCAGGCCTGTGATTTACCGTTGTTGCATATTGCCGATGCCACTGCTCGGCAAATCAATGCTCAAGGATTGCATCGGATCGGTTTATTGGGTACCCGATTTACCATGCAACAGGACTTTTTTCGCCGTCGAATCGAACAGCCCTACGGTATCGAGGTGATAACTCCGGACCCGTCGGATATGGATGAGATACATCGCATCATTTTTGACGAATTGTGCCTAGGGCAGTTACGTGAAGCCTCTCGCCTCGTTTTCCGCCGGATCATCGCCACGCTCGAAGCGCGAGGGGTTGAAGGTTTGATTCTTGGCTGTACTGAAATCAGCCTATTGATTGGTCACAAAGATGCAACGGTGCCGTTGTTTGACACTACGGCGATTCATGCCGCCGCCGCGGTAGACTTTGCCCTAAGTTAACGAATAATACATCAAGGCGCGACAGATCGATTCTGCGTATAGGCCGTCATTGGTAACTGACCCCGACTTGATGTTAGTACAATAGACTATTCGCTTGGGTGGTAGTAGCCGTACGCCTAAGGTTGCGATAAGGTAAAAAAAACGGTGTACAATCACGTTTATTGAGACTGTTAAAAAACGACATTGATCGTTCACCGAGAGCTGATAAAATAGACAAATCAGTGTAGAGAAGCGTCATTTCATAACACTGATAATTATTATTATGCATTATAATATATGTAACCGCCAACATTTTCGTAAAGTTGGTTATTTCAGTATATTTATTTTTAAGGTTATTTATGACCAAAAAATAAATCTAAACTGTATAAAAATAGATGATGAATCATGGCTATATCTAGACTGTCCTAGCATCTAGGATTTATCAAAAAAAGCATATATCCATTGCTGTGTGAATAGCTTGGGGGGAAATAATTTAGCCTTCGCGTAGACAGGGTAAACAGCTAAAAACCCAAGATGCAGACGGTGGTGAGTGGGTGGTTTATCAAAAATAGCTTAACTACATTAGGGAATAAATCCTTATCACATTTAACCTGCCATTACCAATTAACAACATATTGCCTTGGTGAATTAACGACAAGGTCTTAATGACTTGAAATAGAGCGAGTTTTACGGATGGAATACCATAATATGGACCGGATCTCAGTTGCCGAATAAACCATCGCTAGCGTTCGACCCGCCCGCGCAAAAATTTCATACCACTGGATAACATGGCCAGTTTTTTTGGCGTAAGACCTAATATATTGCCGAGTTGTTGATTTTTTTGGATAACACAGCTTTTCTCGACAGATTGACCGCAGACCATGAACATGGCTTAGCCAAAAGTTTTATACCGATAACACGGGGAAAAAACTATGAATATCTACTTAGATTATTACAATACCTACGGCCCTTCAGGAAATATCTATGTCCGTTGTCTGGGGAACCCTCATGACTGCAAAATAACTTACCAGCTATATAGAGAGAATAAGCGGTTAGAGACTACTACAGCAGAGGGTGACGAACTGGTGGTTTTTAATTATAACTCACCAGGTTGTTATACTGTTCATGCTGACATTTTTTGCGACCATGCCGCTAAGCGACACTTGATTACCGATGAGATAAAACCGGTTCCGTATGATTTATTGCCACCACCCATAGTTGCAATAAAATCATTGAAAGGGCCACTGGCATTGGTACCGAATCAACAAAATGTATTGGTGGTTAAATTCATCAGCGGTGGATTAGAAAAACTAAACCACGAGCCATCCTTACGGTCACCCATCTACTATCAACTGAGACATGGGATTCGTTTTATCCCCTTTTTCAGTAGGCGAGTGATTGATAAAGTCAGCAAATACAGCCCAGAACTTGCAACGTTACGCCATCTTTATAAAGTTGAGCCTGATATTGACAATCAACAGTTGCTTGATCTGGCCAATGAACTGCAGAACCTCGACGATGTTGAATATTGCGACTTATTAGGTAAGGTGATTGACCAAACGCCAATTCCGGCACAGCCGCCGATTGTGGCCGAACCCCCGGTTCCAGCCAATACCCCTACGCCAGATTTTACTTCCCAGCAAGGCTATCTCGATTCAATCCGAGGACTCAATGTCAAGGGCGCTTGGGATCTTGGTGCCACTGGGCAAGGAATAAATCTTCGGATGGGGGGCTCCGCAATTGTTCCCGAACATGAGGACTTATCGGGGATCCACATCATAAGTAATGGTGTGGGCCTCGCCACTGACGCTGACACGGCAGGCGCGGGTGTTATCATGGCGCGTAACAATGACGTTGGCATGACCGGAATTGCCTATGATGCTGACACCTATTATTATCACCTGTATTCAGGGGGCATAGGCCAATTTATCGAGGATCTTTTGCCTGGAGATGTCGCCTGTAACCCCTTAACCTATTTCGTGAATGTTAATGAAAATACACTCTACTTACCGATACTTCATCATGTTGTATGGTGGGATATTTATGGTAGTTTGGTCAGTTCTAGTGTCGTCTTGGTACTTCATGCTGGCATGGGTATTCCAAACGGTGTGGATTTAAGCCATTCCGTGTTTGAAGACTATGGTGACAATGGCGTTATCCTCGCGGCTGGGAGTGATCCTCAGACAGGCAGAAGATTACCCATGGTTAATTTTAATTTGCGGAATTTTGTTAATGTATGGGGAAAATCCGTAGCCAGCTGTGGTTATGGCGACCTGTTTAACCCTGATAACGATGTCCGTCGTCAATATACTGCAAGCTATGGTCTTAGCGGTACGCCTAGCATGGCAGCCGGCGTATTGGCAGTACTTCAATCTCATGTCAAAAAACACTACAAGATAATATTTAATAATTGGCAGATGCTGATGATTCTAGAGGTTACCGGTTCTCGGGAAGGGGTGGCCGATTTAATTGGCTTTAGGCCCAATGTGTTGGCGGCCATTAGTTATATTGATCGCATATTAACACTGACGCCAACAACCATTGCCCCTTGGGACGAACATGCCGTATGTTACTTGCCGGGGACCGCAGTGAGTTTTGACGGCCGTTTGTATGCCTGCAAACGTGAGACAATTTCAAACCCCGGCCAGCCGCCCAGTACGTTACCCGGTTTTTGGTTTGTTTTCGGATAACATCAGCTTTTCCAGGCAGACTGACCAGACGCTAATTCCGGCCAGTCGATCTTAATGTTGCAATGCCAAGATATGCTGAAAATATCTGCCGAGATCTGCATTAAGCATACTGGCCAGCGGATTGATGCGGGATCCTGGCAAATCGAAATCGCGGGTCTGAGTACTTTTCCTGCGTCAGGCATGGCGCGTAGCTCAAGGATGCATTGAAGGTAAGCATGACGGTTGAAACGCATTGAATGCATGACTGAATCTTAAAACGCCCGTTTTTATGGCATTGATAGATATAGATGGTATTATTACATCAATAATAAATGCTTGCGTGGGCCATCGGGTTGGTGCTCGTTGGTAACCGGCAAAGCGCGCGGAGCCAGATAATAATGACCAAATATGCCTTAGTGGGTGACGTTGGCGGTACCAACGCCCGGCTGGCGTTATGTGATATGGATAACGGCGACATTTCCCATATTCATACCTATTCCGGACAAGATTACGATACCCTTGAAGCGGTGATTCGTCATTATTTGACAGCGCAAAAAGTGGAGGCTACCGAGGCCTGTATCGCCATTGCCTGCCCTATTACCGACGATTGGGTTGATATGACCAACAGTGCCTGGGCTTTTTCCATCAAAGCGATGAAAGCCAGCCTGGGACTGGCCACATTAGAGGTGATTAACGATTTCACTGCCGTTTCCATGGCCGTGCCCATGCTGGGTGAACGCGACATCATACAGATTGGCGGTGCCGCTGCCCAGCCGGGCCATCCAATCGCGGTTTACGGCGCCGGTACCGGCCTGGGTGTTTGTCACTTGTTACAGTTAGATAAACGCTGGATCAGCCTGCCGGGTGAAGGTGGCCATGTAGATATGGCCACCGGCAGCGAGGAAGAGCAACAGATCCTGGCGGTACTGCGTAAGGAGTTGGGTCATGTTTCTGCCGAGCGTGTACTGTCGGGACCGGGACTGGTAAACATCTATCGCGGTATTGTTGCCATCGATGGCCGCACGCCGCAACTGTTAAAACCCCATCAGGTGACGGAACTGGCCATTAACGACAGTGATGATGATTGTCGTCGCGCATTGTCGTTGTTCTGTGTACTGATGGGGCGCTTTGGCGGTAACCTGGCGTTAAATATGGGCACCTTTGGCGGCGTCTATATTGCTGGTGGGCTGGTTCCACGGTTTCTTGAATTCTTTCGTTCGTCAGGATTTCGCGCTGCTTTTGAGGATAAAGGCCGCTTCAAAGATTACCTGCATACCATTCCAGTATTTTTAATTTCCCATGAACAGCCTGGGCTGCTGGGGGCCGGCGCGCATATGCGTCAGAAAATGGGCATGGTGATCTAATCCGCGGTTAACCGGCCGCGCTGGAACGCGCGGTCAACACCGGTGGGATAATGGATTTGCCAGTCATAAACGCATCAGTTGCCGAAAGGCCTTGACCTTACTGCGGCTCACCGGTACTTCAAAATCCAAATCGCTTAATCTCAATAGGTAGGTATTATTAAACCAGGGTACGATCTCGCGGATTTTCCCCAAATTCACCACATAAGATCGATGGCAGTGAAAAAAATTGTCCTCTGGTAGGCGGACGCAAAATTCGGAAATGGCCATCGGCATAATAAATTCCTCACGACGGGTATAGACGATGGTGACCTTTTCTTGTGCCGCTGCGTAATAAATATTATTGATATCCGTGACGATGATGCGCTCATCTTTCATCAGGTTTATCGAATGGCTGACACGTCCAGATGCTGCTGGTGCACTGTTTGGCTCGGAAAGGCTGTTCTCCTTAGATAAGGCTTCCAGCTTTTGCAGCATGGTGACGATGCGCGACTCCTGATAAGGTTTAAGAATATAATCAAACGCCTCCAGTTCGAATGCTTCCACGGCATGCTCTTTATACGCGGTGATAAAAACAATATGCGGCTTATGACTAAACTTACTGATATTTTGCGCCAGCAATACGCCATCGAGCGAGGGGATATTAATATCCAGAAATATCACGTCTACGTCGTGGTGCTGTAGATAACGCAACACATCGAGTCCGTCGTCAAGTATGGCGTCAATGGTCAGACTACTGTGTTTTTGAATTAAGAAACGCAGCTCCTCCTGGGCCAGGAACTCATCTTCAACAATGATGGCTTTCATCGTGCCTCACAAACAAAATCAATTGGGGCGATAAGCGATGTCATGCCGCTAATCGCCGGTCGGCCAACGAGATATAAAACCAAATTTCAGTACCCGGTTCCAGGCGACGAATATGCAGTCCTTCACCGTACAGCAGCCGTACCCGGTGATGCACATTTAATAATCCAATCTTATTGGCGGGCAGTTCATTCCGCTTTACCTGGTCGATAACCTGTTCGCTAATACCACTGCCGGTATCCTTCACGGCGATGCGAATACGGTGCTCACCGTCAGGTTTCACCGAAATAACCACGACGCCTTTGCCCCTGCATGGCTGGATCCCGTGTACGATAGCATTTTCCACCAGGGGCTGGATCAGCAGACTGGGAATGTTAAATGACAACTCTTCGTCGATATCATAGATCACCGTCAGTTTGCTACCAAACCTGGCCTGCTCGATGGCGATATAATCTTGTATTTGGTAAAGCTCTTTTTTAATGTTAATGTGCGCGCCATCCAGTTCCAGGTTGTAGCGTAGATAACGGGAGAGATTAATAATCAACTGACGGGCCGTGTCAGGATTAATTCGGATTGAGGATGAAATAGCATTAAGTGCATTGAATAAAAAATGCGGGTTAATTTTACTCTGCAGTGCACGCAGTTCGGCCTGATCGGCCATTTCCCGCAGTTGTTCGATGCGTGACACCTCAATTTGTGTTGAGATGATCTGTGATAAGCCGACAGCCATCACCTTGAGTGAATTGGTGATTTGATGAGCATGGCAGTAATAAATCTTCAGTGTGCCGGTCACCACGCCTTTTTCCCATAGTGGAATAATGATTAACGAATGAATTTGTGGGGTACGCTCGGCCTCATCGTTATTTTTTATGGTAATTTTCCCACTGTGGATACTCTCTTTGGTCATTTCGCTGATGATTTCATGACCGATATTATACAGCTCCGCGCCGACACCAACGTAAGCAAGAATATTATGCTCATTGGTAATGGCCACCGCATCTGCCTGAATATCGGTACGGATAATATCGCAAATCTGGTTCAGCGACTGGCTGTCGATATGACGAAAATAGGGCAGGGTCTTATTGGCAATATCCAGCGCCAACTTGGCTTGCCGGGCGGCAATAACCTCCTTTTCATCCTCGACACCTTGTACCAACAGCACAATCATGCCGATACTCACCCCGCCGAAGATCATCGGCACGGCAATTTTTGATACAATATCCAGCCCCAAAGACATGGGCTGCGCATACAGGATAACCAGTAGCATGGTCAGGCATTCACACAGCATGCCGCCGATGATACCAATGCCCCAGCGATGTTGTTTTATCACTTTTAACTTTATATAACCGGAAACAAAACCTGCCACGATACTGCTAATCAGGCAAGGAACCGAGGTCGGACCGCCCATGTCGATCAGGTAACGATGAACCCCGGCGATGGTTCCGGTGGCAATGCCAACCCAGGGACCGAACAAAATGCCACCTGACATCACCGCGATAATGCGCACATTAATCAGTGATCCTTCAACCGGGATGCCGGAATAGGTACTGAAAATGGCGAATAGGGAAAAAATAACCGTTACTGCCAGCAACTCCTGGCCGGTATGCTGCTCTTTTTGCAATAACTCGCGAAACGTGCGGGTGCGGGTCAGCAAAAATAGACAAATCAACATCAGCGCCGCCCGTTCATAGACGGCCAGCAGCATATCAAAATTTTCTTTCACAACCCGATCCCGTTAACAGATAAAGCAACGGCCCCTACTATAAGCAATAGCCCGCTAATGTGCCAATCAAGCTGCGCTGTCGCCGGTGCAATGACCTGCTTTATGGGTGTTTCAGACATCTTTATTTAAAATTCTCTCAACATATTGAAAACCACCGTCTAACCAGGTAGGTTATTTATCAGGCCCACTGGGCTAACGTCGCTCGGATGGTCCGGGCGCTAACGTACCATGAGGATATTATGGCTACTTCCGGTTCGCCACGGCGTTTTACTCGCATCGATCGCCTTCCCCCCTATGTGTTTAATATTACTGCTGAACTTAAAATGGCTGCGCGCCGGCGTGGCGAGGACATTATCGATTTCAGCATGGGCAACCCCGACGGACCGACGCCGCCCCATATTGTGGAGAAACTCTGCACCGTCGCCCGGCGCGAGGACACCCACGGCTACTCTACCTCTCGCGGGATCCCGCGTCTGCGGCGTGCGATTGCCCAGTGGTATGCCGACCGCTACTCAGTGCAAATCGATTCTGACAGCGAAGCAATCGTCACCATCGGTTCCAAAGAAGGGCTGGCTCACTTAATGCTGGCTACCCTCGATCACGGTGATACGGTGCTGGTGCCTAATCCCAGCTACCCGATCCATATCTACGGCGCGGTGATTGCCGGTGCCCAGGTGCGCTCGGTACCGCTGGTGGAAGGGGTGGACTTCTTCTGCGAACTGGAACGGGCGATCCGTGAGAGTATCCCCACCCCCAAAATGATGATTCTCGGTTTCCCATCCAATCCTACCGCCCAATGCGTCGAACTCGATTTTTTTGAACGGGTCGTGGCGCTGGCGCAGCAATATGGTGTGCTGGTGGTACATGACCTGGCTTATGCTGATATCGTCTACGACGGCTGGAAAGCACCCTCAATTATGCAGGTCCCGGGGGCCAAAGACATCGCGGTTGAGTTTTTTACCCTGTCCAAAAGCTACAATATGGCGGGCTGGCGCATCGGTTTTATGGTGGGAAATCCGGAGCTGGTCAATGCGTTGGCGCGGATTAAAAGCTACCATGATTATGGCACCTTCACCCCGTTGCAGGTGGCCGCCATCGCCGCGCTGGAAGGCGACCAGCAGTGCGTGTTGGATATCGTTGAACAGTATCACCAACGACGCAATGTGCTGGTGCGTGGCCTGCACGAGGCCGGCTGGATGGTCGATACCCCGAAGGCATCAATGTACGTTTGGGCCAAGATACCTGAACATTATGCCAACATGGGATCCCTGGAATTCGCCAAAAAAATGCTCGCGGAGGCGAAAGTTTGTGTTTCGCCCGGCATCGGCTTCGGTGATTATGGTGATACCCACGTGCGTTTTGCCTTAATCGAAAACCAGGACCGTATCCGGCAAGCGGTGAGGGGAATCAAAGCGATGTTTCGCGCTGACGGCATCGTAATACCCTCTGCTAGCAAGGCGGTAACTGAATAATCCCGCCAATCGGCATCGTAGTTCGGTGCCGATGTTGTTGTTCACCTATCTATCTAGCCTATTACCCTCTCTTTATGTCTACAGCTTATCTATATAGTAGATAATACTTACCGTTCATAATATATTAACTTTGCTACAATAAGGGTAATACCCTTTGTGCCGTTATTAATCGCATGAAATGTGGGCAGTTGCTCATTCTACAGTAGGATTCCTATGAAAAATCTTGTCATTGATATTTTAAGAAAATTGGCTAAAACTGAATCTGCAGCCAAAGAGCTGACCGCCCAGGTGGAAGCACAGTCACTTATTATTGCTGCCTTGGTCTTGACCGTTGGCAAAGGCAGCTCATCAGTCATGTCCACCAATATTGAAAAAGCCATCTTATCCGCCTCCAGTGCCAGCGAGGCGTTTTTACAATCCGACGTTGACCTGCTGTTGGCCCACTTTGTCAGGTTGATATCCATTTCGCAATTTGTGGAAGTTAACGGCGACGATTAAAACATCGGCGGACGATGAATGCCCAAGCAGGCCGTTAACCCAGATTGGCGGCGGCGGCATGGCCGCAAGATCAGGGCTGGGTAGCTACCCAGGGAATTTGGCACCCAGCCAAAGGTTTTAGATACCTGAGCGTCGCCAACCGTTGTGCGCGCGGGAATATAGCCAAATACCATAAGTTACGCCTTTATCCTCAATGATATTTCATCCAGATATTAAGATAACCATGGCGTAGGTGTTCTTGTTCCCAATCAAAAAATGGCAGTTTATACAGTGAATAACGATGTCAAAGATCACCCCACTTTATAAGCAACCATGTTGAGCTAATTAAGCACTAATTATTAATGCCTTAATGCATATTTTCAAGCGGATAAATAACAAAAGTTAGTGTTGAGTTAAGGTAATTTTATTGTTATGTTTGAGTAAAGAATGGATGTTTATATTTAAAAATGATAAAGGCTAGTTAATGAAGAATGATATAAAAAGCTAATAAACTAAAATATTTAATATCATTTTTACTTAATAAGTTTTGTATGATCGCTAGATAACAGCGAGTGCATTCTTATTTCTATTTGAGTAAAGGTTGCGAGTTATTGAGTGTCACCGAACGCTCGGTAGCGTATATGTTAAAGATAACAAAATCTAGTTTAAGTATAGGCAATCGTTGGATAAACAACCAACTTATTATCATAGGAGAAATAGTATGAATGGAAACGACCTGGTACCAGAAATAACGCTACCCAAGTCGATGTTGACTTTATTTGATCAGATGAAAGAGCCTTATGGCATCAAGGATTTTGAATCACGTTATGTGTATGCTAATAAGGCAGTATTAGCACTTTATGGCGTAAAAAAAATGTCAGAAATAGTTGGAAAAACGGAGATGGAAATTAACTCAAAATTGGTTGAATACAATGATGCAGGAAAAGAATTTACTCGCCAGGATAAAATAGTCTTTAGTACCGATCAATCGTTAAATTCTTTGGAAATCCATCCAGAGGCTGTGGATTACCCGTATATAGCGAATAAAGTACCTTTTAGAGATATCAACAATAAATGTATAGGTGTATTAGCCTATGCGAAAAAACTAGAAGTGTATTCCCTTAATGACTATGTTAAAGGCAATATGCCAGGTTCTTTGTTATTAAATAAACCCGACGATTTTTTCACCGAACGCCAGTGCGAAATCATGTTTTACCGTTTGCAGGGGTTAAAAGTAAAAGAGGTGGCCAAACGGTTAAATTTAACCGAAAACACCATCAATAATTATATGCAAACATTGTATGATATGGCAAATGTTAACAATCTCAGCGAATTTAAGGAGTTTTGTGAAATGCGGGAATATCATCGTTATTTGCCCAAACGGTTCTTAAGCAATCAGCACATTGATTTTGGCAGTTCTATCATTTAACCGGATCCAGGAAGGATAGGATGAAATGACATGCACCCTGATGCTATTGTTATAAAAAATGCAAGAGGTCGTGTGTATCACCGAACTCTCGGTATTGTAAAATTAAATATAAAAAATCAAGTGTTAAGTGTTAAGTGTTAAGTGTTAAGTGTTAAGTGTTAAGTGTTAAGTGTTAAGTGTTAAGTGTTAAGTGTTAAGTGTTAAGTGTTAAGTATAAACAGTCTTGGAATAAAAAACCAACTTATTATCAAAGGGAGAATTATTATGGATAAAAAAGACCTGATACCAGAAATAACGTTACCCAAGTCGATGGTGACTTTATTTGATCAGATGAAAGAGCCGTATTGCATTAAAAATGTAGAATCGCGTTTTGTATATGCTAACCAGGCAATGGTTAATTTGTTTAGAGTAGATAACATTTCTGACCTCATAGGTAACACGGATAAGGAAATAAAATCAAAATTAGTAGAAGATGAGGAAGTTGCCGGGGAATTTGTTCGACAGGATAGTCTGGTGGTGAGTTCAGAACAATCACTTAACTTACTTGATATCCATCCGCATGCGGTCGATTACCCATTTATAACAAATAAAATACCTTTTAGGGATATCAATAATGAATGCATTGGGGTATTAGTTTACGTGAAAAAACTAGAAGTGTATTCCCTCAATGATTATGTTAAAGGAAATGTGCCAGGCTCATTGTTATTAAATAAACCTGACGATTTTTTCACCGAACGCCAGTGTGAAATCATGTTTTACCGTTTGCAGGGGTTAAAAGTAAAAGAGGTGGCCAAACGGTTAAATTTAACCGAAAACACCATCAATAATTATATGCAGACTTTGTACGACATGGCAAATGTTAACAATCTCACCGAATTTAAGGAGTTTTGTGAAATACGGGAATATCATCGTTATTTACCCAAACGGTTCTTAAGCAATCAGCACATTGATTTTGGCAGTTCTATCATTTAGCCGGATCCGGGAGGGAGAGGATGAACGGACATACATCCATTCTGATGCTATTGTTATAAAAAATATGGGTGGCCGAGCATCACCGAACTCTCGGCATTGTAAAAATTACAGATAACAAAACTAAGCATTGGCAGTCATTGGGTAAAAAACTTATAATTAAAGTGGGAATTATTATGGATGGTAAAAGCCTGATACAAGAAATAACGTTACCCAAGTCTGTGGTGACGCTATTTGATCAGATGAAAGAGCCTTATGGCATTAAAAATTTTGAGTCACGTTACGTCTATGCAAATCATGCATTACTCAAAGTTTATGGTGTTAATAAAGTGTCCGATCTTGTGGGTAACACTGAGAAGGAAATAAAATCGAAACTGGTTGAGCCTGAAAATACTGCTTTAGAGTTTATTCGACAGGACAGGGTAGTATTTAATTTAGATCAGCCACTTAATTCACTCGAGATCCACCCGCTTGCAGTAGATTACCCTTATCTCGTAAATAAAGTACCCTTCAGAGATATCAACAACAAATGCATTGGGATCTTAGCCTATGTGAAAAGACTCGACGTGTATTCCACCAACAATTATGTTAAAGGTAATATGACAGGATCGTTATTACTTAATAAACCAGATGATTTTTTTACCGAGCGGGAGTGTGAAGTGATGTTTTATCGGTTGCAGGGCATGGCGCCGGCGGCCGTTGCATTGCGACTGGGGTTATCCGAAACACGGTTTAGCCACTGTATGCAAGGGTTATACCTTAAGGCAGGGACAGCAAATTTTGATGATTTTCAAGCATTTTGCGTAAGTCGTTTTTATCATCGTTATCTACCGGCTAAATTAAGGACCAATAATAAGATTAATCTCTCCGTGGTGAAATAAAAAAGTGGGCATAACAAGATGACCAATATTTTCGCCTACAATCGTTTTTTACCTGAGTTAGCCCCTCGGCATTTTCCGTGTTTTCGCCTTGCGGCAACGTGAATTATTTAGTTAAATGTGACTAAAAAACTAGAAAGTAACGTTGTTGTCACCAAAATTTGACGTTATTTTAAGGAGGTATAATTTACTCTATCAAAAACATAAAGTTGCAATAGGAACCACGCTATGATTGATGAGCATATCATCCCTAATATGATGATTTCCCCTACGCTAACATCGCTGCTTGATCAGTTTACTGAACCCTATGCCATAAGGGATAGGTATTCACGTACTGTCTACGCTAATGAGCCGATGCTGCGAATTTATAAGGTCTGTCGTAAAGATGACGTCGTGGGGAAACTGGATAAAGACGTGCAGTCATCTTTAATGGCTTATGATAACGTTCCGGATGAATGGGCAATGCAAGACCGGTATGTTATCAACACTAAGGAGAGCATGAGTTTTTTGGAAGTTCACCCGCGTAGCCAGGATTATCCCTACATTATCACAAAACTACCCTACTATAATGATGAGGGGCTATGCTCGGGTACTGTTGCCATCATTAATGTATTAACCACCTATTGTTTAGACGATTTTATTACCGGTGATTTGCCTAGTTCGATGTTATTAACCAAACCGGATGATTTTTTTACCGAAAAAGAGTGCGAGATCATGTTTTATCGGATCCAAGGTATGAAATCAAAAGACGTTGCGCAAAAATTGGGTCTATCGGAGAATACTATCTGTAATTATATGCAATCATTATATTATAAAACTGGTGCCAGGCAACTTGAAGGTTTTAAACTGTTTTGTAAAGGACGTAATTACCATCGTTACTTGCCTAAACGTTTTTTAAGTCATCATGTTAATGGCTATAGTAATCTAATCACCTAAGTTATAAAGCTTATATTGTAAGATGTTGACATATAGATCCAGGGTCTTTTATTACTTAGGTTGTTAAACAGGTTTATTTTCCTATTATGATATAGGCAGTGAAATAGGCTGTAGTATTGTAATGTACATATAATACACTCATTAAGGTGAATGCTGTGATGTTATCTTATGATGCGGCGCGTTGTGGTTTTGGTTGGCGGTAGGCGTGGGTAAATCCGGTGGCTGGCTTTGGAACCGGATTTACCTTCCAACAGGGATAAAGAGTATAAAATGGTAACTTGATCACAAAGCTGGAAAGAATCATTCAGCATAGGTAAAGGTGCCATTAAGTATGCCGTTAATACTTAGGCAGTGACGTCGCTGCGTTGCCAGTGGACTTCTAAAAATGCTTAAAACTACGCAATCCAGGTTCATCACATCACTCAGTCTATTTTTTATAGTAATGATTATCATTACAGTAATCGTTATTCAAATTTTTGTTTCACCACAATTAAAACGGGCTGAAAGCCAATTAGTAGCCAATCAGGTTGACGGGATTGCCGTAAATATTACCAACCGCCTTAATACGGTTCAGTCGCAAATTCGCTCAATTACCCAAGTGGTGGCGCAGATGGACAGTAATTCCATCGATCGTCTGTTACCTGCGTTAGTGGATCAATATGGCGATAGTAATGTATTTGGTGGTGGCATCTGGCCGCTGCCGAACCAGCGTGATGCCACACGGGCAAAATTCAGTACCTTCTTTGCGCGAAACGAGCAAAACCAGCTTACGGTGAATACGTTCTGGAACAGTGCAGAGTCGCCTAACTATTTTGAACAATCCTGGTACCAGGCCGGATTAAAATCGCCAAAAGGACAATGTGTATGGGCTCCTGCTTATGTTGATAGCGCCAGCAGTGAAGCCCGTACCAATTGCGCCATGGCAATTTATAAAGATGATAAGCCGTGGGGCGTGGCAACCATTGATGTCACCTTGGGTTTTTTTAATAACCTGGTTAAAAATATGGAGCAGAAGGTCAATGCCAGTATTTTTATCCTGGAGCGCGATGGCACTATCGTGGGAGCCAGTACCCCGGCAAATGAAAAACTACCCAAGCTGAGTGCGCTCGGTGAGTCCAATCCCCAGGCCCGGCAAATGCAAATCATGCTGGGACAGGTAGGTAACAGCGGTGATTTGCTTGCGGACTACGATAATGACGGCACCTCGCATACCATGATTTTGCGGGCGATTAAAGGCAGTCCATGGTTTATTGCGACGGACATGCCCACCAGCATGCTGCTGGCCAGGACCCACGCCATCCTTGCCAGTTTGGGCTGGGTTCAGATACCCATGGCATTGCTGCTGTTGTGTGTCATGATTTTTGCCATCAAGATCGTTATGCGCCAGTTGGCGGTACTGCATCATAATATCAGCCGACTGTCCGAAGGCGGTGCGGATCTGACGCGTCGGTTACCGCTGGGTAAAAGCCCGGAATTTAATCGCGTTAACCAGAGTGTTAATCACTTTCTGGATTTTCTGCAAAACCTCCTTAAGCAGGTCGGTGATAGCAGTTTAGCCATTGCCAGCGCGTCGCGTGAAATCGCCAGCGGCAACCTGGATCTGTCCGCGCGCACCGAAGCACAGGCCAGCTCTATTGAACAGACCGCCGCGTCCATGGCGCAGTTGACCAGCACCGTGAAGCTGAACGCCGGCAATGCCCAAGACGCCAATCAACTGGCGCGCGACGCGTCGGGAGTCGCAGGCAAAGGGACCCATGTGGTACACCAGATCGTTGATACCATGGGATCCATTAACAACTCATCCAAGAAAATTGTCGATATTATTAGCGTTATTGACAGCATTGCCTTTCAAACCAATATCCTGGCATTGAATGCGGCGGTTGAAGCAGCCCGCGCCGGCGAACAGGGCCGGGGTTTTGCCGTGGTGGCCTCCGAGGTACGTAACCTAGCGCAACGTTCTGCTACTTCTGCCAGGGAAATCAAGAAACTGATAGAAGACTCGGTGGCGGATATTTCCGTCGGTAGCGATCTGGTGACGACGGCAGGTAGCACCATGGACGAACTGATGAAAGGTGTGAACAATGTTGCCACGCTAATGGGCGAGATCATGTCATCCAGCCAGGAACAGAGTCTGGGTATCGAGCAAGTCAATATTGCTATTAACCAACTGGACAGTACCACACAGCAAAATGCCGCCCTGGTTGAACAGGTGTCCGCCGCGGCGCAATCGATGCAAGAACAAACCTTGCAGTTGGAGACGGTGGTCTCAGGTTTTAAACTGTAAATAACGCGAGGGGGATAATGGAATAACCCCCATTTATCATAATCAGTTGTGGGTAGTGATGCCTGTGTGGTAATCGCGTTCTTACACATCCCTTATCCAATGACTGAATAAAAACGGGCCATCGTGGCCCCACTAAGATAAAAATAAGCGCCTTACGGATTTGGTTTGGTTACCAGAACATTGTTGTATTTTAATATTCCCATATCGTATTATTAAGTTCCGGGTAGTATTGTTAATATATATAATTTGTAAATTTGACATATGAATAATTGTTTGGATATATTCATCTGAACTATAGTCTAGTAGATGAACACTCTGGTTGCTGATAACATGCTAAAACATATTGTAATGTGATGGAAGCGACTTATGTCAGCAATCAACTCAAGTGAAATAATACCAGAAATAGAGTTGCCGCTGTCGGTAACAAAACTGTTTGATCAGATGCATTATGCTTTTGCCATACGAAATCTTGAGGGGCGGTTAATCTATGGTAATCCGGCATATCTTGAGTTTTTATGTTTGAAGTCTAAAAATGAAATTGTGGGTAAGTTTGATAAGGACGTTAAAGCACAATTGTTTGAATCAAATGAGGTTACCGAAGAGTTTGCCAAACAATATCGTCGCGTTTGTCAGGGAGAAAAAACCTTCGCAACACTTGAATTACACCCTCAAGTCATGGGGTATCCTTATATATTCAAAAAAACACCTTACAAAAATAAAGAGGGTAAGTGCATTGGCATAATTGGGAATAATGATATATTGAAAACTAATTCATTAAATGATTATGTTAAAGGTAATATGTCAGGATCACTTCTGCTCAATAAGCCCGATGATTTTTTTACGGAACGCCAATGTGAAATCTTCTTTTATCTGCTGCAAGGACTCAAGGTAAAGGAGGTTGCCATCAGGTTGAATCTCTCGGTTAATACCGTTAATAATTATATGCAGACTTTATACGATATGACCGGATCGCGTAATCTTGACGATTTCAAGGCGTTTTGCGAGCAGCGTAACTATCATCGGTATCTGCCTAAGCGGTTTTTGGAGAGCGAAGCGATCATCTTTGGTCGTTTGATAATGTAATGAACTACTGTGAATCGTCGGATCACCATCTAGTTATTGTAAGCCGATATTAATTATTTGGATATATTCATCTGATTCATTGGCAGTGGATAGATATTTCGGCCATGGTTTTTTTGTAAAAGAAAGCCTACTCTGTTAGGAGAAAAATATGTCTCATGTGTGTTCGGATTCCGTAGTACCTGAAGTAGTACCTGAAGTAGTACCTGAAGTAGTACCTGAAATTAATTTACCCAGTTCATTTACTAAAGTATTTGATCAGGTTAACTATCCCTTTGTGATAAGAAACAAGGAGGGTAGGATGATCTACGCCAATCAGGCAAGTGCGGAGAGTTTGGGCGTCAAGTCGGTAAATCTTCTGTTGGGAAAACTTGATAGCGAAGTGGATTGTAAACTCTTCAATGCAGAAAATGTGGTAGCTGAATTTAACAAACAATATAAACGTACATGGGAAGAGGAAATCATCTTCTCCACATTGGAAATTCATCCCCACTCTCACGATCATCCCTATATATTCAAAAAAACACCATTTTATAATGAAAACCACGAGTGCGTAGGTATGTGTGGGTATAATAAGGTTTTGGAACTATATACTTTAAATGATTATGTCAAAGGTCAAATGCCAGGTTCATTACTGCTGAATAAACCCGATGATTTTTTTACGGAACGCCAATGTGAAATCTTTTTTTATCGGCTGCAAGGACTTAAGGTAAAGGAGGTCGCAATCAGGTTGAATCTCACAGTTAACACCATCAATAATTATATGCAGACTCTATACGATATGACGGAATCGCGTAATCTTGACGATTTCAAGGCGTTTTGCGAGCAGCGCAACTATCACCGGTATCTGCCTAAGCGGTTTTTGACCAGTGAGGCCATCACCTTTGGTAGTTCGATAATATAATGAACGCCAGGCGATCGTTGAGTCAGCCTTCAGCGCATAGGCACTATCGGGACTTGATACAAACGTTACACCCTGAATGATTCGAGTCGCCCAACGTTGGCAATACACAGGCCAATAAATCTGGAACAGAGTCGAACAGCACTTGGGCTGGTGCCAAGGTGAACCACCGGGCGGAGGTTCATCAATCCCCAGGTGCTTACACAATAAATGATGCCGGAATTTGTGGCCACTTGCCCGGCGATCAAATTCTATGCAACGGAACACCCCCGAATACTCCTCCCGCTTTGTTGAAGATTGGACGTTATTTCAGTGTAGGTGAATTTACATCAGATGCTTTTTTACAAGGGATTAGTGAGGATGGGTTGATGTGGGTTAACGTCTGATTATGGCTTTTGGTGTCCCCGACAGGAATCGAACCTGTAACTAGCCCTTAGGAGGGGCTTGTTATATCCGTTTAACTACGAGGACCCGATAGCGCGGGTGATTATACCCGATTCATCTCCAAAAATAAGTACTTAAGCGTTCAATCGCTCATTCGCTGCGCAATGGTGAGTAAAAAACAGGGCTGACGTCATCGTGGAAGTGCTCTATGTTATGATTGCTAACATGTTAACCAAGAGCTGAGTTGTCGATGCTGGAAGCGCATGACCTATGCTGTGTTCGTGATAACCGTGCATTGTTTACCGGCTTGAACCTGTGTGTTTCAGCGGGAGAATTGCTGCAGGTGGAAGGGGCCAACGGCGCGGGCAAGACCTCGCTATTGCGTATTCTGGCCGGGTTGTCTCAGCCTGATAGCGGGGTAGTGTGTTGGAAAAAAACACCGATCAACCGTGAACGTGGGTTATATCACCGCGACCTGTTATATCTTGGTCATCAGGCGGGGGTAAAAACGACGTTAACACCGTTTGAACATCTGGCTTTTTTTCAGGCCGCCGCCGGCGTGGGTCGTGATGAAAACGCAATTTGGCAAGCGTTGGAGCGGGTCGGGCTGCTGGGATATGAAGAGCTGCCGGCGGCTGGGCTGTCGGCAGGTCAACAACGGCGTGTCGCCCTGGCGCGTTTATGGCTTTCCACCGCCGTATTATGGATCCTTGACGAACCGCTGACTGCGATTGATCACGCGGGAGTTGACGATGTCATGGGGGTCATTACCGACCATTGTGCTGCGGGCGGCATGGCCTTGCTCACCACGCATCAACCGCTGCCCGCAACCCACACTAGGATAGGTAAAATTTTATTATCACCCGAGGTTCCAACGCTGGCCAATGGCTTCACTGAACACCTTGTCCATAACCAGGTCCGCGCCAATGCTGGCGGGATTACTGTGAGCAAGAACCAGAAGAGAGTCGGTGGCAACCCCTGGGCTACAACGGTTGCGGATCATCCATGTTTTGGCTGATTATGCGCCGCGAGCTGCGGCTGGCGTTGTGTAACCGCGCGGAGATTATTAATCCGTTGTGCTTCTTCCTGATCGTTATTACGCTATTCCCGCTGGCCATCGGCCCGGAGCCGCAACTGCTGCAGCGCATTGCCCCAGGCATGATCTGGGTGGCGGCACTGCTGGCCAGTCTGCTGTCTTTGGAACGTTTGTTTCGGGACGATTATGTCGATGGTTCGCTGGACCAACTGTTGTTATTGCCGATGCCGGTGCCGGTCATGGTGTTGGGTAAAGTGTGTGCGCATTGGTTGTTAACCGGGTTGCCGCTGTTGTTGCTTTCGCCGCTAGTGGCGCTGTTTTTTTCTTTGGATGTCATGACCTGGCGGGCGATAGCCCTGACGTTATTGCTCGGTACGCCGAGCTTAAGTTTGATCGGCGCCATTGGTGTGGGCCTAACGGTGGGGTTACGCAAAGGGGGGGTACTGTTAAGCCTACTCCTGTTACCCCTGTTTATCCCCGTATTGATTTTTGCCACCGCTGCTATCAACAATGCGGCTCAGGGGATGCCAATAAGCGGCTATCTGGCCATTCTTGCCGCGCTATTGGTGGGAAGTGTCATGTTGGCGCCGTTTGCCACTGCCGCTGCGCTGCGGGTCAGTGCACAATAGCGCGGGCGGCGATCGGGTGTCGATTTTTTGATGAGCAGAATATAATTATGTGGAAATGGCTGCATCAATGGGCGAAACCGGAGCGGGTGTATCAGCTCTGCGGTCGCCTTATTCCCTGGATAGCGACGGCTACCGTATTGGCGTTATCGCTAGGCGGGGTCTGGGGTTTTGGTTTTGCGCCGGCGGATTATCAGCAGGGTGAAAGTTATCGCATCATGTACATCCATGTGCCCGCGGCCATGGGGTCGATGGGGATTTACGCGGCAATGGCCGTTGCCGCATTTATTGGCCTGGTATGGCAAATGAAAATGGCCGATTTAGCGGCCGCAGCGATGGCGCCAGTGGGCGCGGTGTTGACTTTTATCGCCCTGGTTAGCGGTGCCGCCTGGGGCAAACCGATGTGGGGTGCCTGGTGGGTATGGGATGCCAGGCTGACGTCCGAGTTGATACTGTTGTTTTTGTATCTGGGGATCATGGCGCTGTATAACGCGTTTGAAGATCGTCGTTTGGCCGGGCGTGCTGCCGGTATCCTGATTCTGGTAGGTATAGTGAATATTCCGATTATTCACTATTCAGTGCAGTGGTGGAACACCCTGCATCAAGGTTCGACCGATATGCAACAAAGTATTGATCCGAGCATGCGCACCCCGCTGCGTTGGTCGATGCTTGGATATCTGCTGTTTTTTATTACGCTGACATTGATGCGTTTGCGAAATATGATCCTGTTGTCGGAGCGCCACCGCCCGTGGGTGGTGGCGTTGGTCACTAAGTTGGTCACGAAGGAGACCTTGCGATGACGCCGGCATTTAACTCGTGGTCCGCGTTTTTCGCCATGGGCGGCTATGCGTTTTATGTCTGGCTTACGGTGTCTGTTAGCCTGTTGTCGCTGTTAGGGTTGGTGATTCATACCCATTGGCACCGGCGTCAATTGCTGGAGGCTATTCGCCGCCAACAGACGCGGACGCTGCGCATGCGTCGAGGCAGGCTGAATACCACGGTTGATGCAAACCCGCCGGTTGCCCATACTGCCGATGGCAATGCGCCGGATGAGAAAGGATCAGCACTGAATACGCCTGGAAAAATCGCCGGGGAGGATGTTCTGTGACGCCACGTCGCAAAAACCGGCTGTATTTGGCCCTGGTGATGTTGTTGGGCGCTACGCTTATCGTGACGCTGGTACTGTATGCCCTCCGGGCCAATATTGATCTGTTTTATACCCCCAGGGAGATCATTGAGGGGAAAGGGGCGCAACATGAAAAACCGCATATCGGCCAGCGGCTGCGCATTGGTGGTCTGGTGATGCCGGGTTCCGTTAAGCGCGACCCACATACATTACAGGTCACATTCAGAATTTATGATGCAGTAGGTTCCATTTTGGTGAGTTACGAGGGCATTTTGCCGGATCTGTTCCGCGAAGGGCAGGGGGTCGTGGCCCAAGGGGTGTTGGGGGCCGATCAGGTCGTGCAAGCCCGCGAAGTGCTGGCTAAGCATGATGAAAACTATATCCCTCCCGAAGTGGCTGAGTCGATGAAAACCACGCAAAATACCGTCGCGAAACCCAGCATGCAGCGCAAGGACCCATTATGATCCCGGAACTGGGTAATTTCTTGTTATGTCTGGCCGTCGGTTTGACGTTGTTATTGGGGGTTTATCCCCTATGGGGCGCGGCACGGGGTGATGCCCGACTGATGGCGGTGGCGCGTCCCTTATCCTATGGGGTGTTTCTGGCGATTGCCGGCGCGTTTGTGTGCTTGGTTTATGCCTTTGTGGTTAACGATTTTTCCGTTGCTTATGTGGTTAATAATTCCAATACCACCTTGCCGGTTTATTATCGCATTGCCGCCACCTGGGGGGCCCACGAAGGATCGCTGCTGCTATGGGTGTTAATACTCAGCGGCTGGACGCTGGCAGTAGCGTTGTTCAGTCGTCGGATGCCCGATGAAGCCATCGCCAGGGTACTGTCGGTGATGGGGATGATCACCCTCGGTTTCCTGGTGTTTATTTTGCTCACGTCCAATCCGTTTAGCCGGACATTGCCGGATGTTCCCATTGATGGGCATGATTTGAATCCGGTGTTGCAGGATATTGGGCTGATTTTTCATCCGCCACTGCTTTATATGGGGTATGTGGGTTTTTCGGTCGCGTTTTCTTTTGCCATTGCTTCGCTGATTGCCGGCCGCCTGGATACCGCCTGGGCGCGGTGGTCCCGGCCCTGGACCACCGCAGCCTGGATCTTTTTAACGTTGGGCATCGTGTTGGGATCGAGTTGGGCTTACTACGAATTGGGTTGGGGAGGCTGGTGGTTTTGGGATCCGGTGGAAAATGCGTCCTTGATGCCCTGGCTGGCTGGCACCGCGCTGCTGCACTCCCTGGCGGTCACAGAAAAGCGCGGTACTTTTAGGTCGTGGACAGTATTGCTGGCTATCGCCACGTTTTCATTATGCTTGTTGGGCACCTTCCTGGTCCGTTCAGGGGTACTGGTTTCGGTACACGCCTTTGCCTCGGATCCGGCGCGCGGTATGTTTATTTTGGCGTTTCTCGTGCTGATCATCGGTGGCTCGCTGTTGTTGTATGCCCTTCGTGGTGGTCAGGTGCGTAGTCGTGCGCAACACGAGGTATTTTCCCGGGAAACGTTTTTGCTGGGTAATAACCTGTTGCTGATGGCCGCCATGCTGGTGGTGCTTTTGGGGACGCTGTTGCCATTAGTTTATAGGCAGTTGGGCATGGGCAGTATTTCCATTGGTGCTCCCTTCTTCAATAGCATGTTTACCTGGCTGATGGTGCCATTTGCCCTGCTGATGGGGATCGCGCCGCTCATCCGCTGGCGGCGGGACGACGCGTCAAAATGGGTCAAACGGCTCGTGTTGGCGCTGGTGATTTCCCTGGTATTATCTCTGGTGCTGCCCATGCTGATGGCCTCGGAGATCCAGGCCATGACGGTGGTGGGACTGATGATGTCGTTATGGGTGATTATTCTCACGCTGATGGCGTTGCATGAGCGCGCCACCCACCATCACCGATTCTGGCGTGGTCTGGCGCAGCTCAGTTGTAGCCAGTGGGGCATGGTGCTTGGCCATTTGGGTGTGGCGGTGACGGTTATTGGTATCACCTTTAGTCAAAATTACAGCCAGGAGCGGGATGTGCGCATGAAAGTAGGGGATAACGTTGAGGTTAACGGTTATCACTTTACCTTTCGCGAGATACAGGATTTGCAAGGTCCTAACTACGTCGGTGCGGTGGCAACCTTTTTAGTTCGCCATAAAGGCAAGCCGGAAGCGACGTTACGCACGGAAAAGCGCTTTTACCGCGTCAGTCGCACCGTGATGACCAAGGCGGCCATCAGTGGTGGACTGACCCGGGATCTTTATGCGGCGTTGGGTGAGGAGATGGATGACGGCTCTTGGGCTGTTCGGCTCTATGATAAACCCTTTGTGCGGTGGATTTGGCTGGGCGGGTTATTTATGGCGGCTGGTGGACTGTGTTGCCTGGCCGATCCGCGCTACCGGGCTAATAAACGCACTCGACAGGCCGCTGTGCGGGAGGACACATGAAACATAAGCTGCTGTTTATTCCGCTGGTGCTGTTCCTGTTATTGGCCGCAGTGTTGGTTGTCCAACTGGTACGCAATGCGCAGGGCGACGATCCCATGCGTCTTGAGTCGGCGCTGATCGGCAAACCGGTGCCAGCATTTACGCTGACATCTTTAGACCAACCTGGCAAAACGTTTGATCGCGCGGTGTTACGTGATGGTCACCCGCAGTTATTAAACGTCTGGGCTACCTGGTGCCCCACCTGTCGGGCTGAACATCAATTTCTCAATACGCTCGCACGCGGAGGTATCCGGGTGGTGGGGATCAATTATAAAGACGACCGTCTGAAAGCGATTAACTGGCTCAATACGCTGGGTGATCCCTACGCCTTGAGCCTGTATGATGGCGACGGCATGTTTGGCTTGGATTTGGGGGTCTATGGCGCGCCGGAAACCTTTTTGATCGACGGTCGCGGCATTATTCGCTATCGCCACGCCGGCGACCTGAACGCCGACGTTTGGCAACGGGAAGTGCAGCCGTTGTATCTGAAATATTCCCGGGGAGGCTGATGATGCGGATAGTGATTTATCTCGCCCTGTTCGGTTTGCTGTTTAGTGTTCAGGTCGGCGCAGCCATTGATATCCGGCACTTTGCCAGCATCGAGCAGGAACGGCAATATCGCGAACTGACCGAACAATTGCGTTGTCCAAAATGTCAGAATACCAGTATTGCTGATTCCAATTCCATTATCGCTGCCGATATGCGCGCCAAAGTCTACCAGCTTATGGAGCAGGGCCAGGGCAAGCAGCAAATTATTGATTATATGGTGGCGCGTTATGGTTATTTCGTCACCTATGTTCCGCCGCTTAATCCGTTAACGATCTTTTTATGGCTGGGGCCGCTGCTGCTGGTGGTCATCGGGGGTGCACTGATCATCTTGCGTACGGTGCGGCGTTCCCGTGGAGCAATGTCTTCTCGATTGTCCCAGGATGAACGGCGCCGTGTGGCGGCGTTACTGGCTAATCACCACGGTAAACAACCATGATATCCTTTGGCATCTTGTTCACCGTGCTGCTGGCGCTGGCGACCATGCTGTTGGTTTTACCCGCCCGATGTCACGGTGGTTATGCCGCGGCCACTACCCGAGATGCGCTGAATATCGAGTTTTATCGGCGCAGGCTGGAGGAGTTGGCTGTAGATGAAACCCAAGGACTCGTGGGCGAGCATGGCTTGCCTATTGAGGAACTACGCGAAGAACTACAGCAAAATTTGCTGGTGGATGTTCCCACGGTCCAGCCGGTGGAACCAACGCTGATGACGCTCTGGGTGCTGGCGCCAGGTGTGGTGGCCTTGGTGACGATCACGCTGGCCTTGTACGCCTGGACTGGCGGGATCCCCCAGGTCTGGCGCTGGCAGCAGACGGTGGATGCGATGCCGGCACTTAGGACGCGCATTATGGATTCGGGTGCCAGGCAACTATCGCCTAACGATTTGGCGCGCCTCGCCGTTGGGTTGCGCGCCTCGTTGCAACGGCAGCCGGATAATATTCAGAACTGGCTTTTTTTGGGACACATTGGTGTGGCGCTCGGTAATGCCGCCATGGCAACCCAAGCCTTCGGTCGGGCTTATCAGTTAGCGCCGGACGATGCGGTGATTGACCTTGACTACGCCGAGGTGTTAATTCGTTCAACCGATGCCGGTGATAACCAAGAAGGTGTTCGGATAATGCAACGCCGGGTGAAACAGCAGCCGGATAATCTGGCGGCACTGAATCTTTTGGCGATTGGCGAATATCAACAGAATAATGTCGTTCAGGCATTGGCCTGTTGGCGGCACATGGTAACGCTGTTGCCGGCGAATGATCTGCGTGTTGATGCCATTGGGCGCACTATAGCACAAGCTGAGGCGCAATCGGGTCTGGCGACGGTTAAACTGCACGTTAGCGTCACTCTGTCGCCAGATGCAGCGGCGCAACTTCCGGCCAACGGGACGGTGTTTATTTCCGTTACCGACGGGAAAAGTACGCTACCGATGGCGGTAAAATCTTTGCCATTGAGCCGCTTTCCGTTATCGTTGACCCTGGATGACAGTAATGCGATGACGCCGGCGCGTGTTTTTTCTCCTCAGCAACAGGTAAAAATTCGGGTCCGGATTGCCAAAGACGGTTCTGCCGAAGCCAAACGTGGTGATTGGTTTGGCGAAAGTCCCATGTTGAATATGAATAGCATTGGCCAGATTGCCGTGCACATAGATCAACAAATGCCCTAGCGGCGGGTACAAAATAATAAACGGAGTTTACACATGAATTATCGCCTGTCAGGTGTGGCACTGGCCAGCGTTTTGGTTCTGGGGTGTGCCAGCAGTACAACCGATCGGTCTTATCATGATCGGCCGGATCGCTTGGAAGGGTTCAATCGGACAATGTTTGATTTTAACTACAATGTCCTGGATCCGTACGTTGTTCGACCGGTAGCGGTGGCTTGGCGCGATTACGTACCCACCCCGGCGCGTAATGGGCTGGGTAATTTCTTAAGTAACCTTGGCGAACCGGCCTCCATGGTTAACTACTTCCTGGTTGGCAATCCCTATAAGGCGATGATTCATTTCAATCGTTTTTTCCTCAATACGCTACTTGGCATGGGGGGGCTGATCGACGTCGCCTCGATGGCCAATCCTAAACTGGCCAAAGAAGAGCCACGGCGTTTTGGTAGCACCCTTGGTACCTATGGTGTCGGATACGGTACTTACGTGGTCCTGCCGGGTTACGGTAGTTTTACCCCCCGCGAAGATATCGGTGGGGCGGTGGATAACTTCTATCCGGCGCTCAGTTATCTCACCTGGTGGATGTCTGCTGGTAAATGGGTGTTCCAAGGTATCGAAACCCGCGCGGAGTTGCTCGATTCCGATGCGTTGCTACGCAATTCATCCGATCCGTACGCCATGGTGCGCGCCGCCTACTTCCAGCGGCATGATTTTCTGGCCAGCGGTGGCAAGTTGATACCGCAGTCAAACCCCAACGCGCAGGCGATCCAAGGTGATCTGAAGGATATCGATTCGCAATAATGTGCCAATCAATAACGCCGATACCCTAAAAATTCGTGTGGCAGGAAAACCAACATGCCTGCAACGTACAGCATGGCGGGTATATACCCGGTGGGTGTACAAGAGTACAATTTGATGTAGGTACTTTTGATCGACTTTATATATTATGCAGGTAAAACCTGTGGAGAGATAACCATGACCCACTCACTAAACAAATGCAGCGCCCAAGAAACCGCCGCCTGTTGCTGTGTTGATGTTGGCACTATTATCGACAATGAAGATTGTACTGCGTCCTATAGCAAGGTATTTGACCAACGCGATCAGGCACAATCCATGCTAGCGGCGTTGACTGAAAAGGCCCGCTCGGTGGAGTCCGATCCTTGCCAGATTGACGGTCGGATCAAACCCGTCGACAACGGTGTTGAACTCACTGCTGATTTTACCTTCTGTTGCCAGGCCGAAACGCTGATCTTTCAATTGGGATTGCGTTAACCCCGGTTTTTGCAGGCTCTTCACTGAGCCTGTTAGTGTGTTGGCAACCTGTCTACGGCCTGTCTCGGTCTGAGCAGGTATGTCTACCTTCTGCGTCTTGGATTATTCCTCCGCATCCGCTCATCGCCATACGCATCATCGTGTCAATCATAATAATGTTATTTATTCGCACCTTTAGCGTAAAGTATTGTCATATGCTAATAGCCGTCACATTTTGTCGCGGCGCTCGTCGGTAAATTAGCGCTCTGGCAAGGGCAAATGAAGTGAGAACGGTTGACTCTATGGCGGGTATTGATGTAAAAAGCAGCGTTTTAATGACGAGATTTCGAGCGCGAAAGCCCAGTCATCCCGTTTTTTTTCGCGTTTTGTCAAACAATAACGGTGCATTATGCAAGTTTTAATTATGCGACACGGCGATGCTCAGCTTGATGCGGCCAGTGACGCACAACGGCCTTTGTCGGTTCGTGGTAGTGATGAATCACGCTTAATGGCATCTTGGTTAAGTAGCAGGATTCTTGATACCGATCGTGTTTTGGTTAGTCCCTATCTGCGCGCCCAGCAAACGCTGGACGTACTGCGTGAGGAACTGGTGCTGCCGGAAGAAGAAGAGCGTATGCCTGAGCTGACGCCCGGCGGCGATGTTGATTTGGTCTGTTGTTATTTACAGACGCTGGCCAATGAAGGGTTGGGCTCGGTGATGATTGTGTCCCACTTGCCTTTGGTCGGTTATCTGGTGGCCGATCTTTGTCCCCAAGAGCAGGCGCCGATGTTCGCCACCTCAGCGGTGGCCTGCGTGGATCTTGATGCGCAAAGCGGCAAAGGCATATTAAACTGGCAGGTTGGGCCGGCCCAATTACTCAGCAAAGTTAAAGCCGGGTAACGCTTACTCATTGAGCTCGATTAGCACCAGCAGCGCCGCGTCGCCACCAAAGGGTTTTGGCGCTTGGTGAAATCCCAATACATCGGGGTGTTGTGCTAGCCATAACGGGGTTTGCTGCTTGAGAATATGTTTACCGTGGCCGTGCATGACACAGGCACAGTGCACATGTTCTCGACGGCAGGCGGCAATCAATGCGCCCAACTCCTGCTTGGCCTGTGCTTGGGTCAGACCATGTAAGTCAAGAAACAGTTCTGGTGTGTAGTCCCCGCGCCGCAGTTTTTTGACCTCATAGGCACTGGCATCGGGACGTACATAACGTGCCGGACCTTCATTATCGAGTAACGGCTGGAATTCGTCGGAAAAATAAAAACTGGCATCCACCTGTTCCCTGATGAGCCGCCGTGTAGGCAATACCGACACTTTTAGACGAGGTTTCGGTGGTTTGACCGTATCCTGGCGCAGGCGCTTAGTGCCGGCGACCGACTCCCGGAACAAATGGCGTTCCTCATCGGCCAATTGATATTTTTTCTTCATTCCCCACTCTGCGTCCGTTGTTTTCAGTGAGTTTACCTCGTCCAATCCTCCGGTGGCGAAACTTTCGCTCGTTGGCGGCATTTATTCACTGTCTCTCGGGGCGATCCCTTGGCGACCAAACGCCCTGGCGTCTGGTGGTATGACAGGGATTAATTGCACTCTGGCGAATTTTGCCTGCTGCTTTGAGCCCGTCTTCATGGCAAACTAGCTGCCAACAAGCGGAACCTATTTTCCCGCGGAGAGTAAATTGGATAAAATTTTTGTCGATGAGGCGGTTGCCGAGCTGCACAGTATTCAAGATGTGTTGCGTTGGGCGGTCAGTCGTTTTAACGCTGCGCAAATCTACTATGGTCATGGCACGGATAATCCCTGGGATGAGGCGCTACAACTGGTGCTGCCCAGTCTGTTCTTGCCATTGGATTTGCCAACGGAGATGTTTGTATCGCGTCTGACGACCAGTGAGCGTAGTCGGATCGTTGAGCGCGTAGTGCGCCGGGTAAATGAACGGATTCCGGTTGCCTACTTGACCAATAAGGCCTGGTTCTGCGGTTTGGAATTTTATGTGGATGAGCGGGTGCTGATCCCCCGGTCACCCATTGGCGAACTCATCGATGATCGCTATCATGATGTGTTGCCGCAGCCGCCGTCCCGTATTCTGGACATGTGTACCGGTAGCGGCTGTATTGCCATCGCCAGTGCCTTTGCATTTCCGGAAGCTGAGGTGGACGCGGTGGATATTTCCGGCGACGTGCTGTCGGTAGCCGAACATAATATCCAGGCTTATGGCCTTGATAGTCGGGTAACCCCTCTGCGTTCGGACTTGTTCCGGCAACTGCCGCCGTTGCGTTACGATCTGATTGTGACCAATCCGCCCTATGTGGATGAAGAGGACATGGGCGATCTTCCGCAGGAATTTCAAGCCGAGCCGGTTCTGGGATTGGCTGCCGGCCACGATGGTTTGACCCTGGTCCGCCGCATTCTGGCCTGCGCGCCACAATATTTAAGCGATGAAGGGGTGCTGATCTGCGAAGTGGGCAACAGCATGGTGCATCTTATCGAGCAATACCCTGAGATCCCTTTCAATTGGTTATCGTTCGAACGTGGTGGTGATGGGGTCTTCTCCTTGACGCGGGAACAGCTTGTGGCCTGCGCGGAAACCTTTACAATATTCCTGGACTAGGGGTGTGCCCTGGTCGGCAAACGGCGTTATTTTACGTACAATCAGGTTAAGCATAGGAGTCCCGATGGCAGGGAATAGTATTGGTCAATTATTTCGTGTCACCACGTTCGGTGAATCTCATGGTGCGGCGCTGGGTTGCGTGGTTGATGGCGTACCGCCGGGCATTCCGCTGACGGAGGCGGATTTACAGCATGATCTGGACCGGCGCCGACCGGGGACCTCACGTTATACCACTCAGCGACGCGAGCTTGATGAAGTGCGAATCCTGTCCGGCGTATTTGAAGGGGTCACTACCGGTACCAGTATTGGCCTGATCATCGACAATACCGATCAACGCTCGCAGGATTATAGCGCCATCAAGGATGTCTTCCGTCCCGGGCATGCAGACTATACCTACGAACGTAAGTACGGTGTGCGCGATTATCGTGGTGGGGGCCGGTCGTCGGCGCGGGAGACGGCCATGCGGGTCGCGGCCGGGGCGATTGCCAAAAAGTATCTGGCGCAGCGGCATGGTGTGACCGTGCGGGGTTATCTGGCGCAAATCGGCGATATTTGCTGTGAACTTAAAGATTGGGATCAAGTAGAACAAAATCCTTTTTTCTGCCCGGATCCGGATCGATTGGAGGCGCTCGATAGCCTGATGCGTAAGCTGAAAAAAGAAGGTGACTCCATTGGCGCCAAAGTCACGCTGGTGGCTGAGCATGTCCCGGCTGGCCTGGGCGAGCCGGTGTTTGATCGTCTGGATGCCGATCTGGCCCACGCCTTGATGAGCATCAATGCGGTAAAAGGCGTGGAAATTGGCGATGGTTTTGCCGTGGTCGCCAAACGCGGCAGCGAAAACCGCGATGAAATTACCCCTGAGGGGTTTGTTAGCAATCATGCCGGCGGGATCCTTGGTGGCATCAGCAGCGGACAGGCGATCATTGCCCATCTGGCGTTAAAACCCACTTCCAGCATTATGGTGCCTGGTCGCACGGTGAACCGCGCGGGAGAACCGGTTGATATGGTGACCCGCGGCCGCCACGATCCCTGCGTCGGCATTCGTGCGGTACCTATCGCCGAGGCTATGATGGCGATTGTACTGATGGATCATTTGATGCGCCAGCGAGCTCAATGTGCTGACGTGACCACCACTGTTCCTCAATGGTAATATGATGCGGCAATGGATAGCGGGTTTATTGGCCCTGGCGGCCGTCCAGGCATTGGCGGCACCCACGCCTTGGCAGAAAATTGACCATCCGGTGCCCGGCAACCCGCAGGCCATAGGCGGGTTCGCCAACGGCTGTATGATTGGCGCGCAGCCATTACCACTGGATGCGGCCAATTATCAGGTATTGCGTCCGGATCAGCGGCGCTATTTCGGACAACCCGATCTGCTGCTGTTTATTTCGCGCTTGAGCAATCAGGTGCGGCATTTGCAGTTGGCTAATGAGTTATTGGTGGGTGATATGGCGATGCCGGCCGGAGGCCGCTTTAGCAGCGGTCACGCCAGTCATCAGTCAGGACTGGATGTGGATATCTGGTTGCAACTGCCGCAACGGCGCTGGAGTGCGGCGCAGTTGCTTAAACCCCAGCCGCTGGATTTGGTGGCGGCCAATGGTCGTGATATCAATGCCAGCCGCTGGCAGCCGCACATCGCGATGCTCATTAAGCTTGCGGCCGAGGATGCCGATGTCACGCGTATTTTTGTTAATCCTGCAATAAAAAAACAGCTGTGTCGTGTTGCGGGTCAGGACCGCGCATGGTTAACCAAAGTTCGACCCTGGTTTGGTCACCGTGCCCATATGCATGTGCGTCTGCGTTGCCCCGTCGGCAGTCCGGAATGCCAGGAGCAGACCCCGCCACCGGCGGGGGATGGTTGCGGCGCGGAGCTTGATAGCTGGTTTATGGCGCCAAAACCTGGTGCTGCGCCGGCTCCGGTAAAACGGCCGCCGCCATTGCCGCCGTCTTGCCAGGTATTACTGGATCGCCATCTGGTGGCAGAATAACCTAGTGCGATAGCTGCGCTGACTGAAACTGGTTGGGCAGGACTGTCTTGGGCTGTAACCTATAAACGCTGGATGATACATGGATTGGTTAGCCGTATCCCCCCTGGTATTTGTATTATTGTTTGGTGTGAGCCTATTGGCGGGGTTTATCGATTCTATCGCCGGCGGCGGTGGATTGATCACCGTGCCCGCACTGTTGGCGGCCGGTTTACCGCCGGCTCTGACCTTGGGAACCAATAAACTACAGTCGGTGGGCGGATCGTTTTCCGCCAGCCTCTATTTTATTCGCCAACGGGCGGTGAATATTGGCGATCAGAAACTGACCATCGCCCTGACGTTTATCGGTTCGATGACCGGCGCCATCCTGATTCAGCATCTGCGGGCAGATTTACTGCGACAGATGTTGCCGTTGCTGGTGATCGGTATCGGACTCTATTTTCTGTTGATGCCGCGTATCGGCGAAGACGATCGGCAACGTCGGCTTTCCGCCTGGCCGTTTGCGTTGGTGGCCGGATGCGGTGTGGGGTTTTATGACGGTTTTTTTGGCCCAGGCGCGGGTTCGTTCTACGCGCTGGCGTATGTGACGCTATGCGGTTTTAATCTGGCCAAGTCCACTGCCCACGCCAAAGTGTTGAACTTCACGTCCAATCTGGGCGCGTTGCTGCTGTTTGTGTTTTCTGGCCACGTGGTGTGGAGTGTGGGATTGGTGATGCTGGCCGGTCAACTTTTAGGCGCGCGTTTGGGCGCCCACATGGTATTAACCAAGGGACAGAAGCTGATCCGTCCGATGATCGTGGTGGTATCGCTGCTGATGAGTATCAAACTGCTTTATGATGGCCACGGTGCTGAGATAACGCACTGGTTAGCCGACTATTATTGAAAGATAAGTGACAATGTCCAACCAATCACATGAATATCAGCAGTTGATCGCGCTGTTCAATCGCTGTTTTTCCGACAGCTTGAATACCCGTTTGGTTAAAGGCGACGATGAACCTATTTATCTGCCGGCCGACGGTGATCATGCTTATCATCGCATCGTATTTGCCCATGGCTATTATGCCAGCGCAATGCACGAAATCTCTCACTGGTGCATTGCGGGTGCACGCCGTCGTTTGCAGGTGGATTTCGGTTATTGGTATTGTCCGGATGGCCGTGACGACGACACCCAGCGTCGCTTCGAGTTGGTTGAAATCAAGCCCCAGGCACTGGAATGGATGTTTTGCGTTGCCGCTGATTTCCCCTTTAACGTGAGTTGCGATAATCTTAACGGCAGCAGCGAACCGGACCGTATTGCTTTCCAACGCAAGGCTCATGACCAGGTGATGAATTATCTATCACAAGGCATACCACAACGCGCGGCCCAATTTATCCAGGCGTTGCATGCGTTTTACCATACCCCGCCTTTGGCACAGCAACAATTTCCCTACCCGGCCGATATGTAGAGCGTTGCCAGCCCCGAATGAAGAATAAGGACCCGTGATGATAGTAGATTTTGAAACGCGCATCTTGGCGTTAATTGATAATATGGTGGAACACGCCAGCGACGATGAGTTGTTTGCCGGAGGGTATTTACGCGGCCATTTGACGCTAGCGGTGGCGCAAGCGCAGGAGAATGATGAACACACCCCCGAGGAGCTGCATGAGCGTGTACAGTCCTGCTTGGCCGAGGCGATTGGCAATGGGGAGTTGTCACCACCGGATCAGATCCTGGTGTTCGGCATGTGGCAAACGCTGTATGCGCAGGCTGGGGCTGAATAACGCCTTATTTCCCATAACCCATTTACCTGTTCTGCGCGGTGGTTTTCGGCCATGGGCGCAGCGGGTTTATGGCGTATCTGCTCGAGTCCAGTGGACCAGGATGTTTAGGCGTTTCTCGGCAACCTTTCGTGTGCAATAAAAAATAAAATACATAATATCAAACAGATAAAATGGCAATACTATGATGCCATACCATTGTTAAACGAAACTCAAATTATCCCTGGTTACACTATTTAATCGCGTACAATCCAATGCTGATGGCGGTCCATGATCGTCCGTCCGGTGTGGGTGTAGGTGTAGGTGTAGGTGTAGGTGTAGGTGTAGGTGCGGGTGATGAGTCCGGCTTTTTCGCGGTATGCCGCGTTCGTGCTCCTGCCCACATCATCCCATGATCCGCGTCCACACATTCTGTCAACCAAACCAGGCTCGTCCACCTCTGATATAGAGGCATGACCACCGTGCGCCGTTATCTGGCTGCGCCTGCGAGCGGGTTTGTCAGGAATATTTGCTTAATCATAAGGATAGATGATGTCAGGTTATACCTCTCGACCTCTACACAAGCGATATTCGCATCGTCTGCGCGGTTTTATGCCGGTATTCACGCTCGTCGCGGCCAATTGCGCTGTTGCCCAAACCCAGCATCAGTGGCTGCAAAACGATCGACCCATGCCCCATGACGCCGACGTCATAACGGTAACATCGCCCGTCTCCTCACCCTTGACCATCACCACCGCCACCAAAACACCGCGCCAGCCGGTACCTGCCAGCGATGGGTCCGATTATCTAAAGACCATTCCGGGCTTTTCGCAGATCCGTAACGGCGGCACCAATGGTGATCCTGTGTTTCGCGGTATGTTCGGCTCACGCTTGAAAATTCTGGCCGGTGGGGCGGAAATGCAGGGGTCCTGCCCCAGCCGTATGGATGCACCCACCTCCTATATTTCCCCCGAAAGTTATGATCTGCTGACCTTAGTTAAAGGACCACAGACCGTACTCTGGGGGCCGGGTGCCTCCGCTGGTACCCTGCGTTTTGAACGGATTCATCCGCATTTCGACGCGGCCGGGATCCAGGCGGAAGGGAGTCTATTGGGTGGTTCCAATGCGCGGCGAGATGAGACCCTCGGTGCAAGTTTGGGCAATGAACAGGGTTACCTGCAACTGTTGGGGAATAAATCGCGGGCCAGTGATTACCAGGACGGAACGGGGCGGCGGGTGCCATCCCGTTGGGATAAGTGGAACGGCGATCTGGCCGTCGGCTGGACGCCTGATAACACCACCTGGATGGAACTGTCCATGGGCCGGGGCAATGGTGAAGCCAGTTATGTAGGTCGTGGCATGGACGGGTCCCAGTTTAAACGTGAAAGCCTGGGCGCCAAGTTTGAAAAAAGCGAGATAAGCGAGGTGTTGGATAAAATTGAAGCGCAGGTCTACTACAGTTATACCAATCATATCATGGACAATACCACCCTGCGAAAGGTGCCGACCAACGTTGCGGCCGGCAAGCGTGTCGGGTGCTGCAAAGCGCGCCAGCGTGCCGCCAGTGCCGCCCGCTCTAGCAATTTGGATCGCCGGACTACCGGCGCCCGCGTTATGGGTACCTGGTTATGGCCGGATTTTCGCCTGCAGTCCGGGCTGGACGCGCAAACCAATACCCATCGTGGCCACCAAAAAGAGGGCTGGCAAAAAGACGCCTGGTTCCAACAATACGGGGTATTTAATGAACTCACCTGGTCCCGGGATCAGCATGAACGCATTATCGGCGGTGCGCGTCTCGATCAAAGCCTGGCTGAAAAATACGCTTTATCAGCAACGGACCGGCGTAGTGCAACGCTGCCGGCGGGGTTTATCCGTTATGAGCGTCAACTGGCCTTTTTGCCGGTTATGTTTTATACCGGGCTGGGGTACACCGAGCGTTTTCCGGATTACTGGGAAATGTTTGCTCCCAACGACGGCCCTCGGCGTGGTGAAGCGGCTTTTGCCACGTTGCAAAGTGAAAAAACCACTCAAATCGATGTGGGTGTCCAGTACCACGGCCAGCCATTTGATGCGTGGCTTTCAGGTTATGCCGGGCGGATTAATGATTACATCCTGGTTAAGTATGACCCGAAAAATGCCTACCGTCGTCAGGTGACCAACGTTGATGCCATGATCCTGGGCGGTGAGATGGGGCTGGGATACCATTTTACCCAACATTGGAAGGTGGACGCCAGCATGGCGTATTCCTGGGGCAGCAACCTAAGTGATAGCCGACCGTTGCCACAAACACCACCGCTGGATGCTCGGTTCGGTCTGACGTATGAACGGCAACAGTGGAGCAGTAGCGCCCTGTGGCGGGTCGTCAGTCGCCAGCAGCGGGTGGCGATGGATGAGGGCAATGTCGTTGGCAGGGATTTCGCCACCAGCGCCGGTTTTGGGGTGATTTCGGCCAACGTGGGTTATAAGATCAATAAAGCGATCAAAGTCAGCGGTGGAATCGATAATATTCTCAATAAAACCTACAGCGAACATCTTAACCTGGCCGGTAACAGTAACTTTGGTTATTCCGCCGATATGCCGATAAATGAGCCAGGCAGGACGCTGTGGATGAAGCTGAATATGAAATTTTAAACCCAGGTTCTTGGCGGTAAGTACATGAATTCCGATGAGCTTACATCGGTAAGTGATTTGGGCGAATGAACGCCGCCAACGCTCCCGCAACGTGAACGATGGCGGGTATAACCGGTTGCGGCTAATGCCACCACCGGTCAGCCAACACCAAAAGGATTTTTAAAAACGATAACTCATGCCCATGCCCAATATATCATCTGCTGCGATACCTAACGGATTGTCATCTGCTAGCCGGTTTATTTTATAATCGGCATAAATCGACATATTTTTATTAAAGAGATAAGTTAGGCCAACGTCTATATAGTTAATTAAATCCACATTACCATATTTTTCAATATTTTTACCTTTTGAATTAAAATATCCTATTTCCGGTTGCAGACCAAAATCAAAGAGATACTGCGCTACCAGTTCAATATTCTGCGCTTTGTTTGCCATGCCTATAGAACCGATCGGTGCGGTATTTCTCGTTTCCGAGTATAAGGCGGCTAAATAAATACCCTTGGCGTTATATTTTAACCCGGTTGCCCAGTTTTCAGCGCGATCGCCCCTGCCATAATCAAGCTGTTGCTGCGCCTGCGTGCGCTTGGAATTAGAGTAAGCCCCCAAGATCGAACCACCCCAGCTAAAATCATACGACGTGGAAAAACCATAACCATCGCCGTTGGATTTGGTCGCCATTCGGGAATTGTTTGAGTCCTGATCATTGGCCCCTTGATATTGCATACCAAATTTCAGTCCTTGAACCAGTCCGAAAAAATTATTATTTCGATAGGTTAATAAACCCGTTGAGCGACCGCCCATAAAGCTGTCAGAATAACTGTAGGTGAGATCGTCAAAAATCGCCGCTATATCGGTAATCGATGCGACATCATACATTATCCCCCAATTTCTGCCATAATCTAAAGATCCCAGATTACCATATTTTAGTCCAGCAAAGCCTAAACGGGTTTTTGTCCCGGTTAGTGCGTCGCTTCCTCCCTCGGTATGATTGGTTTGTATGTTATATTCCCATTGACCATACCCGATTAATTGATCGTTAATTTGGGTTTGGCCTTTAAAACCTAAACGAACATAACTATTATCCCCGTCACTACCGGTACTGTCGCTAAAATAATGTCTGGCTTGCACACTACCATAAAAGTCGAGTTTATTGGCATTTTTGTTGTATATTTCAGCTGCATATAAAGGCGCCGCCATAAGAGCGACTAAAGCTGTAGCTATTACTATCTTCATTTTTTGTTTCTCTTCAGGTCGATGATTATTTTAATCGGTAAAATAAAGGTAAATGCCTCCCATAACGGAGAGTGTAATTCCGTTTTAGAGGCGAATTATTTAAAATAAAATCAACTAAATGTTTGTCAATGAAAAATATGAATAGGTTGCTTCTCCATGATGCGTTTCTTGATCATACGGCGTGATAGCCGAGGTGACGGAATATAATCCAACCTTGGCCCCGACCCATTTTCCGGGGCCGGCGGCAAACACCTCCGGTATTGCATGATAGTGGCAATCATCCCAAGCGTAATAAAAAGTACAAAGAGCATCTTGTCCTACGACAATGCGAAAATAGGCTGGCGCATCGACCGGCCATGGACAAATATGCTGTGTCTGGGCATTGACTTCTCCTCGATCCCCGACCCAGCCGGTACTCCAGGTCAAAAAAGAGTTGCCTTCAGAAAGACTTAATCCCAAGCAGGCATAACGCTCGCCATAAATAACTACGCCGGTTTGATCTCCATTGTTTTGCAGTCTGGGCTGCATTAGGGTGGTAACAATAAATTCTCGCGCCGGAAATTTCTGCAGTAAAAAATTGGTGGTATCATAAAAGGAAGGCTGGCCATCACGCCACGGCATGGGTTGGCATGATAAACTAAGACCCGTGTTATCCAGGCGGAACCACTGACGCTGTGGATTGGCTTGCCACTGCCATTGTAGGCCAAGACGATCAGATGAAAAATCATCCGATCCCTGAGGTTGTTTCGAAGAGCTAGATTGCGCGACAGCCGGCTTTAACCAACGTAACACCGGTTCGCCGGGTCCAACGTTGTCAGTAGCACAACCTATAACCGGCCAGTCATGTTGCCAATGCAGGGGCTGCAAATGAACCACGCGACCATATACCCCCGCATCCTGAAAATGCAAAAACCACCCCTCACCGTTCTCTAGCTCAACCCAGCCGCCCTGGTGTGGGCCATTGACGGCACTGTCCCCTTGGTGCAACACGGTTTTACTTTCATAAGGTCCTTGCAGGCTGCGAGAACGAAGTACCGTTTGCCAACCGGTGGCCACACCGCCGGCTGGAGCGAAGATATAATACCAGCTGTTACGTTTATAGACCTTTGGTCCTTCAAGGGTTGGCAGGCTTACGCCACCATCAACAATGATTTTACCTTCATCGAGCAGTGATAACCCATCTGGAGACATTTCGCAAAGCTGCAGCTTATGTTTTATGCCACTGCGACTATAAGCAAAAGCGTGCACCAGCCATGCGCGGCCGTCATCGTCCCAGAACGGGCAAGGGTCAATCCATCCCTGCACGGATTTTAGACAGTGAGGTGTCGACCACTCGCCAAGAGGATCGCTGGCGTGGCACATAAAAATCCCCTCATCCGGGGTACTGAAAAATACCCAGAAACGACCGGCATGAAAACGTATGCTTGGAGCCCAGACACCTTTACCCGGCGCAAATGTTTCATAAGGCGCGAGCTCGAGTCTCTGGAATATATGATTCACAATTTGCCAGTTAACCAAATCTGTTGAATGCAATAAGGGCAGCGCGGGCATGTGGTTGAAACTGGACGCCACCAGGTAAAAGTCGTTCCCTACCCGTACGACATCGGGATCGGAATAATCAGCGTGCAGAATCGGGTTTTGATAGGTTCCATCGCCCATATCCGGGCACCAGGGTGGTGAGCCGACGTTAGACATCGATTTTCATTCCTCTGAAATAAGTTTGGCTTGTGTAATATGCGGTTTTCAGCAACATTCTAGGGTTAGTGGTGGTTAACCAACGGAGCATCGTCGCTAATGATAGGCTCAATTTGCAGCGCGTCGTTACGTTGTTGGCGCTGCGCCAGATCCGACTGGATGGTCTTCATTGTGACGTCATCCAATTTATAAAAACGCGTGAGCCAGTACAGTACTAAATAGGACAATGATGGCCCGACGGTCAGCAAGCCGATAATCCCGGTGGAGGCCAGCGCGGTTTGTGTCGGTGAGCCGGCCTGGTAGCCAAACCAGCCGAGGGAAAAACCGACCAGCGCGCCCGCGACGGCCATGCCCAATTTCAACGCAAATAGATTGCCGGAGAAGGAGAGGCCGGTAATACGTCGACCGGTTTTCCATTCGCCATAATCAGCGGCATTGGCCATCATATTCCATTTGAATGGCTGATACATTTGATGAAAAAATCCAATCAGGAAATACAGCGGAAATACTATGCTAAGCCATTTTGGCGGCATAAAAAACATAATAAATCCGAACACCACCAATAATAAATTGATGTTTTTAAACATGCTTATCGCGTTAAACCGTTTGGCGAAAAAACCCGCCGCCATTGCGCCAAGTATGGTGCCGATAACGCTGGTGGTGATAAATGCTGTTTTCATGGCGGTTCCGGTCAAATCGCTATGTTGTGGGTCGAGCATTAAATATGTGGCATAATAAAGTGTGGCGGCGCCGCGCATAACACCGGCCATGCTGGAAAAAAATGTAATAATGGCCACGATACGCCATTGGTCGTTGGACAATAAATTTTTAAGATCGCTTAGAACGCTTTCGTTGCCTTTTTCCTGTGGGTAAATTTGCTCACGGGTGGAGAAAAAACACACAAAAAGCATAATAACCGCCAACGTACCCATCACCGCCATGGTGTATTGGTAGCCCAACTGTTTATTGCCGCGGCCAAAATAATCCACCATCCACAGCGTGCCGATAGACACTACCAGCCCAGCGGCGGATGAAATGGTAAATCGGTAGGATTGCGCTGATAAACGATCTTTTTCATCGGAAGTGATAACGCCGCCCAACGAGCAATAGGGGATATTAATAAAGGTGTAAAACAACATCAGTAAGGTGTAGGTAATATAGGCGTAAACCAGCTTGCCGGTGCCGGTGAGATCCGGTGTGGTAAAGGTCAATACCGCAATTACCGCGTAAGGGACGGCAAACCAAACCAGCCACGGACGGAAATGACCCCAGCGGGTTCGAACCCGATCCGCTAATAGGCCGGTCAACGGGTCTGAGATGGCATCAAGCAAACGGGTGACCAAAAACATAACGCCGACCGCAGCGGCTGAAATACCATAAATATCGGTATAAAAATAGGTCAAGAACATCGTAACGGAAGAATAAACAATGCCACAAGCGGCATCTCCCATGCCAAAACCCATTTTTTGCCAAGTGGTTAACTTTTTTATTTCTGTCATTATTACTCTCCAGGGATAATGTAGGAAATACCTGTTGAAAACACCTTCAGTGTAGGGAGAGTGTCCGGTAAGAGAAATTCCAAATTCAGTTAACAGCTTTACGATTTTTGTTATATGCGATAGATGTCACAATTAGGACAGATCGTACAGTGAAAAAAAGTTAGGTTATAATGATGAATATGACAAAAAAACTTAAATAACAATTAGATATATAAGGTATACCAAAAGATAAGCAGTCATATAACTTTTTTGACTATCGATAAAGGAGTGCGTTGGATGCCCTGAAATGTGTAATAAATATGCGATTATTCACACTACCACGGGGTTATTAGAAATAGATATTATACCAATAACCTGTGAGCGTGGGGTCAGCAGTACAGCAGCAAATCAGTATGGCAAAAACGCGTTGCCGCAAGCCAATCAACCGAGGACGTCCTTACCCCGATGCACTGGTGTTAAAGGGGGCGGCCTTTGACGAGTTTTCTGATCCAAAACCGGTTAGGGCTGAGCGCCACGGACTGATCCACGCTGAGCGGTAGCGGTTCGTCGAAGATTTGCCCCGCCAATAGCTCTGCCGCCAGAGGCGCGGTGCATAAACCTCGTGACCCTAGGCCTCCCAACATAAACAGGTTGGCATGAACCGGTGCATCCACCGTAGGGGCGCCGGATTTTCGTTGCTTGGCCCAATCGCCGTAGGCCTGCAGGGTGGCCTCATAATCGGGCACATTGCCTACCATGGGTAAATGGTCACGCGCGCTGCTGCGCACACCGCAGCGTGCTTGTGCCGCCCCCACATCCACGGACAACGCCCAGGGCTGGTCGGGTACGCTGGCCAGTAGACGATCGCGGTTCTGCTGCTGCTCTTGCGGGCGGTAGTCGACGTTATCGTCATCGCGATGGGCGCTGGCTCCCAGACAGTGCGTCTGATACCCGGGGCTGGCGGGTGTAAGGTAACCGTCATAGCACAGCACCTGCTTCAAGGGGGCCAGGTCCGCCACTGCGGGAATATGGCTTACCTGGCCGCGTACGTTGGTCAGTGGCAGCGGCGCGGTAATGGGCCATTGTAGCAGGCGGTGACCGTTAGCCAATATCACCGCGTCATGGTGGGCGGTGCCACCCTGGGCGAAGTCCAGTATCCAGCCGTGCTCGCCACCGGTGAGATGCTGTACTTCATGGCCATAGTGAACTGTCAGCCCCCGGTCTTGCGCCAGCCGCAGTATTTCGGCGGTAAGCTGTTGCCCATTAAGCCAGCCGCCCAGCGGATAAGTGGCGCCGGCACAACCGGTTTCTACGCCGGTCAGCGCGGCCATCTCACTTTCAGCAACGCAATGGACCAGTTCCTTGGGCCAGTCCGCCGCCAGGATGTGGTTTAGTTTGTTTTGAGCGCGTTGATCATAAGCCAGTTGTGTTACGCCACACCACAGATGCTCAAACACCATGCCTTGGCGTGCACACCGCTGGTAAGTTGCCAGCGCGAAGGGAAAAGCATTGGCGAAAAACGCAGATAATTCATCGTCTTCGTTATTTAACAGAGGATACAAGGCGCCTTGTCGATTGCCTGACGCGCCTTGCGCCGGAGCCATATCGGCACAATATAAACTCACCCGTGCTCCTCGTCGTTGCAGGGCCAATGCGCTAAGCGCGCTGGCGATGCCGCCGCCGATAATCGCCACGTTTTCAGGGTGGGTGGCGGCGCGGCGTCGATAACAGGGCAACGTGGGGTTACTGTCGGGCAATGCTGCGGTATTTTCGAGCGGCTGGGCTTGGGGGTTCAGGATGCCAGCCAACATTTCCCGCTTACGGCCGAACCCCACTCTTTTGCCAACATTGAATCCGGCCTGCAGTAACCCGCGTCGCACAAACCCGGCCGCAGTGAAAGTGGCGAAAGTGCCCTGTGGGCAGGCAAATCGGGCCATGGACTGAAACAGCCCTTCGCTCCACATGGCAGGATTCTTGGCTGGGGAAAAACCGTCAAGGAACCATGCGTCCACGTGACCGGCCAGGTTGGCATCCATTGTCGGTAATAGGGCGTTGACCTCGCCGTACCAGAGATCGAGTGTGATCGTCTCTGCGCCGAGGATCAATCGGTGGCATCCCGGCGTGGCTAAGGGCCATTGTTGGCGTAACTCGCACGCCAATGCCGCCAGTTCAGGCCAGTGAGCATGGGCCAATGCTGCGTCATCCACCCGCAACGGGAACTGTTCGACACTGATAAAATGCAGTCGCTTCAGTTGATGAGCCGGGTTCTGGCGCCGAAAAACAGCAAACGCCTGCCATAAGGTGAGAAAATTTAGCCCAGTGCCGAAGCCGGTTTCCGCCACGATAAATACTGGCCGCGAATGGTGAATGAACCGCTCGGGCAAGGCGTTTCCGGCCAGAAAAACATGGCGGGTTTCTTCTAGCCCGTCTTGATCGGAAAAATAAACGTCATCAAACTGTCGGGATACAGGTGTACCGTTTTCATTCCAGTTCACAACAGCATGGTTGATTGGGGCGTGATTCAAGGCTACAGGCTCATTTATTAGGGAGTGAGTGGATTCTAACGAGGTGTGCTTTATGGCGCAAATTTCGCAAACATCGTCTGATCGGACTTGTTCAGCTTACAACTGTACGCTAGAGTGCGTCACAGAATCTCATATAAAAATACAAGAGGTATTAAATGAAACGTGCAGTGATTACCGGCCTGGGGATCTTATCGAGTATTGGTAATGACCAGAAAGAAGTCCTGGCATCTCTGCAACAAGGTCGCTCCGGAATTACTTTCTCTCAGGAATTGAAAGATTCTGGTATGCGTAGCCATGTTTGGGGCGACATTAAACTCGATACTACCGGGCTGATTGATCGTAAAATTGCGCGCTTTATGAGTGATGCTTCCATTTATGCTTACCTCTCTATGGAACAGGCGATTAAAGATTCAGGCCTAGAACCCAATCAGGTTTCCAACGATCGTACCGGGTTGATTGTCGGGTCCGGTGGCGGATCCCCGCGTAACCAGGTTGCTGGCTCCGACGGCATGCGTGCGCGTGGTTTGCGTGGTGTGGGACCTTATATGGTCACCAAAGCCATGGGGTCAGGCGTTTCCGCTTGCCTGGCAACGCCGTTTAAAATCCGCGGTATCAATTATTCCATCAGTTCTGCCTGCTCAACCTCCGCGCACTGTATTGGCAACGCGGTGGAAATGATTCAGTTGGGCAAACAGGATGTGGTGTTCGCCGGCGGCGGTGAGGAACTGTGCTGGGAAATGGCGTGCGAATTTGATGCCATGGGTGCGTTGTCTACCCGTTATAACGAGACACCGACCAAGGCATCGCGGACCTATGATGTCAACCGCGATGGTTTTGTTATCGCCGGTGGTGGTGGTATCGTGGTGGTAGAAGAACTTGAACACGCGCTGGCGCGCGGCGCGCATATTTATGGCGAAATTATCGGCTACGGTGCTAATTCAGACGGGGCAGACATGGTGGCGCCTTCTGGTGAAGGAGCGATCCGTTGCATGAAGATGGCGCTCAAAGATGTGGATACGCCAATTGATTATCTCAATGTGCACGGTACCTCAACGCCGGTGGGCGATCTTAAAGAGCTCTGGGCCATTCGGGAAACCTTCGGTAGCCAGCATCCGGCGTTTTCTTCCACTAAGGCCATGACCGGGCACTCCTTGGGCGCGGCCGGCGTGCATGAAACCATTTATACCCTGTTGATGTTGGAACACGGATTTATTGCCCCGAGTATCAATATCGACGAGCTCGATCCGAATGCCGAAGGCATGAACATCATTACCACGATGACGGAACGTCCGCTCACTACGGTTATGACCAACAGCTTTGGTTTCGGCGGTACCAACGCGTCGCTGGTGATGCGCAAATACCGCTAGTCTACGATACGCACTCGGGTCTCGCCCGCTAAAGTCCCCCGGCGTCCAGCCGGGGGACTTTCTCACCTAATGCCTTCCCGCCGCAATGTGCCTCTGTTGCGGCCTCATATCAACACCCAAATCAGCACCAGTACCGCGAGCAGCGCCGCGCCAACAATCCAACGCGAGCGGGTTAACCCCGGGGTTCTTTCCACCGGTACGGTGGCAATAAGCGGACTTAAGGCGGGTTGCAGCAATCGACTGTCGGTGGTCTGATGCTGGCTTTGTGTGCGGGTCAAGCGATGAAGAAACAAGAACTGCATCACCGCACTAACTTGGGCGGGCGTCAATATGCTTTGCGGTTGCGCGTTGAAATGGTGCAGACAGTAATCCGCTATCGCCCGTTGCTCGTCGTCGTTGGTCGGCTGCTTAAACACGGCCTGGACTGAGGATAACGTCGGTGCAGTTTGCTGCGATAGCGTCATATGGCCCTGCAAAAATTGCATCAGCAGTTGGTAATGGCGGGCCGGGATGGGATCGCCGGATTTTAGTCCCATCATGGTCATGACGCTTTGCCTGATATCCGCCGGTGATTCACCGGTGAGCGCGGCCAGACGAATGATTTGCTGGTTTAGCGCATGATGCTCGGCCGGCAGCAGCGTTCGGTCGGTTATCGCGGTCTGCGGCGGCTGAGGGATATTCAGTTGGCCATTTTGCAGCAGCGCCACCACCTCCAGTAATTGCGCCGGCTCCAGTTGACTTAATACGGTGTGACCGAATTCGCGGCGGATATATTCGCTCACCGCCTGGCGGTTATTACCCTTGGGCAGTAGATCCGTCAGCTGTTGCATCAGTTGACGACCACCGTGGGTTTGCTGGGCCTGTTCGAGGCGGGTTTGCAAAAATTGCTCTGCCGGTTCGAACTGGCGCGCAGTCAGCTCACTGTCATTGGTGATATGCAATTGATGACGCAAGGCAGCCCAGATTTCCGGGGTTTTGCTATTGCTCAGCGTCATGATCTTGATAATCAATCGTTCCAGCGATGTGCGCTGTGCCGTGGTGAGCGGTTTTTCGCCATCTTTCCCAACACCGACAGATCCGCCGGTTACGGCGTCGTGGGGGGGGTCACCTGGTAAAGGTGTACCGGGACCGCTTACAGGTTGCATATCACTTATCCTTTCCCATCGGGGGCACGGGTATCGACCCGTCATGCTTCGGGTTGCGGGTGGGTTGACTGCGGGCGAATACCGAAGGCTTACCTGAGCCGTTCTGGATTCACTCGTTAGCCGCCTGCCTGCGACGCGAAATCTATTGGGTATAGCAAATAGTGCGGCGAATCATAACAAGTTGCTGAATGTTGCGGTAGCGGGATGCGTCAGGATGGCATTTTCTGCGCCGCAGGTACGTGTCAACGCAGCAGTATTCGCAATCGCTGTGCCCGTATGACTCGGTACAGTGTAATCCCACTGTTGATGACGTGGTAGTGATGCCGTTGCCCATGGCGAAAAAACATTGCGACAAACGCCGTTAACACCGGTGCAAGCATGATACGCCTCGACGTGTTATTGGCACTCGCACGCAGGCAGCGCATTATCTGTAAATGTAAAACGCTTATCTATACGCCAAGATAAATCTAATAAAAATAATATCTGTAGATATTAAATTCTTATTAAACGTCTGGTGATTAGTACGGTATTTTTAATCGAAACGCTATAAATTTAAGTATCTAAAAAAGGAAGATGCCTTCCTTTTTTTTTATTAAGTACGATTTAATTGCCGAAACAAACACTCGTATTCATTTAATTAATAATTTACAGGTCACTTATGCCTCTTATTTCTGCTTCAATAATACCGCTGGCCAGTCAGAGCGTGGTACAATTCACTTTAGAACCTAATTCCACTATTGGTCAGCGATTTAATTCAGCGTCTAATATTGCTTATTCTCGTCAAGCTGCATTAGCTGCAATTGAAAAAAAACTCCCGAAAAATATCGTGGACGAAATTAAAGTCAGGAATGCAAGGGAGATAAAAGGCGAACCATCTCATAAGGTTGCTGATTTGCCTTATAGAGGCAATAAAGATTGCAACTTGAGCCGTGACATGGGAGTTATTGATTACCATAGTAGCTTTAAACCATTCGAACAAGAAATCATTTCATCTGTAAAGTATCTTGAAACACTACCGTGGGAAAATGTTGGAGACTGTTATGGTAATTTGGAAATTATTAAAATGGTCGCCTCCAGTGCCACAGATAATGACCATCTCACCAAAATGATCGCAACATATGGTATGATCATTAACACACCAATGTATAATAACAATACCTTGCTGCATTTTGCTGCCAAAAATGGGTTTTCCCCCACCGTGAAAACCTTGATCCAGTTTGGTGCGCATATTAATGTGAAAGACGTAAATGGTTTGACGCCTATGCATTGGGCCAGCAGGCAGGCTAATGTAAACGTCGTTAAATTGCTTATTAAAGGGAAGGCTTCTATTAATAGCCAAGGAATTTCTTATGCAGGAGCACATGTTAATCAGAAGGACAACCAGGGATTAACCGCACTGCATTGGGCGGCTAAGGGCGAAGCCCGAGAAACCGCTGATGAATATTCTATGCATATTGTTATCAACGATCTACGCGAAATAGCCAATTCGCTGATTAACAATAACGCCGATATTAATCAGCAGGACAACAAAGGTTTCACCGCGTTGCATTGGGCGGTTATGACAAATTTTACGGAAATGGCGACGTTGCTTATTGAAAAGGATGCCGATCTCAACATCGTTGATAAACAAGGACATACGGCACTCAACCATGCTAAACACCATAAAAACCAACAAATTATCGATTTAATAACCAACAAGTTAACAACCATTACTGCTAACAATAGGCTCGGGGCCCCACGCCCTACGACAAGGCCATCCGCAGCCGTTAGCGCGCCATCTCATCAACTTTCGATGTCCTCGGCAGCATCGCGTGCCATGCCGTGGCCGGCACATAGACTGTTTTCATCCTCAATCACCTCGGTTTTTTCCTCAATAGAGCAGGGCATGCAGCGGCTAAAACAACTGCTTTCATAAGCTGTGTCTCAGCATCACGCTAACATTCTCCATGCTGAGACGATACATTCCCCTGGCCCATAGATAATGAAACCGGCAAGGGGAATGACAAACGCCCTAACGGCCTCGCTGGCGGGACGTCGGTGGTGTCGCAGTATCGCCAGTCTAGCGGGTAAGACGTTGGGTTACCGCATTAACACCAGACAGTGTACGATCAGGGCTGCCACTTTTAACCGAGGTGGATGACGCCCGCTTTCATCAGGTTGTCACAACCGGTTAATCACAATAGCGTTGGGATTTTGTTTCATTCAGTGGCAGAATATTCCCCCTTTGCTCGAATGGCCGGGTGCCTTACAGATTTTAATCCGGGGGGTTAATGCCTTCCGGGCGCAATTATGCACTGTCTTGGAGAGAAAATTGATGTCTGACGGCTGGAATATCGCCCTTTTAGGGGCAACAGGAGCAGTCGGTACAGCGCTGCTGGAGTTACTGCAGGAGCGTCAGTTCCCGGTTGGGGAGCTGTATTTACTGTCCAGCGAACGCAGCGCCGGCGAAACGCTGCGTTATAACGGTAAAAGCATTCTGGTGACCGACGCCGCGCAGTTTGACTGGACGTCGGTACAGTTGGCGTTTTTCATCGCCGGCGCCGAGGCCAGCACGCTGTATGCCGAGGCCGCGTCGCAGGCAGGTTGCGTGGTGATTGATTCCAGTGGTCAGTTTGCCCTGGAACCTGACGTGCCGCTGGTGGTGCCGGGCGTTAATGACACGGTGCTGGCCGATTATCGTAACCGTAATCTGGTGGCGGTGGCTGATAGCCTGACCAGCCAACTGTTGCTGGCGGTCCGGCCGCTGACCGATCTGGCCGGCATCACACGCCTGCACGTCAGTAATTTGCTGTCGGCGTCGGGGCAGGGCAAGGTGGCGGTGGATGATCTGGCCGGTCAGAGTGCGCGCTTATTAAACGGCCTGCCCACTGAACCGGGCTTTTTTAGCCGTCAGTTAGCCTTTAATTTGCTGCCCTTGATCGCCGACGATCTGGGCAGTGTGCAGATCGAGCGCCGTCTGGTGGATCAAGTCCGCAAGGTATTGCAGGACGAGGGGTTGCCGATTTCGGTAAGCAGCGTTCAGGCCCCGGTATTTTACGGCCATGCCCAGATCGTTCATCTGGAAACCCAGCGCCCGATGGGTGCTGAGGAAGCGCGCGAGGCATTAGCGGCCCTTGAATCCATCACCCTGAGCGCTGAGGGCGATTTCCCCACGCAGGTGGAGGATGCTTCAGGTCAGGCGCATCTGAGCATCGGCTGTTTGCGTAATGATTATGGTATGCCGGATCTGCTACAGTTCTGGTCGGTTGCGGACAACGTTCGTTTTGGCGGAGCGCTGATGGCGCTATTGACTGCTGAGCTGTTGGTGGCGGAGTATTTTTATTAATGTTGCGGGACGTCACCGGCGATAAGCCGGCAACCAAAAGAATTGCCTTGGGTATTGAATACGACGGCAGCCGTTACTACGGCTGGCAACGGCAATCTGAGGTCAGTAGTGTTCAGGCCTGTCTGGAGCAGGCCCTGTCCAAAGTAGCCGATGAACCGATTTCGGTATTGTGCGCCGGGCGTACCGATGCCGGCGTACACGCCACCGGACAGGTGGTGCACTTTGACACCCGGGCGCAGCGTGCGGACGCCGCATGGACGCTAGGGGTGAACGCTAATCTGCCGTCTGATGTTGCGGTGCGCTGGGTACGCAGCGTAGCCGATGATTTTCACGCGCGTTTTAGCGCAATAGCACGACGCTATCGGTATATTATCTATAATCACCCTTACCGGCCGGCGATACTGTCTCATGGCGTGACGCATTTTTACCATCAGTTGGATGAGCATAAGATGATGCGCGCTGGCGCATACCTGCTGGGTGAGCATGATTTTACGTCGTTTCGCGCACTGCACTGCCAATCGCATTCACCGTGGCGCAATATTATCCACTTAACCGTGACCCGGCGCGGCGACTATGTGGTGGTGGATATTAAAGCGAATGCTTTTTTGCATCATATGGTACGCAATATCGTCGGCAGTCTGATGGAAGTGGGATGCGGCAACCGTCCCGAGGCCTGGGTTGCCGAGGTGCTGGCGGCACAGGATCGCGCCCTGGCGGCGGCGACAGCCAAGGCGGAAGGGCTGTACATGGTGGCGGTGGATTATCCCAGCCGTTTTGATTTGCCTTTGTCTTCCCTGGGGCCGTTATTTCTTCAGGATTAACGGTTTAAAACTCTTTGTGGCGCCTGTGAGAGAGACATCATGGACTTTGTTAGACTTATCATTGACTTTATTTTGCATATCGATGTTCACCTAGCAGAATTGGTGGCGCAATATGGTGTCTGGGTCTACGCCATTTTGTTCCTGATTCTGTTTTGTGAAACCGGGTTGGTGGTAACGCCGTTTTTGCCGGGGGATTCGTTGTTATTTGTCGCCGGCGCGCTGGCGGCGTTACCGTCTAACCAACTCGATGTGCATACTATGGCACTGCTCATGGCGTTGGCGGCGGTACTGGGTGATGCAGTCAATTATACTATCGGACGGTTGTTCGGTGAAAAATTGTTCAGTAACCCCGATTCAAAACTGTTCCGGCGTAGCTATTTGGATAAAACCCATCAGTTCTACGCACGCCATGGCGGCAAAACCATTATCTTGGCGCGTTTTGTGCCGATAGTGCGAACCTTTGCGCCATTTGTCGCGGGTATGGGGCATATGTCCTACCGGCATTTTGCTCTGTTTAATATCACCGGCGGCGTGTTGTGGGTGGCACTGTTTACCTATGCAGGTTATTGGTTTGGTGATTTGCCGGTGGTACAGGAAAATCTTAAATTACTGATTGTCGGCATTATCGTGTTGTCAATATTGCCGGGTGTGATCGAAATATGGCGGCATAAACGCGCGGCCTCCCGCCCCTAGGCAAACCACCGTTGGCTGTTGGGTATGGGTAAATGATGAGCAGTGAGCAGAGTTTTCTATCCCAACTGGTTGGCGGTTATGGTTTAATAGGCAACATTTTTAATGGCTATTGTTTTTCATATCGAAAAGACGGCACGGCAGGTTACGCCGGCATGATGGTCAAAGCGTGAATAGCGGACTGGCGCTTGCCAGGTTCAAACAGAAAGGTTATCGATGAGCTGGATTGAACGAATTCTCAATAAGAGCACTATCACCCCAGCGCGTAGGGCCAATATCCCAGAAGGCGTGTGGACGAAATGTGATAGCTGCGGGCAGGTACTGTATCGGGCTGAGCTTGAACGCAACCTGGATGTTTGCCCCAAGTGCGATCATCATATGCGCATGACTGCACGGGCCCGCCTACATGCCTTTTTGGATAAAGGCAGCGAAGTGGAGCTGGGTAGCGAACTCGAGCCAAGGGATATCCTGAAATTCAAGGATTCCAAAAAATACAAGGATCGCCTGGCGGCGGCGCAAAAGGCCACCGACGAAAAAGACGCGCTGGTGGTGATGAAAGGCACGTTATTTGATATGCCGGTGGTGGTGGCGTCCTTTGAATTTGCTTTTATCGGCGGTTCCATGTCCTCGGTGGTCGGCGCGCGGTTTGTGCGTGCGGTTGAGCAGGCTCTGGAAGACGAATGTCCGCTGGTCTGCTTCTCCGCCAGCGGCGGCGCGCGGATGCAGGAAGCCTTGCTTTCGTTGATGCAGATGGCGAAGACCAGCGCTGCCCTGGCACGACTGCGGGAGCGCCGGTTACCCTATATTTCGGTCTTGACCGATCCGACCATGGGGGGGGTTTCAGCCAGTCTGGCCATGCTGGGCGATCTTAACATTGCTGAACCCAAGGCGTTGATCGGTTTTGCCGGCCCGCGGGTGATTGAGCAAACGGTGCGGGAAAAACTGCCTGCGGGTTTTCAGCGCAGCGAATTTTTGCTTGAGAAAGGCGCCATTGATATGATCGTGCGTCGGCCCGAAATGCGGCTAAAGCTCGCCAGCCTGTTGGCTAAAATGAGCCACCGGCCGCAGCCTGAAGCGCAGCATGCCCACGAACCGAAAGCCGATATCACGCCGCCTGAGCACCAGGACGAAATCTAGGCCGTATTCCCGCCGGGGCGTGTTGGCAGTGACACCCCGGCAGTGTAAGCCTGGAGCCCGGTCTTGGCCGCCTGGACACTGTATCAGCATGGTTATGCCTAATAGATCATGGTTAACGTGATTGCTACTAAATAGTCAACAACGGGACGTATGGAAAATCTTACTGTGCCTCAAGCCACATCGTCACTGGCCGAGTGGCTTTATTATCTTGAGCGCCTGCATGCCAAAACCATCGACCTGGGCCTGGAGCGGATTGGCCAGGTTGCTCGCCAGCTAGAATTATCCCGTCCAGCCGCGCAGGTGATTACTGTCGCCGGCACCAACGGCAAAGGCACCACTTGCCGACTGCTGGAGACGGTGATGCTGGCCGAAGGCTTGAAGGTCGGCGTCTACAGCTCCCCCCATTTACTGCATTATACCGAACGGGTCCGTATCCAGGGTCGGGAATTGTCCGAACGCCGGCACAGCGAGGCGATGGCGGCGATTGAAACTGGGCGTGGCAATATCTCCTTAAGCTATTTTGAATTTGGTACCCTGGCGGCCTTTTGGTTGTTCAAACAGGCGGCCTTGGATGTGGTGATCCTCGAGGTGGGTTTGGGGGGGCGGCTTGATGCGACCAATGTTGTTGATGCGGATGTGGCCGTTATCACCAGTATTGCCCTTGATCATACTGAGCTGCTGGGGCCCGATCGTGAAAGTATCGGGCGCGAAAAGGCAGGCATCCTGCGTGCCGGTAAACCGGCGATAGTGGGTGAACCCGATCGTCCGGCTTCTATCGACCGCGTCGCTGATAAATTGGCTACGCCGCTTTATTGTCGTGATCGTGACTGGTCGTTTTCCGTTAACGGCGATGTCTGGTGCTGGCGAAATGCCGAAATAACCCTGGAAAATTTGCCGCTGCCGTCCATTCCGCTGGCGAACGCCGCTACTGCACTGGCTGTGCTTAGCAAATGGCCGCTGCCAGTGTCGGAACGGGCGATCCGCCACGGGCTGCTTGATGCCGCGCTGCCGGGCCGCTTTCAAACCATCGGTCAACGGCCGTTGCGTATTCTTGATGTTGCCCATAATCCCCACGCTGCCGGTTATTTGTCGCGACAGCTGGAAAAACTGACCATCACCGGTCGTCTGCTGGCGGTCGTGGGTATGCTGGCGGACAAGGATATCGCCAGCACGCTGGACACGCTGCGCGGTCAAGTGGATCAATGGTACTGCGCATCCCTGGTGGGGCCGCGCGCTGCTACTGCGGCGCAACTGGCGGCGCATCTCAATGATGCGCTGCTATTTGACGATGTGCCGTCGGCTTGGCTCCAGGCGCTGCGGGACGCGGGACCAGAAGATTGTGTACTGGTATTCGGTTCGTTTCATACCGTGGCCCCGGTGATGGCGATGGTCAACCCGGAGAAAGAACGTGGCCAGTAAGTTTCAGAACCGGTTGGTGGGAACCATCATCATCGTGGCACTTGGCGTCATCGTACTGCCCGGCCTGCTGGATGGTAAAAAAAAGCACTATGAGGATAATTTTGCCGCGATTCCATTAGTGCCTAAACCCGGCGATACCGATGAGGGCGATGCTTACCCTCAGGCCAACCAGTCGCTACCCAGCCAGCCGCCGGAAGGTGCGGGGGCGGCAGTGGTACAGTCGAATAAGGCCCAATCGGGTGATGATTCCGCCGCTGCCGGGGGCAATAACAGTACCCCAGCGACGCCACCAAAAGCCCCGGCCCGTCGGGAATCGATAAAAACGGCACCGTCCAAACCGGTGGAGCAAGATAAACCTGCGGTTAAACCACCGGTAGTGAAAGCTGACACCAAACAGGAACCCAAACCGGCGACAACGCAAAAACCAGTGACGCCTGCCAAAGAAACCGTCGAGACGCCGCCGCAGGGCCAGGCCTGGGTGGTGCAATTAGGTGCGCTGAAAAATGCCGCCAAAGTGAGGGAGATCGTCGCTAAACTGCGTCTGGCAGGTTATCGCGCTTATACCGTGCCTTCGGTGCCGGTGGCAGGGCAGATTACCCGTATTTTTGTCGGGCCAGAAGCCTCTAAGCAAAAGCTTGAAGCGGCACTGCCGGAAATGAATCGACTGAGTGAGCTCAGTGGACAACTGCGCGCCTATCAGGCTCATTGATTTACTGAGTACCCGAGGTGGTCAAACGCGAGAATGGCAGCTCTGCGTGTTATCTTCTTGCGTTAATTGGGCTTTTTTAATGGCCGTTGCTAATTTCACTTTGCGCCAAAATTCCGCTGCGCAAACGTTTTCGTTTTCTGATAGAATTCGCCGCGAACCTGCTGACGGGGCGAGTTAACTAGGGATGCATGCATGATCTGGGTTGATTACGCCATTATTGGCATCATAGTCTTTTCTGCTCTGATAAGTCTGATCCGGGGATTTATACGCGAAGCCTTATCATTAGTGACCTGGGGATGTGCGTTTTTCGTTGCCAGCCACTATTATGTGTACCTCGCCGTCTATTTTACCCGCTTTGAAGATCAGTTGGTTCGTAACGGTATCGCGATTGCCCTGTTGTTTGTGGCTACCCTGATCGTTGGGGCAATTGTTAATTACGTGATTGGCTCTCTGGTGGAACGGACCGGTTTATCCGGCACGGATCGGGTGTTAGGTGTGTGTTTCGGCGCGCTCAGGGGCATACTGATCGTCTCGGCCATGCTATTCTTTTTGGATACCTTCACCGGATTCTCCCAGAGCGAGGACTGGCACCAGTCCCAGCTGATACCGCAGTTCAGCGGTATTATCAGATGGTTTTTTGACTATCTCAGAAACACGTCGAGTTTCTTACCGGGGCATTAATCGCCGCGGTAACGCTGATGAGGAAATGACACATGTGCGGTATTGTCGGTATCGCCGGTTTTATGCCGGTCAACCAGTCGATTTATGACGCGTTAACGGTGCTTCAGCACCGTGGGCAGGATGCGGCGGGCATCGTCACCATTGATGCATTGGATTGCTTTCGATTACGCAAAGCCAATGGTTTGGTGAAGGATGTATTTGAAGCCAGACATATGCAGCGTCTGCAGGGCAATATGGGCATTGGCCATGTACGCTATCCCACTGCCGGCAGCTCCAGCGCCTCCGAGGCCCAACCTTTTTATGTCAATTCCCCGTTCGGCATCACGCTGGCTCACAACGGTAATCTGACCAACGCTCACGAGCTGCGCAAAAAATTGTTTGAAAAAGGGCGCCGTCACATTAATACAACGTCCGACTCGGAAATCCTGCTCAATATCCTGGCCAGCGAGCTGGACCGTTTTCCTGACTATCCACTAGAGGCCGATAATATTTTTGCGGCAGTGGCGGCCACCCACCAGCAGATTCGTGGTGCTTATGCCGTGGTCGGCATGATCATCGGCCATGGCCTGATCGCATTTCGCGATCCTAACGGCATTCGTCCGCTGGTCATTGGCAAACGCACTTTGGCCGATGGCCGCAATGAATATATGGTGGCGTCCGAAAGCGTGGCGCTTGACACCCTTGGCTTTGAATTCCTGCGCGATGTGGCGCCGGGTGAAGCAGTGTATATTACTGAAAATGGTCAATTATTCACCCGCCAATGCGCGGAAAATCCGCAAAGCCATCCCTGCCTGTTTGAATATGTCTATTTTGCTCGCCCTGACTCGTTTATCGACAAGATTTCCGTTTACAGTGCCCGGGTGCGCATGGGACAAAAATTGGGTGAGAAGATTGCGCGCGAATGGGAGGACCTGGATATTGATGTGGTGATCCCCATCCCGGAAACCTCCTGCGACATTGCGTTGGAAATCGCGCGTATTCTTAACTTGCCTTACCGTCAGGGATTTGTAAAAAATCGCTATGTGGGCCGTACGTTTATCATGCCCGGTCAGCAGGTGCGTCGCCAATCGGTACGCCGCAAGCTTAACGCCAACCGTGCCGAGTTCCGTGATAAAAATGTCCTATTGGTGGATGACTCCATCGTACGTGGCACTACATCGGAACAAATTGTCGAAATGGCCCGTGAAGCCGGAGCGCGCAATGTTTACTTGGCCTCTGCGGCACCGGAAATACGCTTTCCCAATGTCTACGGCATTGATATGCCTAGCGCAACCGAACTGATTGCCCACGGCCGTGAAGTGGCTGAAATTCGCAAACTGATCGGCGCCGATGCGTTGATTTTCCAGGATCTCAGTGATCTGGAAGCGGCGGTACGGGAAGATAACCCGGACGTGACGCAGTTCGAATCCTCGGTATTTAACGGAATCTACGTTACCAAGGACGTTGATCAGCGTTACCTTGATTATCTCGAATCGCTGCGTAATGATGATGTCAAAGCGGTACGCATGCAAACCGAGGTGGAAAACCTGGAAATGTATAACGAAGGCTAAGCAAACCGGCGTCCGGTTAACCGGTAGTCGACGCATTCACCCGGGCGGTTATTCGTGCCGGGTGTTTTATTATGGGCTGTCAGCAGTAGGGACCTGGTGTCCGATTGTCTTGATGGTCGGCAATGCGCGTCGCGTCCGTGACTGGCAGTGATGGTCAAAAAGAACGTCGTGCCCAGATCAGGGAGAAAGCACATGAAACAACTGATAGTAGGTATAACCGGCGCCAGTGGAGCGGTGTACGGCGTAAGACTTTTGCAAGTACTCCAGACCGTGGACCACGTGGAAACCCACCTGGTGCTGAGCAACGCTGCGCGTCAGACCCTGGCATTGGAAACTGATTATAGCGTGCGTGAAGTTCAGGCCATGGCCGATCGGGTGCATGATTGCCGGGATATCGCCGCCAGCATCAGTTCTGGCTCATTCAAGACCGCAGGCATGGTTATCTTACCCTGTTCCATGAAGACCCTCTCAGCCATTGTTAACAGCTACAGCGACGGTTTATTGTCACGCGCAGCCGACGTTGTTTTGAAAGAACGCCGCACACTGGTGCTTTGCGTACGCGAAACGCCGCTTCATCTTGGCCATCTACGACTGATGACCGCAGCCGCCGAAATGGGCGCCGTCATCATGCCGCCGGTGCCTGCAATGTATCATCGCCCCACCTCCTTGCAGGACATTATCGACCAGACGGTTAATCGGGTATTGGATCAATTCGACATCGAATTACCTCAGGAGCTGTTTGAACGCTGGCAGGGACAATAGCCCCCGGGGCACCACCTACCGAGTCTATGCTCACCTCACGTCAATGTTATTTTGCCATCCTTTGGTATGACCTGTCGCACCGATTGTGGGCGGACCTGACTCTTATTGCACCAATAGTGATCGCCGGATGTATGATGTTGGTGCAATGAGCCTGGGCGCCAACCTGCCTGTGGCTGGTAAATCAACCGATTGGCTTTTCACGCAGACTATTGAGGTGCATTGAAAGTGTTATTATGGCACTGGGGTAAAGCACTTCGCGGCTAATGTTAAAATGGCACGAAAAGTGCAGTACTTGATTCCAGCAATGACATCACGGTTTATGCCTAACTAAAAATTATACAGAGGGTAAAGTATGAAAAAGCTGGTAAAAGTTCTTCCTTTGGTATTGGCTATCGCCGCCAGCAGCGCTTTCGCTGCGATGCCTAAAGATATTAAAATTGGTACCGATCCGACTTATGCTCCTTTTGAGTCAAAAAATGCCAGTGGTCAGTTAGTGGGTTTTGATATCGATTTAGCTAAAGACCTGTGCAAGCGTATCCAAGCTAAATGTACCTTCGTTGAAAGCGACTTTGATGCACTGATCCCCTCACTCAAAGCTAAAAAAATCGACGCTATCATCTCTTCGTTGTCGATCACTGAAAAGCGTGAGCAGGAAATTGCTTTTACCGACAAACTTTATGCCGCCAATGCGCGTTTGATTGCTAAAGTCGGCACGGCGATTAAACCTACCGTGGATAGCCTGAAAGGCAAGCGTGTGGGCGTGCTACAGGGCTCCACTCAGGAAGCCTATGCCAACGCTATGTGGCAGCCTAAAGGTATCGACGTGGTGGCGTATGCCAACCAGGATCTGATCTACGCTGACCTTGGCACCGGTCGTATTGACGCCGCGTTCCAGGATGAAGTGGCCGGTAGTGAAGGGTTCCTCAAACAACCCGCGGGCAAAGGGTATGTTTTTGCCGGACCTGCGGTGAAAGATAATCAATTTTTTGGTGTTGGCACCGGTATGGGCTTGCGTAAAGATGACCCTGAGCTGAAAGCTGCGTTGGATAAAGCCTTTGCTGAAATGCGTAAAGATGGGACTTACAGCAAACTTGCCAAGAAATATTTTGATTTTGATGTTTACGGCGGTTAATCCTGTTATGTGATATTTGTCCGCGCACCGCGCGGGCATATCCCCTTCATCTTTCATGTTGCAGATCCGTTGGCGGTACTCGTTCACCCGAATCACTGACTTGAGTGAGTTCATCGGAATTTTCTCGCTTGCCGCCTTCGCGCAACATGAAATGTATTGGGTATAGCTATGTTGTTAATCCTCCGACGGGACAGGATATGATCGATGCTTTATGGTTATTCGCAACTCATTTTTAGCGGTGCCCTGGTTACCCTTGAGTTGGCGTTAACGTCAGTGGTGCTCTCGGTGATAATCGGACTGATTGGTGCCGGTGCCAAACTCTCCCGTAACCGCATGCTGGCGGGTATTTTTAATGGCTATACCACACTGATTCGCGGTGTGCCCGATCTGGTGCTGATGTTGTTAATCTTCTACGGATTGCAAATTGCACTTAATAGCCTGACTGAATCTATCGGCATGGACCAGATTGATATTGACCCCATGTCGGCGGGTATCATTACGCTGGGTTTTATTTACGGTGCTTATTTCACCGAGACATTTCGTGGTGCCTTTATGGCGGTGCCGCGCGGACAAATCGAAGCGGCTACCGCGTTCGGTTTTACCAGCGGGCAAATCTTTCGCCGAATTATGTTCCCTGCCATGATGCGTTTTGCGCTGCCTGGTATTGGCAACAACTGGCAGGTCATATTAAAAGCTACCGCTCTGGTATCTTTATTGGGACTCAATGACGTGGTAAAAGCCACGCAATTGGCCGGCAAAGGAACCTATCAGCCGTTTTATTTCATCATGGTAGCGGGGGTGATCTATTTGATCTTCACCACTCTCTCCAACGGGGTGCTGTTATGGCTGACCCGGCGTTATTCTTTGGGCGTTAAGAAGGCCGAGCTATGATTGAGATCCTGCAACAATATGGACAGGCCTTGTTGTGGAGCGATGGTTATCGTTTTACCGGACTGGCGGTCACCTTATGGTTACTGGTTTCATCGGTGTTCATGGGCGGGATCCTGGCGGTATTTATGGCAGTGGCGCGTGTATCGCCCAGGCCATGGGTGCGTTTTCCCGTCTGGCTGTTTACCTATGTTTTTCGCGGCACGCCGCTGTATGTACAGTTGTTGGTATTCTATTCGGGTATGTACAGCCTGGAAATTGTACGCGGCACCGATTTGCTCAACGCCTTTTTCCGCAGCGGGTTTAATTGCACCATTTTGGCGCTAACCCTTAACACTTGTGCTTACACCACCGAAATTTTTGCCGGCGCCATCCGCGCCGTGCCTCATGGTGAAATTGAGGCGGCCCGTGCCTACGGATTTTCCTGGTTTAAGCTTTATCGCTGCATCATTCTGCCATCGGCGCTGCGAACCGCTATCCCGGCTTATAGCAACGAAGTGATATTGATGCTGCATTCCACCACCTTAGCGTTTACCGCCACAGTGCCTGATGTGCTGAAGATAGCCCGTGATATTAACGCCGCCACCTACCAGCCTTTTTATGCTTTTGGCATCGCGGCGGTTATCTATCTACTGATCTCATTTGTGCTGATCGGATCGTTCCGCAAGGCTGAAAAACGCTGGCTGCGGCATGTTAAACCGCAATAAGCCCATAACGTGCAGGATAATACTATGCAAGAAACCAAACTGTTGATTAAGGAACTGCACAAGCGCTATGGCGATCAGGAAGTGCTCAAAGGCGTCTCCCTGGAGGCTCGTGCGGGTGACGTTATCAGTATTATCGGATCTTCAGGCTCCGGCAAAAGCACCTTTTTACGCTGCATTAATTTTCTGGAAAAACCCAGTGAAGGATCTATTAGCGTCAACAATATTGATATTCATATGGTGCGCGATAGCGACGGACAGCTAAAAGTGTTTGATAAAAAACAGCTGCAGTTATTGAGAACGCGGCTGACTATGGTGTTCCAGCACTTCAATTTATGGAGTCATATGACGGTGTTGGGAAACGTGATGGAAGCCCCCATACAGGTGTTGGGGTTGAGTAAATCACAGGCATATGAACGTGCAGTGCTGTATTTGGATAAGGTGGGCATCGACGAACGTGCACGGGCTAAATTCCCGATCAACCTTTCCGGCGGTCAACAGCAGCGGGTTTCTATTGCTCGGGCGTTGGCGATGGAACCGGACGTATTATTGTTTGATGAACCGACGTCGGCGCTAGACCCTGAGTTGGTAGGCGAAGTGCTACGCATCATGCAAAAGCTGGCCGAAGAGGGGAAAACCATGGTGGTGGTTACCCATGAAATGGAATTTGCCCGGCACGTTTCAAATCATGTGATTTTCCTGCACCAAGGGGTAATCGAAGAAGAGGGTAGCCCGGAAGAGGTGTTTGGCAATCCACGCAGCCCCCGGTTACAGCAGTTTTTATCCGGCGCGCTCAAATAGGGCATCCGGCCCTATTGATCTTTTAGTATCTCTGCCAGAGCCGGTTTAAGTTCCATATATCTGAAAGTAAAGCCAGCCTGTTCAAGGCGTTTAGGTACCGCGCGCTGGCCGCCCAGCACCAGCGTGGCGCCTTCGCCCATCATCAGCTTTACCGCGCAGGCCGGTGCGCGCATTAATGCAGGTCGGTGTAGCGCTTCGCCGAGAATGGCCGCAAATTGCTCATTGTGTACCGGGTAGGGGGCAACCAGGTTAAACGGCCCCTGCAGCCCATCGGTAGTAAGCAGGAATATCAGGGCGTCCACCATATCATCGATATGAATCCACGGCAGAAATTGCCGTCCGTGGCTTATGGGGCCACCCAACCCTACTTTAAACAGCGGCAGCAGTTTGCTCAGCATGCCACCATCCGCCGCCAGTACGACGCCGGTACGCGACAGGCACACTCGCGTGCGCGGACTTTGTGCACTTAAGGCTAGCGTTTCCCAGCGTTGACATAACGTATGGGTAAACTCTTCCACTGGCGTTTCGTCTTCGGTGACCAGTGTCTGATCTTGGTTGCCATAAAAGCCGGTTGCCGATCCGGAAATAAACACCGACGGTGGATTGTCGCTTTGACGCAGCAGTTGGCTTAAGCGATCGGTTATTTCCCAACGGCTGCGGCAAAGACGTTCCTTTTGCTCAGCGCTCCAGCGCTTGTCCGCAATGGGTTCGCCGGCGAGGTTAATGACCGCGTCAAACGCATCAAGGCTGGTACAGGAGGCCAGGGTGGTTAGGGTGGTGATGTGGGTCCCCAAGATTTGGTGCGCACGCGTCGGATCGCGGGTCAGCACCGAGATCTGATGTGATAATGCCAACAAACGTGCGGTGAGGTGCCGCCCGATTAACCCCGTGCCACCGGTAATTAAAATTTTCATAATTGCCTCGCTTCCCGCAATGTGCGTGCGCCAAAAAACGCTCCAGAATCAAGCATAGGTCATAACGTGATGAAATTGGGTGCGCTCTGGCAATATATTGACAATAAACTGACAAAATTTTAGCAAAAAGTCTACAACAATCAGCGGTATGCGGACTGCGCTGTAAAACTGTAATAAATTTGCTGTGATGGGGGCGGTAGATCACGCCGGACACTCCAGCCCAGGGCGTTTAGCGGATACGCTTCATCGGTGGCGACGCAGTGCATCCTGCCTTGACGTGCTTACCGCAGTCGTTATTTTTGTTAAACTTATGGCAACGTCGTATTCGCCAACCACCGTGAGGATAAATGATGAAACTTATGTTTGCCGCCGATATCCATGGTTCATTAACTGCGACTCAACGGCTCCTGGCAGCATTTGACGCCAGTGGTGCTACCTGGCTGGTACTGTTGGGTGATTTACTCTACCACGGCCCGCGCAACCCCTTACCGGATGAATACCAGCCTGCTGAGGTCGCCAGCCAACTCAATCATTACGCCGATCGGATTATCGCGGTGCGCGGCAACTGTGACAGTGAAGTGGACCAGATGCTGCTGGAATTCCCTATTACCGCGCCATGGCAGCAGATATTGCTGGAAAAAACCCGTATTTTCGTCACCCACGGCCATCTGTTTAGTCCGGCTAGCCGGCCACCGCTGTGTCACGATGACGTATTGGTTTACGGGCATACCCATGTTCCCCATGCCGAACGGGTGGACGACATGGTTTGTTTTAATCCCGGCTCGGTTGCTTTGCCCAAAGGGGGATTTCCTGCCAGCTATGGTGTGCTGGAAGATAAAATATTACGGGTTGTTTCAATGGAAGCGAGCGAGACTATTGCGCAAGTGGCAATTTCCCACTAAGTTATGACGGATCGACTCGTGCGGGTTACGTATTTCATTACAATTTACAAAATAGGTGCGCGGCTCTCCGCGTCTCATAACAAGGGATTCGAAAGATGGTGGAACAGAGTCAGGCGGTAGGCGTGGAATGGGTTGACATCGTCAACGAAAACAATGAAGTCATTGCCCAGTCTAGCCGCCAGCAAATGCGCGCTGAACGCCTCAGGCACCGTGCGAGTTACATTGTGGTTCATGACGGTATGGGTAAAATTCTGGTGCAGCGCCGTACCGCCGCCAAGGATTTCTATCCGGGGTATCTGGATGCCACCGCCGGTGGTGTGGTGCAAGCCGGTGAAAACATGCTGGAATCAGCGCGCCGGGAGGCGGAAGAGGAATTGGGGATTGCCGGTGTGCCTTTCGCCGAACATGGGCTGTTTTATTTTGAAAATGAACACTGTCGGGTGTGGGGGGCGTTGTTTAGCTGCGTCAGCCACGGTCCGTTCGCCTTGCAAGAGGCGGAAGTGGAAGCGGTAAAATGGCTCAGTCCCGAAGAAATCACCGCCCGTTGCGATGAATACACGCCGGATTCGCTAAAGGCGCTGTCGCTGTGGATGAGCCGCAACAACCATAAAGCCTATGGCAAGTCGCTGCCTCCTACCCCACCAGCAGACGAGCCCGTCGCCGAGTAATCCCTGAACGCCATAAAAAACGCCGGCTTAACGCCGGCGTAGTGATGACATTACTTGGCGGTTTCAGCCTGTTTGGACTGAATGGCAGTCAACGCAATGGTATAAACGATATCGTCAACCAGCGCGCCGCGCGACAGATCGTTCACCGGTTTGCGCATGCCTTGCAGCATTGGCCCGATGGAAATCAAATCTGCAGAACGTTGAACCGCTTTATAAGTGGTATTACCGGTATTCAAGTCCGGGAAGATAAAGACGGTGGCTTTGCCCGCAACCGGTGAGTTCGGTGCTTTGGACAGCGCGACGTCGGCCATGATGGCTGCATCGTATTGTAGCGGACCGTCGATAACCAGATCAGGACGTTTTTCTTTTGCCAAACGCGTCGCTTCGCGCACTTTTTCCACATCGCTGCCGGCGCCGGAGGTGCCGGTTGAATACGAAATCATGGCGACACGCGGGTCGATACCAAAAGCGGCGGCCGAATCAGCGGACTGGATAGCGATTTCCGCCAGTTGTTCTGCGGTAGGATCGGGGTTGATGGCACAGTCGCCATACACCAGAACCTGTTCAGGCAGCAGCATAAAGAATACCGATGATACCAGCGAGCTGCCCGGGGCGGTTTTGATCAACTGCAACGGCGGACGGATGGTATTGGCAGTAGTATGTACTGCACCGGATACCAGGCCGTCGACTTCCCCTTGTTCCAACATCAGGGTACCGAGCACCACATTATCTTCTAGTTGTTCACGCGCGACCACTTCGGTCATGCCCTTACTCTTACGCAGCTCAACCAGACGTGGTACATAACGTTCACGGGCCAGTTCAGGATCGATGATTTCGATGCCTTTACCCAGCTCAACACCCTGAACGGCCGCCACGCGCTGAATCTCTTCTGGATTACCCAGCAACACACAATGGGCGATACCGCGTTCGGCGCAAATTGCCGCTGCTTTGACCGTGCGCGGTTCGTCCCCTTCAGGCATCACAATACGCTTACCGGCCTGGCGCGCCAGTTCGGTAAGCTGATAACGAAACGCAGGGGGTGACAAACGACGGGAACGTTCTGAGCTGGCAGTGAGGGATTCAATCCACTGATTGTCGATATGACCCGCCACGAAGTTTTGCAGTTTTTCCACCCGGCTACGATCGTCCGGTGGGACCTCCAGACTAAAACTTTGCAGGCTGAGCGAAGTCTGCCAGGTATTGGTCTGCACGGTAAACATCGGCAGGCCGGTTTGGAAGGCGCGTTCGCATAGGCTTTTGATCTGTGGATCCACCTGATAACCACCGGTCAACAGAATAGCGCCCAGTTCAACACCATTCATGGCGGCCAAACAGGCGGCAACCAATACATCGGGACGATCGGCAGAGGTCACCAGCAGCGAGCCTGGACGGAAATGCTCCAGCATATTCGGTAGGCTGCGTGCGCAGAAGGTCACGGATCTGACACGGCGGGTGCGGATATCGCCTTCATTGATAATGGTCGCGCCCAGATGATTTACCATATCGATGGCGCGCACGGCGATAAGATCAACACTCCATGGCACACAGCCCAGGATTGGCAGCGGACTGTTTTCAAACAGCTGCTTCACATCAAGCTTGGCCACGCTGTTCTTTGCAGAGTCATCAAAGATTTCCGACAGGTCGGGACGTGTACGGCCCTGTTCATCCACCGGTGCGTTCAATTTATTAACGATAACACCGATGATATTTTTGTTTTTGCTGCCGCCAAAGCTGGAGCGAGCAAGCTCAATGCGTTCTTTTAACTGATCCGGCGAGTCATTCCCCAGGGACAATACAAAGACGATTTCCGCGTTCAGGGTTTTGGCTATTTCGTAATTTAATGCATTGGCGAACTGATGTTTGCGCGTCGGGACCAAACCCTCCACCAGAACCACTTCGGCATCTTTAGTATTGTCGTGATAGCGGGAGATAATCTCTTCCATTAACACGTCTTGCTGGTTGGAACCCAACAGTGATTCAACGTAACTCATGCGCAGTGGTTCTGCGGACGGGATAGCGGAGTTGGCGCGGATAATATTGGTGGTGGCATCAAAGCCATCATCACCGGTGCGAGGCTGTGCGATAGGTTTGAATACGCTCAAACGCACGCCTTTTTGTTCCATAGCGCGAATAACACCGAGGCTGATGCTTGTCAGACCGACGCTAGTGCCAGTGGGGATCAACATAATTGTACGGGACACGGCTAAACCTCTTTAAACGGTTGCTCGTTAGTCTAAAAGTATTTCGCCGGCGGAGCCGGCGAAACGGGTAGATGGTGTTACGCCGTTAGGCGCGCTGCATCTTGGGCTATCACCAACTCTTCATTGGTGGTAATCACAATGGCTGGACGGCTGGTGTCAGTGGTGATAACACCGCTGTTGCCGAAGCGGGCAGCTTCATTGCGTTTATGATCGATTTCAAAGCCGAGCAGCGACAGTTTTGCCAATGTCAGCTCACGAACTTTCGCCGCATTTTCGCCGATACCACCGGTGAAAATCACCGCATCCAGCCGGCCTTCCATCAGGGAGGTGTAGCCGCCGATATACTTCGCCAAGCGATGGCAGAACACATCCATGGCACGCTTGGCTTGCGGTTTGGTGTCGTAATTGTCGATCACCCAACGCATATCGCTGGTCTCGCCGGTCAGGCCTAGCAGTCCGGATTCCTTGGTGAGCATTTTATCGATTTGTTCAACCGACATGCCCATGGCATTATGGAGGTAGAATACGATGGCAGGATCAATATCGCCACTGCGGGTGCCCATGACCAATCCTTCCAGCGGGGTGAGCCCCATGGAGGTATCAACGCTCTGGCCATTGCGCACTGCGGTCACTGAACCGCCGTTGCCGAGATGGCAGGTGATCAGGTTAACCTGTTCCATAGGTTTACCCAGCAGCTTAGCGGCTTCGCGGGTTACATAGAAGTGGCTGGTGCCGTGAGCGCCATAGCGGCGGATGCGGTGCTCTTCATACAGCGAGTACGGCAGGGCATAAAGGAATGACTCTTCCGGCATGGTCTGGTGGAACGCCGTATCGAACACGGCAACGTTCTTATCGGCCAGCTTGGGAAACGCTTTGAGCGCTTCGTTGATGCCGATGATATGTGCCGGATTATGCAGTGGTGCAAACGGGATGGAATCTTTGATCGCCTGCAGCACATCATTGGAGAGCAGGGCCGAACTGGTGTATTTTTCGCCGACGTTGACAATGCGATGCCCGATGGCAGTGAGTTGCGCGGATAATTCTGGTTTTTGAGCAAGAATTGTATTAACAATAAAGCTCAACGCTTCGCTATGTGCGGCACCGTTGCCTAACTCTGCTTCATGTTTACCGCCGTCGATTTTCCATTTGATGCGGGCTTCGGGCAGACCAAAGCATTCGGCGAGGCCGGAGAGATGTTCTTCACCGTTGGCGGCGTCGATGATGGCAAACTTTAGGGATGAACTGCCGCAGTTGAGAACCAGTACAAGCTTACTCGACATGAAAGTACCTATCTGTTATGCATGTGTGTAATGCATGGTTAATAAATCATCAATCAGTCTTAAAGCGTAGCGCATTATGCCGTTGAGATTTATGATTAACATCATGCCAAAGTGGGTTTTTTTGACATGAAATCGAAAACTATTGAAGTTAAACATGATATTCGAAATGCTGGTTTCCTTCCCGTTGGCAGATGCCGATGGGGGTAAACACAGTCTCGTTGCTTAGGCGGTTTTATACCGGCCTATAGGCGGCAATAAGGATAACGATTGCCGGCATTAAAGACAAAATATATTTAAAAGTTATCAAAATAGCTTGTTAATTTGCACAAAAATTTTAAATTTTATTCGTAAAGTTGAGGTCTGCTATGGCGACACTCCCTTCCGGTTCGGTAAATTGGTATAAAATTTTCCAACGCGGACAAGACTACATGAAAACCTGGCCGGCCGATAAACGTCTGACGCCATTTTTTCCTGAGAACCGCATGATTGTTGCCACCCGCTTTGCGGTGCGTTATATGCCGGCGGTGGCGGTATTCACGCTCTCCTGGCAAATTGCCATGGGTGGCCAACTCGGTCCGGCTGTGGCAACGGCGATTTTTGCCTGCAGCCTGCCGATGCAGGGGTTGTGGTGGCTAGGCAAACGCTCGATTTCTCCTCTGCCGCCAACGTTGTTGCACTGGTTCCATGAAGTGCGCCATCAATTGAGCGAGGCGGGACAAGCCATGGCACCGTTGGAAGGCATACCCACTTATCAGATGCTGGCCGACGTACTCAAACGCGCATTCAAATTGCTGGATAAGGCTTTTTTGGACGATCTTTAGGCCATGTGCCGTGAGCGGCCAGTGCGTTTGTGAGCCAGGGCAGATATTCTGCTCTGGTATCAGGGCGTCGCTGAAGTCGTCTGCGCCCATAAGCCTCACGGTTGTTGCTTCCCCGGTTGGTCTGGCCGCCCGTTGGGCGAAATTTCGCCACCTGCTGTTTTATATCAAAGAAGCGTCGGCTTGCGGTTCCGCCAGCTTGGGCATTATGCGATGCTGATGCTAAGGACAGGCTGCTGTCGGTGCAAACAGACATACAATTAGGAGTTGATGATGGAGATGACAAACGCCCAACGGTTAATTCTGTCGAACCAGTATAAAATGATGTCCATGCTGGATCCGGACAGTGCCGAGCGTTACCGCCGTCTACAGACCATCGTGGAACGCGGTTATGGCCTGCAAATGCGCGAGCTGGATAGAGAATTCGGCCAGCTTAGCGAAGATGTGTGTCGCACAATTATCGATATCATGGAATTACACCATGCGTTGCAGGTCTCTTGGTCGAATCTTAAAGACCGGCAGGATATTGATGAACGGCGCCTGGCGTTTCTCGGCTTTGATGCTGCCACCGAGGCCCGCTACCTCGGCTATGTGCGTTTTATGGTCTCCATCGAGGGGCGTTATCCCCACTTTGACTCCGGCACCCATGGTTTTAATGCCCAGACCAAGATGTGGGAAAAATACCTGCGCATGTTGGCCGTCTGGCAATCCTGCCCGCGCCAGTATCATCTCAGCGCAGTAGAAATTACCCAAATTATCAATGCCTAATGGCGTAACCCGGAGAGATGCCTGTGCTGTGTAAAGGTTTTTTGTTTGACCTTGATGGAACGTTAATTGATTCATTGCCGGTAGTGGAATTAGCATGGGGAAACTGGGCTAGGCGCATGAATATTCCGCTGCAGGAAGTGTATGGTTTTATTCATGGTAAACAGGCTATTACCTCTTTGCGACACTTTATGCCAGGCGCCAGTGAGGAGGTGATCCAGGCGGAATTTATCGCGTTGGAAACCTTTGAGGCACAGTGTGTTGAGGGGGTTACTGCGCTACCCGGTGCCGTCGCGCTGCTCACGAGGTTAAATGCATTGGGTATTCCTTGGGCCATTGTCACCTCGGGCTCGATCCCGGTGGCCTCAGCCCGGCTGTTGGCGGGGAATTTACCGCCGCCGGCGGTGTTGGTCACCGCTGAGCAGGTGGCGCGGGGCAAACCTCAGCCGGATGCTTATCTGCTGGGGGCGCAAAAGCTTGGGTTGCTGCCTGCTGAATGCATCGTGGTGGAGGATGCGATTGCCGGCATTCAGGCGGGCTTGGCGGCCGGTTGTCCGGTGATAGCGGTTAACCCACCAGATGAAACGCCGCAAAAAGAGGCCATTAGTTTGTTAATCACGTCACTCGAGCATCTTTGCGTTGAGCAAGATGTGCACGGCGTGCGGGTGAGCTTGCACCCGGCCTGAGTGTCGCTAAGCAACATGCTGGCGCAGATAAAAATGATGTAGCCCCGTATAGGCGGGGCTTTTTTGTGGCATGATTTCGCCAAGACATCCCGGGCTATGCTTCGCAACACCACGTCAGCGCCGCTGGCGGTCTATTGCGGCCCAGCCTACAACCGGTTTAGGACTATCATGAGTTATCAACTCATCTGGGTGCTGACGCTACTGCTGGTCGCCATTTTTTTATTTACCACCAATAGAGTACGCATGGATGTGGTGGCGCTATTGGTGATTATCGCGTTTGTGCTTAGCGGCACCCTGACGCTGCCCGAGGCGACGGCGGGTTTTAGCGATCCGAACGTCATCCTGATCGCCGCGTTATTTGTGATTGGCGAAGGATTGGTACGCACGGGTGTCGCTTATCAGGTTGGCGAGTGGTTGATGCGGGTGGCGGGTCAAAATGAAACCCGCATGTTGATCTTGTTGATGCTGACGGTGGCATTGTTGGGCGCGGTGATGAGTTCATCAGGCGTAGTGGCGATTTTTATTCCGGTGGTACTGCGAGTCTCCTCGCGCATGAAAACCTCGCCAAGTCGCATGATGATGCCGTTAAGCTTTGCTGCGCTGATAAGCGGCATGATGACGCTGGTGGCAACACCGCCAAATATGGTGGTTAACAGCGAGTTGGTGCGTGATGGCGTCGAGGGTTTTGGTTTTTTTGCCGTGACGCCGGTGGGTGTCGTGGTGCTGATCATGGGGGTTGGGTATATGCTGCTGGCGCGTTATTGGCTGGGCGGCGGTGAGGGCGACCGGGAACGGGATCAGTGGACCCGACGGACCTTTCGCGATTTGATCCGCGATTACAAACTTACCGGAAGGGCACGACGGTTGGCGGTACGTGCAGGATCTCCGCTGATTGGCCAACGGTTAGATGATTTACGTCTGCGCGATCGCTACGGTGCCAATGTGGTGGGCATTGAGCGTTGGCGTAAATTCCGGCGAGTCATGATCAGCGCCGGCGGCAATACTGAGTTGCACCAGCGTGACGTATTGCTCATCGATATGACCACCTCGGAAAACGGCTTACGCCAGTTCTGTGGTGAGCAGCAGCTGGAGCCGATGGTTTTGCGTGGCGAGTATTTTTCCGAACAGGCAAGGGATGTGGGTATGGCCGAGGTGAGCCTGATCCCGGACTCGGAGTTGATTGGCAAGTCTCTAAGTCAGGTCGGTTTTCGCAGCCGTTATGGTGTCAATGTGGTTGGTATTCGCCGCAACGCCCAGGCGATGAGCGGCAAGTTAATCGATGAGGAACTGTCGCTGGGGGATATCCTGCTGGTTATCGGTGACTGGAAGTTGATCCGTCAGTTGCAAATTAAGAAGAACGATTTTATTTTGCTCAATCTGCCCGCCGAAGTGGATGACGTAGCGCCTGCAATCAGTCAGGCGCCCCATGCACTGTTTTGTCTCGCACTCATGGTGGCGATGATGCTTAGCGAGGCGATCCCTAATCCGGTTGCCGCGTTGATCACCTGTGTGTTGATGGGCAAATTCCGCTGTATCGATATGGAAAGCGCCTACCACGCCATCCATTGGCCGAGCCTGATCCTGATTGTCGGCATGATGCCTTTTGCGCTGGCATTGCAAAAAACCGGCGGTGTTGACTTGATGGTGCGATTGCTGATGGAGATTTCGGGCGGGGCAGGTGCGCATGTGATGTTGCTCAGTCTGTTTATCCTTTGCGCGACAATCGGATTATTTATTTCCAATACTGCCACTGCGGTTCTGATGGCGCCGATTGCGGTGGCTGCCGCCAGAGAAATGGCGGTATCGCCTTATCCGTTCGCCATGATTATCGCCATTGCCGCGTCGTCAGCCTTCATGACGCCGGTATCATCACCGGTTAATACGTTAGTGCTGGTGCCTGGTGGCTATAAATTCAGCGATTTTCTCCGCATCGGCGTGCCCTTTACCATAATGGTGATGGTGGTTAGCGTGGTATTGGTGCCGATGCTTTATCCCTTCTGAGAGCAAGATGCGCAGAAACCTTGCCTAGAGGGGAGAATCCTGACTGATTTCGTCCAATGACAGGCTAAAGCTTGGTACAAACACCGTCATGAAATACTCCATCTCGTCGCTATGGCGTAGCGCTAAGGTTTTTTCCAGCCGTGCCAAGGCCATGGTGAACTCATTATTGCCTGCAGAGATTTCTTCCAGACATTTTAGATAGGCGCACAGCGTATCGGCCTGTTTCACCACTGATTTTTCTTCTGGCAGATAATGTTCTTCGTCAATCAGTCCCCGGTAGTCCTGCTGTAACTCTTGTGGCAACATGGCAATCAGTTTCTGCTGGGCAATACGTTCAATGTTTTTATATTCATGCGCAATCTGGGCGTTGAAATATTTAATGGGCGTTGGCATATCGCCGGTAAGCACTTCACTGGTGTCATGGTACATCGCCATTAAGGCGATACGTTCCGCATTGAGTTGGCCACCGAATTTACGGTTTTTAATCACCGCCAGCGCATGGGCGACAAAGGCCACCTGCAAACTGTGCTCGGACACATTCTCCGTGCGCACGTTACGCATCAGCGGCCAGCGACTAATCAGTTTTAAACGTGAAAGATGGGCGAAAAAATGGCTTTGGGTCATGGTGGACTCTTACGGCTGATGGATGGCGAAGAAACCTATTGTGGACAGGGTGTGGGCAATATGCAAATACGGGCGATCCGGGCCGAGTAGCCCGGATGGAGGAACTATTGATGATAATGCTGCAAAAAACGGCCAAACTTACTGATGGCACTTTCAAGGATGCCGATGCTTGGCAACGTGACGATACGTAAATGATCAGGCCACGGCCAGTTAAATGCACTGCCTTGCACCAGTAATACTTTTTCCTGCAACAGTAAATCCAGTACCAGCTTCTGATCGTCAAGAATGCTAAATCGCCGGGCATCAATGCGTGGGAACATATAAAGCGCACCGCTGGGTTTGACGCAGGACACGCCGGGAATCTCATTGATCAGTTCCCAGGCGCGGTTGCGCTGTTCATATAGGCGCCCACCTGGTTTGATAAACTCGCTGATGCTCTGGTAACCGCCCAGCGCTGTCTGGATAGCGTGCTGCATCGGCACGTTGGCGCACAGGCGCATAGACGCCAGCATCTCGAGGCCTTCTATATAGCCTTTGGCGTGTTTTTTCGGGCCGTTAAGCACCATCCAGCCCTGGCGGAAGCCCGCAACCCGATAGGTTTTAGACAGTCCGTTAAACGTCACGGTTAATAAATCCGGGGCCAGTGCGGCGATAGAATGATGTTGTGCGTCATCGTAGAGAATCTTGTCGTAGATCTCATCGGAGAAAATGATCAGGTTGTGCTGGCGGGCAATGTCCACCAGTTCAAGCAGTATTTCCTTGCTATAGACCGCGCCGGTGGGGTTGTTGGGATTGATGATCACCAGGCCGCGGGTGCGGGGGGTGATTTTGCTACGGATATCATCAAGATCGGGAAACCAACCGGCTTCCTCATCACAAAGATAATGTACGGCATTTCCGCCGGACAGCGATACCGATGCCGTCCACAGAGGATAATCCGGCGCCGGAATCAGCATTTCATCACCGGTATTTAATAGCGCCTGCATCGATTGCTGAATCAGTTCTGAAACACCGTTGCCAATATAGACATCTTCAACGGTAATATCATGCATATCGCGCGCCTGGTAGTGCTGCATGATGGCCTTGCGCGCCGTATACAACCCCTTTGAATCGCAATAGCCCTGCGAGGTGGGTAGATTTCGTATGACATCCACCAGAATTTCATCTGGCGCGTCAAAACCAAATGGCGCGGGGTTACCGATATTCAGCTTGAGAACCTTATTGCCTTCCTCTTCGAGGCGCTTGGCTTCTTTGAGCACAGGGCCTCGAATGTCATAACAAACATTTTCCAATTTACTGGATTTTTCTACGGGTGCGATCACGATATTACGCCTTATACCAGAAAACGTATTCCGACCATGGAATCACGCATTATGCATAATGTACTCCTCTGTGCCTGGCTTTTGAAGGTTCACGACAGGCTTAGGGACTAATGCTTATACTCAACTGCGCGAACAGTGAAAAATGTATTTTTTGGCCTTTTTTATGGGATAAATGGCTGCTTTGATGTCTACAAGTGATGATTGTCACTGTTTGATTCACCGAATTAATCTTTAAATGAAAAATAAATGTGCGTTTTTTATACTATTGAACATCAATAAGGATTACTCTTGCGCGATGAGATGAACACCCGGTGAGCATCGTATTGACAACAGTGACATAATTAGCGCTGAACCGGATTAAATCACTGAAAGGCGGGATTATTAGGCATAGTGCAATCCAGGCGTCGGATTTATGTACTAGATCACCCATTTTATGCTGTCAAGGTCGTGCTCCGCCTTAATTTTACTGGGGTTTCACCAGAGGAATAAAGCTCACATTTTGGTGCTTACAAAATATTGTTGTTTCGTTTATTGTGGCTATTTATGGTATACATTTAGGGGTAAGTAAAATTTAACGAGATTTTATTCCGGCAGTATAAGAAATAGTTAAGAAAAGTTAATGTTAAATATGAGTGTTCAGATAAAAAAAGCCATTAAATGCAAATATCCAACATTTGTCTTAATAATGAAGAAAGTCTTTTGTTAATTACTTTTACGTTTTTAGTTCTTCATAAAGTACTGTGTTTATACACAGTTATTTATAAATGATATCCTGATGAAATCTAGCGTATTCCCAAGGGCTATATGCAGCGTTTAGCTCTCGCTGGCAGGGTTATCATTTATATAAGTGGGAACCAGATGTACAGACGGGCACTCTGTTTTACGACGATTAAAGCAAGTGCTCGCAAACCTCACGGCGAATCACGGCGATTCGATTGACGAGGTTGAGCGGTTACGCTCATCACAGACAAAAATTGCAGTTTTTTGAAATACCAGGGTAGTAGTGTGTAATTAGATTACAAAAGTGAAGACAATATTATGACCAATGCAAACCGTCCCGTGCTCAATCTTGATCTTGATTTATTGAGAACGTTTGTTGCCGTCGCTGATCTTAATACTTTTGCGGCCGCAGCAGCAGCAGTATGCCGAACTCAATCGGCTGTCAGCCAGCAAATGCAACGATTAGAACAACTTGTAGGAAAGGAATTATTTGCCCGTCATGGTCGTAACAAGCTGTTGACTGAGCATGGCATTCAATTGCTCGGTTATGCCAGAAAAATATTGCTTTATAACGATGAAGCATGTACCTCATTGATGTACAGTAATATTCAGGGCGTACTGACCATCGGTGCGTCCGATGACACGGCCGATTCTATTCTGCCATTCCTATTAAGCCGGGTAACCCGTATTTACCCTAAACTGGCGATTGATGTGTGTGTCAAACGCAGCCTGCTTATGCAGGAAATGTTGACCAGTGGTGAAGTGGATCTTGCGATTACGACCTTCACCTCATCAAACAACCAAAACCATCCTTACGTCACGTTGCGCACCTCGCCAACCCTATGGTATTGCTCGGCAGACTACCGTTTTGTCCCTGGGGAGGTCATCCCTCTGGTGGTCTCTGACGAGCCCAGCGTGTTTCGCACGTTGGCCATAGAACATCTCCAGGCTGCGGGTCTACCGTGGCGAATTGCCTACAGCGCGTCCACGTTGTCGGCAATTCGCGCTGCGGTGAAGTCTGGGTTGGGTCTCACGGTGCGGCCGGTTGAAATGATGAGCCCTGAGCTGCGGGTGTTGGGCAAAAACGAGGGGCTACCCGCGCTGCCCGAAACCCAATATGCTCTTTGTAAACATCCACAATGTGAAAATGAACTGGCGATGGCCATTTTCAGCGCGGTGCAAACCGGGAACAACTTTTACAGTCCAGAATTTACGCCATCAGGCAAAGGTGAGGGGAGAAATGAGCGTTTTACCATTGGCGATGAATAATTTATCCAAGTGATATTAATAAGCCCCTGTAATAAGGGGCTTATAATGTATAAATTCTCATTTATACCCCACTGTATATAAAAAATACACCAAATGGGTAATAACCCAAATTTTGTATTTTTAGACTTAGTCTCACCGGATAGTGGTCTTTTCGACGTCCGCCAGGCAGTGACAGTTTTTTCACATATCAATTAAATCAAAACACTGTTTCTGATAATAAATTTATGTAATGGCGCACAAAGTGTGCAACTTTTATCTCTATAAACCGCAAAATTGTGCTCTGGATCAAATTTTACCCTTGCCGAGTACGCGGAATAGCCTGCTTTTCGCCGAAAATGGTATATTAACCGCGAGCAGCGTTAGCGTGGTACGCGCTGGCTCAAGCCGTTGGTTCGGTCACTGACTCGATTAAGCCAACCGCGGGGGCACAATATGTTACTTAGATATTAAATCTGTAAATTACTATGAAGTTTCCTTTGTCAAAGTTGACAAAAGGTTATGTAAAGGAGTAAAAACCCCACACAATGGCTGTGATTGCCGGTGGCATCAGCTCGGTGCGGTTGATTTTTACTTCTTCCCATAAATCGATGTGGTGAGTTGAACTGCCGTTGACTAAGAGCAGGCTGCAAAATGCCACTTTTGATGAGCAAAAAGAATGTCAATAACCACTGAAATTACCGCCCATTACTGGGCGTTCGCAGTATTCATCGCGGGTGCTGTCGGTTTATGCTGCTTTATGCTACTCGGCGGATATCTGCTTGGTGGACGCGCCCATTCCCGATCGAAAAATGTTCCGTTCGAATCCGGTATTGATCCGGTGGGAACGGCAAGATTACGGCTTTCATCCAAATTTTATCTGGTTGCCATGTTTTTCGTCATTTTTGATGTCGAAGCACTTTATTTATATGCCTGGTCGGTTTCCATTCGTGAAGTCGGCTGGGTGGGTTTCTTCGAAGCCGCCATATTTATTTTCGTGTTGTTGGCGGGCCTGGTTTATCTGGTGCGGATTGGCGCTCTGGATTGGACGCCTGAGCGTTCCCAGCGTCTGCACCGCGCGGGAAAGATCACTGAAAACCAACGTCATCAGCAGTAATAGCGAGGCATCAAAATGGATTACACCCTCACCCGCGTTGAGCCAGACGGTGAGAATGACCGTTACCCCCTGCAAAAACAGGAAATCGTTGCCGATCCGCTGGATGGCCAGGTTAGCCGCAGCGTTTACATGGGCAAGCTTGAGAACGCCTTGCACAATGCGGTGAACTGGGGGCGGGGCAATTCGTTATGGCCCTATAATTTCGGTCTCTCCTGTTGTTATGTGGAAATGACCACCGCGTTCACCGCTGTGCACGATGTGGCGCGTTTTGGGTCAGAAGTGATTCGTGCTTCACCGCGCCAGGCTGATTTTATGGTGGTGGCGGGCACGCCCTTTACCAAAATGGCTCCGGTTATTCAGCGGCTTTATGATCAAATGCTTGAGCCCAAGTGGGTCATTTCTATGGGTGCGTGCGCTAATTCCGGCGGCATGTATGATATCTATTCCGTCGTGCAAGGCGTGGACAAATTTTTGCCGGTTGATGTGTATATTCCCGGCTGTCCACCGCGTCCGGAAGCCTATATCCAAGCGTTGCTGCTGCTTAAGGAATCCATTGGCAAGGAGCGGCGGCCACTTTCCTGGGTGGTGGGCGATCAGGGTGTCTACCGTGCCAATATGCAGTCGGAACGCGAGCGTAAACAAGGCGAACGTATCGCCGTGACTAACCTGCGTTCCCCCGACGAGATTTAGTGCACCTGGGGATTCGCGGTTAATACCGCATAAATTTCGAGTGGCTTCACGCCGGCACAGCTTTAATTTGGTGATAATAATATGACAGAGTTGACGACGCAAAATCTCGCCCAGCCGGCTTGGCAAACACAGGACCACCTTGATGATCCTGTGATCGGTGAATTGCGTAACCGTTTCGGTCCAGACGCCTTTAGTGTGCAGCCGACCCGTACCGGAATTCCGGTGGTATGGGTGAGACGCGAGCAAATCCTCGACGTACTGGTATTTTTGAAAAAGTTGCCGAAGCCGTATGTAATGCTTTACGACCTGCACGGGGTGGACGAACGTTTGCGAACCCATCGTGACGGGCTGCCCGCCGCAGATTTCACCGTGTTCTATCATCTTATTTCCATTGATAGGAACCGGGATATTATGCTCAAGGTGGCGCTGGCGGAAAACGATCTTCACCTGCCGACCATTACCAACATTTTCCCCAACGCCAACTGGTATGAGCGTGAAACCTGGGAAATGTTTGGTACCGTGTTCGACGGCCATCCTCATCTGACCCGTATCATGATGCCGCAAAGCTGGCAGGGCCATCCACTGCGCAAAGACTATCCGGCACGCGCCACCGAATTCGATCCTTATATGCTGACCAAGCAGAAAGAGGATTTGGAAATGGAAGGGCTAACCTTCAAGCCTGAGGATTGGGGCATGAAACGCAGCCGGGACAATGAAGATTTTATGTTCCTCAACCTTGGGCCCAACCATCCTTCGGCCCATGGTGCGTTTCGCATCATTTTGCAGCTTGATGGTGAAGAGATCGTCGACTGTGTGCCCGATATCGGTTATCACCATCGCGGTGCCGAAAAAATGGGCGAGCGTCAATCCTGGCACAGCTATATTCCTTATACCGATCGGGTGGAATATCTGGGTGGCTGCGTCAATGAAATGCCCTATGTGCTGGCAGTGGAAAAACTGGCCGGTATTGTCGTACCCGAGCGGGTGGAAGTGATTCGGGTAATGCTTTCCGAACTGTTCCGCATCAATAGCCACCTGCTGTACATCAGTACCTATATTCAGGATGTGGGCGGTATGACTCCGGTCTTCCTGGCGTTTACCGACCGTCAGAAAATTTATGACGTGGTGGAGGCGATTACCGGTTTTCGCATGCACCCGGCCTGGTTCCGTATTGGCGGCGTAGCCCACGACCTGCCGCGCGGCTGGGAAGGCCTGCTACGTGATTTCCTGAACTGGTTGCCAAAACGCCTGGATTCCTATGTCAAGGCGGCGCTGAAAAACAGCGTATTGCGCGGACGTGCCGAAGGCGTTGCCGCGTATAATGCCAAAGAGGCGTTGGACTGGGGCGTCACCGGCGCAGCGCTGCGCGCCACCGGTATCTCATTTGACGTGCGGAAATGGCGACCTTATTCCGGTTATGACAAATTCGATTTTGAAGTCCCGGTGGGTGACGGTATCAGCGATTGTTACAGCCGCGTGATGCTAAAAGTCGAAGAGATGCGCCAAAGTCTACGTATCCTCGAACAATGCCTGAATAATATGCCGTCAGGGCCGTTTAAAGCCGATCATCCGCTGACCACGCCGCCGCCTAAAGAGCGCACGCTGCAGCATATCGAAACCCTGATTACCCATTTCCTGCAGGTATCCTGGGGCCCGGTCATGCCGGCCAATGAATCTTTTCAGATGGTCGAGGCCACCAAAGGAATCAACAGTTATTATCTGACCAGCGATGGCAGCACCATGAGCTACCGGACCCGGATTCGCACACCAAGTTTCCCCCATCTGCAGCAAATCCCCTCGGTGATCCGCGGCAGCCTGGTGTCCGACCTTATCGTCTATCTGGGCAGTATCGATTTTGTTATGTCAGATGTGGACCGCTAATTATGCATGAACATAAACCACCGCATGAGCAAGCCAGTGAGCAATGCCATTGCCACGCCGACGGGCACAATGAGACTGAGGTCTTTGTCCTGAGCAGCCAGGAACGCGATGCTATCGAACATGAAAAACATCACTACGAGGATGCGCGCGCCGTCTCTATTGAAGCACTGAAAATTGTGCAAAAACAACGGGGTTGGGTGCCTGATGGTGCTATAGACGCCATCGCTGACGTCCTGGGGATCCCAGGCAGTGATGTGGAAGGCGTGGCAACCTTTTATAGCCAGATTTTCCGCCAGCCGGTGGGGCGCCATATTATTCGCTATTGCGACAGCGTGGTTTGCCATATTACCGGTTATCAGGGGATCCAGGCAGCGCTTGAGCAGTCACTGAATATTAAGCCCGGCCAGACCACCGATGATGGGCGCTTTACCCTGCTGCCCACTTGTTGTCTGGGCAACTGCGACAAAGGGCCGACCATGATGATTGATGATGACACCCACGTTCATCTGACGCCGGAAGGTATCGGCTCGCTACTGGAGCAGTATCGATGATAAAAGATATTGTGCGCACCGCCGAAATGCATCCGTTGACCTGGCGTCTGCGCGATGACCACCAGCCGGTGTGGTTTGACGAATATCGTGCCAAAAACGGCTATGCTGGTGCGGATAAAGCCCTCAAGGGCATGTCACCGGATGAGATCGTGGCCCAGGTTAAGGACTCCGGTCTGAAAGGGCGGGGCGGGGCGGGATTTTCCACCGGCCTGAAATGGAGCCTGATGCCGAAGGATCCCAGCATGGACATCCGTTATTTGCTGTGTAACGCGGATGAAATGGAGCCTGGCACCTATAAAGACCGTTTGTTGATGGAACAACTACCACATATGTTGGTGGAGGGCATGCTGATCGCTGCCTTTGCGCTGAAAGCCTATCGTGGTTATATTTTTTTACGTGGCGAATATGTTGAGGCGGCGGTACATCTGCGGCGCGCCATAAGCGAAGCGCAGCAGGCCGGTTATCTGGGTAAAAATATTCTCGGTACCGGGTTTGATTTCGAACTGATTGTCCATACCGGTGCTGGTCGTTACATTTGTGGTGAAGAAACCGCCCTGATCAACTCCCTCGAAGGACGGCGTGCCAATCCGCGCTCAAAACCCCCTTTCCCCGCCACCTCAGGCGCATGGGGCAAGCCCACTTGCGTTAATAACGTGGAAACCCTGTGCAACGTCCCGGCCATTCTTGAATATGGCGTGGAGTGGTACAAGGGTATCAGTGCAGGCAAAAGCAACGATACCGGCACCAAGATGATGGGGTTCTCCGGGCGGGTCAAACACCCAGGTTTATGGGAATTGCCGTTCGGCATCTCGGCTCGGGAAATCCTTGAGGATTATGCCGGCGGTATGCGTGACGGACTGACGCTAAAGGCATGGCAACCGGGTGGTGCCGGCACCGATTTTCTCACCGCCGATCATTTGGATTTGCCGATGGATTTCGAACACATCGGCAAGGCCGGCAGTCGTTTGGGCACCGCGCTGGCCATGGCGGTGGATAACGAAATCAATATGGTGTCGTTGACCCGCAATCTGGAAGAGTTTTTCTCGCGTGAATCCTGCGGCTGGTGTACCCCCTGCCGCGATGGCCTGCCCTGGAGCGTGAAACTACTGCGTGCCATTGAAAACGGTGAAGGGCAACCGGGTGACATTGAGACACTCGAACAGCTGTGTCGGTTTCTCGGCCCGGGTAAGACGTTTTGTGCCCATGCGCCAGGTGCTGTGGAGCCCTTGCAGAGTGCCATTAAATATTTCCGGGCTGAATTTGAAGCGGGAATTGCAACGCAGCATATCGGTAATACCCGCGCCATTGCCGGTATTCAGCCAAATTTGCTGAAAGCGCGTTGGTAACCCTGCATCCGGATCGCGTGCGAACGTGACGCGCCGGATGTCATACCCAAAAGATCTTGCGTTGCACGAAGGCGGCAAACGAGTGAATCCCGATGAGCTTACATCAGTATGTTATTTGGGTGAACGAGAGCAGCCAACATGCTTGTAACGGCAAAGATGAAGGGTATACCGAGACGCATTTTGATTAACGCCTGCTAATTGCGGGACACACGGAAGCATGCTGACTATGGCTACCATTCATGTAGACGGCAAAGAATACGAAGTTGACGGGTCCGACAACCTGCTAAAGGCTTGTCTTTCCCTGGGACTCGATATTCCTTATTTTTGCTGGCATCCGGCGCTGGGCAGCGTCGGCGCTTGCCGCCAGTGCGCGGTTAAGCAATACCAAAACGCCGAAGATACGCGCGGACGTCTGGTCATGTCCTGTATGACCCCGGCGACTGACGGCACCTTTATCTCCATAGCGGACGAAGAGGCGCAGCAATTTCGCAAAAGCGTCGTGGAATGGTTGATGACCAACCACCCGCACGATTGTCCGGTGTGTGAGGAGGGTGGCAACTGCCATCTGCAGGATATGACGGTCATGACTGGCCAGAATTTCCGCCGCTATCGCTTTACCAAACGCACTCATCACAATCAGTATCTCGGCCCGTTTATCTCTCATGAGATGAACCGCTGCATCGCCTGTTACCGGTGTGTACGTTATTATAAAGATTATGCCGACGGTACCGATCTCGGGGTGTATGGCGCCCATGATAACGTCTATTTCGGCCGTCCCCAGGACGGTGTGCTGGAAAGCGAGTTTGCCGGCAACCTGGTGGAAGTTTGCCCCACCGGCGTGTTTACCGATAAAACCCACTCAGAACGCTATAATCGCAAATGGGACATGCAGTTCGCTCCCAGTGTCTGCCAACAGTGCAGCGTGGGATGCAATACCAGTCCTGGCGAGCGTTATGGTGAACTCAGACGTATCGAAAACCGCTTTAACGGCAGCGTAAATCACTATTTCCTCTGCGATCGTGGTCGCTTTGGTTACGGCTATGTCAATCTTAAGGATCGCCCACGTCACCCGTTACAACGCCGTGGCGATGACTGGATTGCCCTGAACGCCGAGCAGGCGATGCAAGGTGCAGCCGATGCGCTGCGCCAGGCGAAAAAAATGATCGGCATCGGCTCGCCGCGCGCCAGCGTGGAGAGCAATTTCGCCCTGCGCGATTTAGTGGGGGCCGATAATTTCTATACCGGTGTCTCCGGGGACGAACAGGCACGGTTGGAGCTGATGCTCAGCGTGCTGCGCGACGGGGGCATCCATACCCCTTCCCTGCGTGATATGGAAACGTATGACGCCGTGCTGATCCTGGGCGAGGATGTCACCCAGACCGGTGCGCGCATTGCGCTGGCGGTACGCCAGGCCGTGAAGGGCAAAGCCCGGGAAATGGCCGCTGCGCAGAAAGTTGCCGATTGGCAAATCGCCGCTATTCAAAACATCGGTCAGCATGCCAAGCACCCGCTGTTTATTACCAGCGTTGATAGCACCAGGCTCGACGATCTGGCTGCCTGGAGCTATCGGGCACCGGTGGAGGACCAGGCTCGTCTGGGCTTCGCCATCGCCCATGCTCTGGACGAAAATGCACCGGCAGTGTCTGATTTGGACGATGCGTTGCGGTCTAAGCTCGACGTTGTCGTGCAGGCCTTGGCCGGCGCCCGCCGACCGCTGATCATTTCGGGCAGTGGTGCCGGTAGTCTGGCCATGATTAGCGCCGCCGCCAACGTCGCCCAAGCGCTAAAAGCACGCGGTGCTGACGTGGGCATCAGTTTTGTCGCGCAGTACGCCAACAGTATGGGACTGGCGCTGATCGGCGGCGGTTCCCTTGACCAGGCTCTGGATCAAGTCGAACAGGGCGCGGCGGATAGCGTTATTGTGTTGGAAAACGACCTGTATCGTCATGCACCAGCGCAGCGAGTGGATGCGGCGCTGGCCAAGGTCATTAATCTGATTGTCGTTGACCACCAACGCACCGCCATTATGGATCACGCCAATCTGATTTTGCCGGCAGCCAGCTTTGCTGAAAGCGACGGCACGCTGGTTAATCAGGAAGGACGTGCGCAGCGCTTTTTCCAGGTTTACGATCCGGCCTATTATGACGATACGGTGGTGATGCTCGAGAGCTGGCGTTGGCTGCATTCGCTGCATTCCACCTATCTTAAACGCCATGTGGACTGGACCCAGTTCGATCAGATTATTGCTGCTTGCGCTGAGGCGTTGCCACAATTGGCCGGTATTATCGAGGCTGCGCCGAACGCCAACTTCCGCGTTAGCGGACAGAAACTGGCGCGTGAACCGCATCGCTACAGCGGCCGTACCGCCATGCGCGCCAACATTGACGTGCATGAACCGCGTCAGCCGCAGGATAAAGACACCATGTTTGCCTTTTCAATGGAAGGCAACAGCAGCCCACAGGGACAAAGCAAGCAGGTGGCTTTTGCCTGGGCACCTGGCTGGAACTCGCCGCAGGCCTGGAATAAATTCCAGGATGAAGTGGGTGGCCATTTGCGCCATGGCGATCCCGGCGTGCGTTTGTTGGAGGCCGGTGAGGGTCGGTTAGCCTATTTTACCGAGATTCCGGCAGCTTACATCGCCATAGATGATGGTCATTGGCGTGTTGCGCCGTATTACCATCTGTTTGGCAGCGAAGAGACCTCCCAACGCTCGGCAGTCATTCAAGAGCGGATGCCCGAGCCTTATATCATGGTCAGCCGCCAGGATGAACAGCGACTGGGAGTGAACAGCGGTACACTGCTGGAATTTAGCTGTGATGGACAATCCCTGCGTCTGCCGGTGCGTTTTAGCGACGCTCTGGCTGCTGGCCAAGTGGGGCTACCGCTCGGTCTGCCCGGCATTCCGCCGGTATGGGTGGGGCAACGCATTGAGCATGTACGGGAGGCCGCGTTATGAGTTGGTTAACATCGGATGTGATTGACATCATATTGACGGTATTAAAGGCGATAGTGATTCTGCTGGTGGTGGTGACCTGCGGCGCGTATATGAGTTTTGCCGAACGGCGCCTGCTCGGTCTGTTCCAGAATCGTTACGGGCCTAACCGCGTCGGCTGGGGCGGTTCGCTGCAGCTGGTGGCGGATATGCTGAAAATGTTCTTTAAAGAGGACTGGATCCCGCCGTTTTCCGATCGCATGATCTTTACCCTGGCGCCAGTCATTGCGTTCACTGCGCTGTTGGTCTCGTTCACGATTATTCCGGTCAGCCCCACCTGGGTGGTATCGGATCTGAATATCGGCGTGCTGTTCTTTTTGATGATGGCGGGGCTGGCGGTATATGCGGTGCTGTTCGCCGGTTGGTCAAGCAATAATAAATACTCCCTGTTAGGTGCCATGCGCGCCTCGGCGCAGACGCTGAGCTATGAGGTGTTCCTCGGGCTCTCGCTGATGGGGGTGGTTGCGCGGGCCGGATCCTTTAGTCTGGGCGACATCGTCGCTTCACAGGCCCATTTGTGGAATATCATTCCGCAGTTCTTTGGTTTTGCGACCTTTGTATTGGCCGGTATTGCGGTATGTCACCGCCATCCGTTCGATCAGCCGGAAGCAGAGCAGGAGTTGGCGGATGGCTACCATATAGAATATTCCGGCATGAAGTTTGGTCTGTTTTTCGTCGGTGAATATATCGGCATCGTCACGGTATCGGCGCTGATCGTCACGCTGTTTTTTGGTGGCTGGCAGGGACCGTGGTTACCGCCTTTTTGCTGGTTTGCCATCAAAACCGCCTTTTTTATGATGATGTTTATCCTGATCCGAGCGGCGCTACCCCGACCGCGTTATGACCAGGTGATGTCCTTCGGTTGGACCATCTGCCTGCCGTTGACGCTGCTGAATCTGCTGGCGACGGCTGCGGTCATTTTATACAACGCTCAATGAGGGGTGAATAAACCATGACGTTAAAAGAGTTAGTGTATGGTGCAGGCACCCAGCTACGCAGTATCTGGATGATCGGCATGCAGGCGTTCAGCAAGCGTGAAACGCAAATGTACCCGGACGTGCCGGTGAATCCGCCACCGCGTTTTCGTGGCCGCATTGTGCTTACGCGCGACCCGGACGGTGAGGAGCGCTGTGTGGCTTGCAACCTGTGCGCTGTGGCCTGTCCGGTCAGTTGCATTTCGCTGCAAAAAGCCGAGACCGCCGACGGCCGCTGGTATCCGGAGTTTTTTCGCATCAATTTCTCCCGCTGCATTTTTTGCGGGTTATGCGAAGAAGCCTGTCCGACTACCGCTATCCAGCTTACGCCCGATTTTGAAATGGGCGAGTTTAAGCGTCAGGATCTGGTGTATGAAAAAGAACATTTGCTGATTTCGGGGCCGGGTAAATATCCGGAATATAATTTTTATCGGATGGCCGGTATGGCGATCGATGGGAAAGATAAAGGCGAAGCGGAAAACGAAGCCAAGCCTATCGACGTCAAAGGTTTGCTGCCCTAAGGAGTTAAGCATGGAAGTCGCTTTTTATTTGTCCGGACTGGTGGCGATACTGGCTACGCTGCGGGTGATTACCCACACGCATCCAGTGCACGCACTGTTGTATTTAATCATCTCGCTGTTGGCGATTGCCTGCGTGTTCTTTTCGCTCGGGGCCTACTTTGCCGGTGCGCTGGAAATCATCGTTTACGCCGGCGCCATCATGGTGCTGTTTGTGTTTGTGGTGATGATGCTTAATCTGGGGGCTGCGGATGTGCGCCAAGAACGTGCCTGGCTGACCCCCTCGGTCTGGATCGGGCCAAGCATTATGTCCTTGCTGCTGCTGGGCGTGCTGATCCGGGCGATTATCGATCTGCGCGATCACGGCATCACTGGCGATATCATCAGCGCCAAGTCGGTGGGTATCGCGTTGTTCGGTCCTTATGTTCTGGCTGTGGAGTTGGCTTCCATGCTGCTGCTGGCCGGGCTGGTGGTGGCGTTTCACCTGGGGCGTGAAGATCGCGAAGGCGACACGCACAATAAAGGGCCTAACGTCACCAATGCCACTAAAAGAAAATCGGAGGAGCAATCATGATCCCGTTAACGCACGGACTCGTTTTGGCCGCCATCCTGTTCGTCTTGGGTTTGACCGGGATGCTGATTCGCCGCAATTTGCTGTTTATGTTGCTGGGGCTTGAGATCATGATCAACGCTTGTGCTTTGGCGTTTGTGGTCGCCGGCAGTTACTGGGGGCAGGCGGACGGGCAGGTGATGTATATCCTGACTATCAGCCTCGGTGCGGCTGAGGCCAGTATCGGTCTGGCGCTGTTACTGCAGTTGCACCGCCGTCGGCAATCCCTGAATATCGATTCAGCCAGCGAGATGCACGGATGAACCTACTCTATTTAACAATTTTAATTCCCTTACTGGGATACGTGCTGCTGGCGTTTTCGCGCGGCCGCTGGTCGGAAAACCTCTCTGCCACCGTCGGTGTGGGTTGCATTGGGCTGGCTGCGTTGACCACTCTGTGGGTAGGCATTGACTACCTGAGTCACCGTCCCAGCGATACTGCGGTATTCAACCAGCCGTTGTGGACCTGGATCGCGGTGGATAATTTTAAGATTGCCTTCACCCTGACCCTGGACGGCCTGTCGCTGACCATGCTGTCGGTAGTGACCGGCGTGGGTTTTTTAATCCACCTGTTTGCGTCCTGGTACATGCGCGGTGACAAAGGGTATTCGCGCTTTTTCGCTTACACCAACCTGTTTATCGCCAGCATGGCACTGCTGGTGCTGGGTGATAATCTGCTGTTGATGTATCTCGGTTGGGAAGGGGTAGGGTTGTGCAGCTATTTGCTGATTGGCTTTTATTACAGCGAATCGAAAAATGGCGCCGCAGCGATGAAAGCCTTTATCGTGACCCGTGTCGGCGACGTGCTGCTGGCGTTTGCCATGTTTATTCTCTACCGCGAACTGGGTACCTTGAATTTCCGCGAGTTGATGGTGCTGGCACCACAACATTTGGCGGCAGGATCCACCGCGATTAACTGGGCGACGCTAATGCTGCTCGGCGGCGCGGTGGGTAAATCGGCTCAACTGCCGTTACAAACCTGGCTGGCCGATGCCATGGCCGGTCCTACCCCGGTTTCGGCGTTAATCCACGCCGCTACCATGGTGACCGCCGGGGTCTATCTGATCGCCCGTACCCACGGTCTGTTTCTCATGGCGCCCGAGGTACTCAACCTGGTCGGTGTGGTCGGCGCGGTGACGCTGGTGCTGGCAGGATTTGCTGCGCTGGTACAAACCGACATCAAACGTGTACTGGCGTACTCGACCATGAGCCAAATCGGCTATATGTTTTTGGCGCTGGGTGTTCATGCTTGGGATGCGGCGATCTTCCACCTGATGACGCACGCCTTCTTCAAGGCACTGCTGTTCCTGTCGTCGGGGTCGGTGATCCTGGCCTGCCACCACGAGCAGAATATCTTCCGCATGGGTGGGCTGCGTAAATCGCTGCCGCTGGTGTACATCTGCTTCCTGGTGGGCGGCGCATCGCTAGCGGCTTTGCCGATTGTCACTGCCGGATTCTACAGCAAGGATGAAATTCTGTGGGGTGCCATGGCCAACGGCCATATTAATCTGATGTTCGCGGGAATCATCGGGGCGCTCTTAACCTCGCTGTATACCTTCCGAATGATCTTTATCGTGTTTCACGGCAAAGAACAGATCAAGGCCCACGCAGGCAAGGGCATTAGCCATCATCTGCCGCTGCTGATACTGCTGGCATTGTCGACCTTTATCGGCGCGCTGATAGCACCACCGCTGGCGGGCGTGTTACCAGAGAACCACTTTGGCGAAGACGGTAAAATGATGCTGGAGATGGTATCCGGTGCGATCGTTATTATCGGCATTCTGATCGCCGCAGCGTTGTATCTTGGCAAACGCAGCCTGGTCAATGCGGTGGCCGCCAGTGCACCAGGCCGTTTCTTCACGGTCTGGTGGTATAACGCCTGGGGATTTGACTGGTTATACGACAAACTGTTTGTCAGAACTTTCCTGAGTATTGCCCGGCTACTGCAGCGGGATCCGCTAAATGCCATGCTTAACATTCCGGCGGTGTTGGCCCGTTGGGGCGGGCGCGGTCTGCTCTTAAGCGAAAGCGGACAGTTGCGCTGGTATGCGGCATCCATGAGTTTAGGCGCCGTGATTGTGGTGGCGCTGCTGATATTTGTATAACAATAGCATTAATGATACGTGAGGAGCGAAAGTGGCACCGGTTGTATCGCCGCCTTCGCTCCGCAGCAAAATTTCAGGTTATTTCAATTTAGGGACGCACAACGCCATGCTACTACCTTGGCTAATACTTATCCCCTTCATTGGCGGTCTGCTATGTTGGCAATGCGAGCGTTTTGGTACCCGGGTACCGCGCTGGATTGCCGTGATCGCGATGGGGCTGACACTGGCGCTCTCCCTGCAATTATGGTTGCAGGGGGGGTATACACTGGTTTCGGCGCAGGGTTTGCCGCAGTGGCAATCCGAATACAGTCTGCCGTGGATACCTCGCTTCGGTATTTCAATCCACTTGGCGCTGGATGGGCTTTCCCTGCTGATGGTGGTGCTGACCGGCCTGTTGGGCGTGCTGGCTATTCTGTGTTCTTGGCGTGAAATCCAGCGCTATCAGGGATTTTTCCACCTTAACCTGCTGTGGATCCTTGGCGGCGTTATCGGGGTGTTCCTGGCCATTGACATGTTCCTGTTCTTTTTCTTCTGGGAAATGATGTTGGTGCCCATGTACTTCCTGATTGCCTTGTGGGGTCACAAGGCATCGGACGGTAAAACCCGCATCGCCGCGGCGACCAAGTTCTTTATCTATACCCAGTCCAGCGGCCTGGTGATGTTGGTCGCGATCTTGGGGCTGGTGTTTGTGCACTTCAATGCCACCGGTGTCTGGACCTTTAATTACGATGACCTGCTGCATACCCCCATGTCGTCGTTGGTGCAATACTTGCTGATGCTTGGCTTCTTTATCGCCTTCGCGGTGAAAATGCCGGTGGTACCGCTGCACGGCTGGCTGCCGGATGCCCATAGTCAGGCGCCGACTGCCGGTTCGGTGGATTTGGCCGGTATCCTGTTGAAAACCGCCGCTTACGGCATGCTGCGTTTTTGTCTGCCGCTGTTCCCCGAGGCATCCCATCAATTTGCACCCATTGCCATGTGGTTGGGTGTGATCGGGATTTTTTACGGTGCCTGGATGGCTTTTGCCCAGACAGATATCAAACGCCTGATTGCTTATACCAGTGTTTCCCATATGGGATTCGTGTTGATCGCCATCTACAGCGGTAGTCAACTGGCCTTTCAGGGCGCGGTGGTGCAAATGATTGCCCATGGGTTGTCTGCCGCCGGGATGTTTATCATCTGCGGACAGTTGTACGAACGTCTACATACCCGCGATATGCGCCAGATGGGCGGCCTATGGGGGCGGATAAAAATCATTCCCGCCATGTCGCTATTTTTTGCCGTTGCTACGCTTGGGATACCGGGTACCGGTAACTTCGTCGGTGAAATACTGATTTTGTTCGGTAGCTTCCCGGTGGTGCCGATCATTACGGTGATCGCCGCTTTCGGTTTGGTTTTTGCGTCCGTTTATTCGTTGAGCATGATCCAGCGCGCTTTTTATGGCCCGGCCAAATCCAGCGAACCCCTACCGGGAATGTCGATGCGTGAACTGTCGATCGTGATGCTGCTGGCGGTGTTGTTGGTGTTGTTGGGCTTTTTCCCGCAGCTGATCCTAAACACGTCCTCGGCGGCGATGACCAATGTCCAGCACTGGTTCGCCTTACACGAAGCGGGTTCAACCATTTTAACCACAAGGCCGTAATTCGCCATGACAATAACTCCTCAACAACTGATCGCGCTGCTGCCGCTGTTGATCGTCGGATTGACGGTGGTGGTTGTGATGCTGTGCATTGCGTGGCGACGCAACCACTTTGTCAATGCTACTCTGACCGTTATCGGTCTTAACCTGGCTTTACTGTCGCTGTTTTTTGTCGGCCAGCTTGGCGCCATGGACGTCACCCCGCTGATTCGGGTAGACGGCTACTCCATGTTTTATACCGGACTGGTATTGGCCGCCAGTCTTGCCACCAGTACCTTTGCGTACCCCTGGCTTGCCGGTTACCCTGGCAATCGCGATGAGTTTTATTTGTTGGTGCTGATCGCCGCCATGGGGGGCATTTTACTGTCGGGGGCTAATCACCTGGCCTCGATGTTCCTGGGCATTGAACTGATCTCCCTGCCGTTGTTTGGTTTGATAGGCTACGCCTACCGCCAAAAACGATCGCTGGAAGCCAGCTTGAAATACATGTTGTTGTCTGCCGCAGCGTCGTCGTTTCTGTTGTTTGGTATGGCGCTGGTGTATGCCGATACCGGCAACCTGTCGTTTGTTGGTTTGGCAGGCAGCCTGACTGACGCCGTGTTACACCAGCCGCTACTGTTGGCGGGTCTGGGCATGATGCTGGTCGGTCTGGGATTCAAACTGTCGCTGGTTCCTTTCCATCTATGGACCCCTGATGTTTATCAAGGGGCGCCGGCACCGGTTTCTACTTTCCTCGCCACCGCCAGCAAGATCGCGATTTTTGCGGTATTGATGCGTTTGTTCCTATATACCCCGGTGGTTGATAGCCATGCACTGCGTCTGGTCTTGGGAATTATCGCCGTTTGCTCGATTTTGTTCGGCAACCTGATGGCCATTGCGCAGACCAATATCAAACGCCTATTGGGCTATTCCTCCATTGCCCATATGGGGTATCTGACAGTTGGACTGATTGCGGTTCAGGCACACCAACTGGCCATGGAAGCGGTAGGTGTCTATATGGCGGGTTACCTGTTCAGCAGTTTGGGTGCCTTTGGGGTGGTCAGCCTGATGTCCAGTCCCTACAGCGGTCCGGACGCCGATTCGTTATATTCTTATCGCGGACTGTTCTGGCATAAGCCGATTTTATCGGCAGTGATGACGGTAATGATGCTGTCTTTAGCCGGGATCCCCATGACCCTGGGTTTTATTGGTAAATTCTACATCATGGCTGCCGGGGTGGGTGCACATTTGTGGTGGCTGACCGGCACCGTGGTGCTCGGCAGCGCCATCGGTTTATATTATTACCTGCGGGTGATGGTCAGCCTTTATCTTAGCCCACCGGAAAGACTGCGTCGTGATACGCCGAGTAACTGGGCATTGACCGCCGGCGGTGTGGTGGTGCTTATTTCGTCACTATTGGTATTGCTGCTGGGTATCTATCCGCAACCACTGATCTCGTTGGTGCGTTTGGCGCAACCCCTGATGTAATCCCTGATGTAATAAACCTGTCCTCAATTGAACCGCCGTCCGGCGGTTCAATTCTTATCCTGCGGTAAACTACGAGCCTGTGTTGTGGTAATGCGACGCGGAAAGCTAGTGAAATAATTCTCGTTTAATAATGTTTTTATTGATGTCTATCATTGTTTTTTTATGTCATTAAGTGATAATGCAAATAACTCTCATTGACGTTTGGCTTCACTCTGATGTTCACTCCTGTTTGCAAATTCCTTATTTATGCAGTTATCGGCTGGTTAAGCCTGTCGTTTGCTTGGGCGGCGGACGATTATCAAACCTGGATTAACGATATTCAGGCACGTCTAGACACCACTGCGCATCTGTACCAGCAGCAGAAAAAGGATGAGGCGCGGCGTGAAGTGCAGATGGCCTATTTCGAGGTGTTTGAAAACCTGGAAGGGCCTATTCGCATCAATATTTCGGCACAAAAAAGTTATCAGATGGAAAATGCGTTTGGTGACATTCGCCAAATGATCAGCGACGGCAAACCGTTGTCTGAGGTGCAAGACAACATCAGCACCTTGAAGCAGGATTTGGCCAGTGTCTTACCGCTGCTGACCGACGGCCATACCTTAGTGGCCAGCGCGCAAAATGCGGTGGTGGGTAATGAACAGATTGCCCTGTACTGGCAACAAAAATTTAAAATCATCGACAATCTGCTGGCCACCGCGTTGACTCAGTACCAGTCAGAGCAGTACGCCGCCGCGAGCCAAAGCGTGCAGCAGGCTTATTTCCAGGGTTTTAAAAATTCTGAAATGGAAATGTCGGTACGCAATAACCGCTCCTCAAAGCAGGCGGCGGCCATCAATCAGCAGTTTAGCGCTCTGGTGACGCTGACGACGCAGCCCAACCAAATAAATGCCGTGGCCTATGCCGATACCCTTCTGCTGCAGGATATTGAAGATCTGTTGCCGGGGCTACCCACCACCCGTCCCGAACAGCCGGTATCAGCGGCTGCCATCGCCAATGCATCCGTGGGAGTTGCCGCTAGCGGCCCAGATGCCAATTGGCGGCAGGTCAGCGGCGATCTGAATAACGCCATCGCCGCCGCCATCGGCCAATACCAAGCCGGCCAAACCAAGGACGGCATGATGGCCATTCAAGATGCCTATTTCGATCACTTCGAAGGCAGCGGCATGGAAAATAAGGTCGGCTCGCGTGACGTGGCGTTCAAAACCACGCTGGAGGGCTATTTCACCCGGCTGGTCAGCCTGATGAAAGCCGGTGCGCCGGTCGCCCAGATACAACAGCAGGCCGACGCGCTGAGTCAGGATCTGTCCAATGCGGTGGAGATGTTGGGGCAGGGTGGTGAAAGTCGCTGGACGCTGCTGGTTTACAGCCTACTGATAATCGTGCGGGAGGGTATGGAAGCCCTATTAATCGTCGCTGCGATCGTTGCTTACCTGGTCAAGAATAAGCATCAGGATAAGCTGCCGGTGATTCGCCAATCGGTTTGGATCGCGTTGTTGGCCAGTATGGTCACGGCAGCACTGTTCCAATGGCTGTTCGCCAACTCCGGCGCCAACCGTGAGTTGCTTGAAGGCGCGACCATGATGATTGCGGTGGTGACGCTGTTTTGCATGAGCTACTGGCTGCTGTCCAAGGTTGAAGCACGGCAGTGGAAGGCCTATCTGGAAGGTAAACTGACGCTATCGCTCACCAGTGGGTCGCTGGCGGGGTTGTGGTTCACCAGCTTTCTGGCGGTGTATCGCGAAGGTGCCGAGACCGTATTGTTTTATGCCGCTCTGGTGGGGGATGCCAGCGACATGGCCGGGCATCTGGCGATTCTGGCCGGGTTTCTGATCGGCTGCGTGATCCTGTTACTGGCCTATATCCTGATGCGTTATACGGTGGTGAAACTACCGCTCAAGCCGTTTTTTATGTTCACCGGTGGTTTTATGTACTTGATGGCGTTTGTGTTTGCCGGTAGCGGGGTGTTGGAGCTGATCGAGGGTAAATTGTTTGAACCCACCTTATTAAAGGGCGTCCCGCAAATCAGTTGGCTGGGTATCTACCCGTATGTTGAAACCTTGATTCCACAACTTATGTTAATAGTGGCCGCTTTTTTTGCCCTATGGGTTATGCGCCGGCGCTCCATTGCCGTATTGCCACACCAAGACACACTATAAGAACGCTCTATACCCATAGCTTTTGACTTTTAATGACTGAGGATGATGTTGATGAAGATAAATAACCCACTATGGGTCGCGGTGGTTGCCGCCGGCACCTTGAGCGCGCCTGCCGCTTTCGCCACGGAACATCCGGCTGGCGAAGCCATTACCATGAACGGCATGCAAATTGCTGCTGTGTATCTGGAGCCAATTGAGATGGAACCGCGTGGCATGGGCTTGCCCCCCGCTAAGGCGGATGTGCACTTGGAGACTGATATTCACGCGGTACAAGGTAATAAAAACGGTTTCGGTGCCGGTGAATGGATGCCTTATTTGACCATCAGCTACAGTTTGGTGAATACCGATACCGGTGATAAACAAGACGGCACTTTTATGGCGATGGTCGCCAACGACGGCCCGCATTACGGTCAGAATGTAAAAATGATGGGTGTGGGTAACTATAAAGTCACTTTCCATATTGAGCCGCCACCCAAAGCCGGTATGTATCGTCATACCGATACGCAAACCGGTGTTGGCCCATGGTGGAAACCTTTTGATGTGACCTACAATTTTAAATACGTCGGTCTGAAATAGTCACGCCACGCCACGGTTGCCAGACAATGGTGGCGGTTCTTTTGGGAATCGCGGTGGTTGAGCAGACCACCGCATGATAATGATTTAGCGGTTCTGAGTAGGCGTCATGAATTATTTTTTTGTTACCGCATTACAGGCTTTCCTGCCGGTGGTTTTGCTCTGCGGGTTGCTCTGGGTACGACGTCCAGCACCCTCCGTGCGTGCGCTGATTTGGGTTAACCTGTTTGCCTTGACGATCGGTACCCTGGCCGGGATCTCTTTGCCCACCGCTCAGCCGGTACAATTGACGCTGACGCTGCTGCAACTGCTGGCGTTACTCCTGTTTTTATTAAGCCAATACTCAGCCTCTCGCCGCATGGGCTACTGTTGGCAAGCTTTGCTGGTTGCCGGTGCGGCAATGCAGTGGAGTAAGGATCCCAATTTAAGTGCATTGACGCCTGCCGGCGTGATTAATACCGAGCTGTTGCTGAATCTCAGCGCCGTGGTCCTGGCGGTGGTGATAATCGCACTAAGCGCGGTGCTGACGGCAATGCTAGTCCGGCGTTTGGCCCGGTGGCGCTGGCCGCTGTTACTGGTCTTGGTTACCGTGCTGTTATTGCCGTTGTGCGGCCAGGCGCTGCTGCTGCTAATGAAACTGGACGTGCTGGGTTTGACCAAGACACGGCTGAGTTTTGTCGCCCAAGTGACCAACCATGCCCCATGGCTGAATTATCTTAGTGTGTTGGCATTAGGCGCCCTGTTGGCCGGATTTGTCCGGCCGCTGCTGGCGCTGCGTGCCGACTATCGCCGGCTAAACACACCAATCCCCAGGCGCCAGGCCATCGCCCGCTATCGGGACGCCCGCCGCACCGCACTCACGCTGTCAGGTGTGATGCTGGTGGTGCTGGCTGGTCAGCTGTATTGGGATTTGGTGGCGTCGCAACCGCCACGCCTGTCCGAGGCAGTACCCGTCACCATCGCCAGTGACGGGCTGGTGCATATTCCGCTCGAGCAGGTACGTGACGGTAAGCTGCACCGCTTTGTGTGGGTGGCGGACGACGGTAAGGCGGTGCGTTTTCTGGTGATCAACCGTTACCCGGATCGTCTGCGGCTCGGGGTGGTATTTGATGCATGCCTGCTGTGCGGCGACCAGGGATATATTATGGAAGGTAATCAGGTGGTTTGCGTGGCCTGTGGCGTGCATATTTTCATTCCCTCCATCGGCAAAGCTGGCGGCTGTAACCCTATTCCCATTGATGACTGGCGCCTCGACGACCACGAACTGACGATTGGCAAACCGGCGCTGGTGGCAGGGGTTAATTATTTTACCACTGTGATCACCTTGTCGGTGACCGACCCGGTGGACGCTAGCAAGCTGACCAACACCAAGGCCGAATACAAGTACAGTTACGGCGGCAAAATGTATTTTTTTGCCAGCGAGGCCAATTATAACCGCTTCCGCGCCAAGCCGACGCAGTTCGTCCCCGCTGCGGCCGGGAATACTACCGAGGGTGAGTAGCTTATGATGTGGCGCATGTTATTGCAGTCGTGGCGTAAAAATCTTCGGCGCAAATTCCTGGCGGTGTTGACGGTATTCCTGGCCGCCGGGCTGATTTCCGCCCTGTTGGCGGTGTCCATCGATATCGGTGACAAGATGGCGCACGAACTGAAATCCTACGGCGCCAATATCTTGATTGAGCCGGCGGGTCAGGCGGTGCTGCCGGCATTGTTCGGCAATCGTAGTGCGCCCCTGTCAGGTCAGGATCTGATCGATGAGTCCGAACTGCCTAATATCAAGGATATTTTTTGGCGCAATAATATTATTGGTTTTGCGCCGCTGCTCAGTGGTGAGGTCCGAGTGCAAGGAAAATCGATACCGGTATTAGGGACTTTTTTCTCTCAACCAGTCAATGTGCCTGACGAAACAGATTTTCATACCGGTCAACGCATTATCAGTCCTTACTGGCAGGTCACCGGCCGATATCCTAATGAACCCTGGGTTCAGGGGCAGACCGCTGATGTCTTGATCGGCCGGCAACTGGCCCAGCGTAGCGGCTGGAAAACCGGAGATACGCTGACGTTGCAAGGATCTCATGCTCAGCAGAGCGTGGTGATAAGCGGGGTATTGGCCAGCGGCGGCGATGAAGAAAATCGGCTGATCATGCCGTTGGCGCTGGTGCAGCAATTGTTGGGCCTGCCGGGCAAGGTACAGGCGGTAAGGGTATCGGCCCTGACGGTGCCGGAAAACGATCTCTCACGCCGCGCGCGCGATAACCTCGACGGTCTGTCGGCTGCTGACTATGACCGTTGGTATTGTACGGCGTTTGTTTCATCCATTGCCCACCAATTGGAAGAAGCCATTTCCGGTTCGGCGGTACACCCCATTTGGCAGGTGGCGGCCTCTGAAGGGGTGGTTATCGAAAAGATCCAACTGCTGTTGGCGGTGGTGACCCTGGCGGCACTGGCGGCATCGGCCATGGGCATTGCGTCGCTGATGACCAGCACGATTATGGAACGCTCGCGTGAGATTGGGTTGATGAAGGCGCTTGGCGCGCATCAGTGGCAGATTATGCTGTTGTTTTATCTTGAAGCGGTGTTAAGCGGCGCGCTGGGCGGTATGCTCGGCTGCGTGGCCGGCTGGGGATTGGCCAAGGCCATAGGTCTGATGCTGTTTGGTACCCCGCTGAGTTTTGCCTGGGTGGTGGTGCCTAGCGTGTTGGTGGTGTCCATGTTGATCGCCGTTATTGGTACCTGGTTCCCGGCCCGTCGCATCGCCAAACTTTATCCGGTAGAGGTGCTGTATGGCAATTAACCGTGCCGCAGCGGTGTCCTTCGCCAAGGGCAAGGGAGTTAAACGCCAGGGCAGTGGACTGGATAACATGTTTTGGCTACTGGTGGTCAGAGCGCTGCGTCTGAGAATGCAGCGGGTGGCGGTGGTGTTTGCTGCGCTGACGGTCGGTGCGGCTATCGTTACTGCGATGGCGTCGGTCTATTTTGACATTAACGCCAAAATGAGCCAGGAGTTGCGTACCTTTGGTGCCAATTTTTATATTGGTCCCGGCCATGACAACACCCTGGCACTGGCTACGCTGCAGCCGATCATTGACGGTGCGCCAGCCGGGCTGATCAATGCCGGCAGCCCTTATCTGTACGGCATGGCGCGCACCGAATTGGCCAAGGTGGTATTGATGGGGGTTTGGTTTGATTCCCTCCCGCGTCTGGTGCCCTACTGGCAGGTGACTGGCGATTGGATCGGCGTCAATTTTGACGATCGCCATGCGATGATCGGCGTTAAATTGGCCGCGAATTTGCACGTTAAACTCGGCGACCGGGTGGTATTGGTCGAAGGTCAACAGCGTCATAGCCTGCAGATCAAAGGGATAGTTGAAGCCGGTGATGCTACCGATAATATGCTGATCGTGACATTGGATCTGGCGCAGCAATGGTTGCATCAGCCTGGTGCGATCAGCGACGCCATGTTCAGTGTCAACAACGATCTGGGCCAAGTAGATGCGTTCGCCCATCGAGTGCAGCAGCGCTATCCGGATCTGGATGTGCGGCCAATCCTTAAGATCTCGGCATCTGAAGGGCAGGTATTGGATAAAATCAAAGGCTTGATGGGACTGGTGTCGGTGGTCATTCTGATCCTCTCGTCCTTATGCGTGAATACCACGCTAATGGCCATCGTGGGTGAACGTTCGCGGGAGTTTGCTCTGCAAAAGGCGCTCGGTGCCAGTGCTCGCGATATTAGCCTACAAATGCTGGCGGAAACCGGCATTATCGCCCTGGCTGCGGTGATCTGCGGCAGCCTGATCGGCTTTATATTGGCGCAGATATTGGGTCATGCGGTGTTTAACGCCGCCATTGCCCTGCGCGCCCAGGTTTTTCCGCTGACACTGGTGTTGTCTTTGCTGGTGGCGGCGGCCGCGGCCATTGTGCCGGTACGGCGTGCTTTGCATGTCGAACCGGCGCTGGTCCTGAAAGGAGAATAAGTTATGGCTTTACCCATTGACGGCATGCCAACGCTGCCCGCGACGGAATATGTGATCGAAACACGCGGTTTGTTTAAACGGTTCGGTAAAGTCACTGCTCTGGACGATATCAATATTCGCATCCGGCGCGGAGAGTTCGTGGCATTTATGGGGGCATCCGGTTCAGGTAAAACCACGCTGATGAATATTCTGACCTGTCTGGATACTGCCAGCGACGGTCAGGTGTTGCTCGACGGCGTCGATGCTGCTGCGCTGGACGACGAAGGGCGACGGGTTTTTCGCGCGCAGAAAATCGGCCTGGTATTCCAGCAATTTCATTTAATTCCGTTCCTGAGCGCGCTGGAAAATGTCATGTTGGCACAGCACTACCATAGTGTGGTGGATGAGCCAGCAGCGCGGGCGGTGCTCGACCGGGTGGGGCTCGGTGAGCGCGTTGGCCATCTGCCCAGCCAGCTTTCGGGTGGAGAACAACAGCGGGTCTGTATCGCCAGAGCGCTGGTGAATGAGCCACCGGTGGTGTTTGCCGATGAGCCGACCGGCAATCTGGACGAGGAAAATGAACAGCGAGTGCTTGAATTATTGACCGATCTGCACCGCCAGGGGCGTACCATTGTCATGGTGACCCATAACCCGGAGTTAGGCCGGTTTGCCGATCGCATTATCCGCTTGCAGCATGGTAAATTTTTAGCTGAGGAGACCCTTCATCATGAACTGGCGCCACAGGGTTAAGACTATCGGCCTATTGATCATGCTCACCGGGCTGTTGGGGTGTAAAGAGCAGCGAGTCGCCATTGGTGCCCCGGCCCCGGCACTGGCCGCGTTCGATCTTAACGGTCAGCCTGCCGGGCTGGAAAAATGGCACGGCAAAGCGGTTTATTTAACTTTTTGGTCAGCAGACTGCGGCGGATGCGCGGCAGATATGCGCACCTTACAACAACTGAGCGATACTTATGGCGACCGCCTGGTGGTGGTGGCGGTGAATACCGATCCGCAACAGACGGATCTCACCCGGTTTATCAGCGGATTGCATATTCGCTACCCGGTGGTTCGTGACCAAATGGGGATCACTAAAGAACGTTATGCCGTCATCGGGACACCGACCTCTTACCTGCTTAATCCACAAGGTCAAGTACTGGAAATTCATCAGGGACTGCGTGGTGAAACGGCCTTGGCCGCCATGTTCAAACACGCACAGCAGGATAAATCATGAAAAAACTATTGTTGGGTGCCCTGTTATACGGGGTCTGCTGGCCGCTGCTGGCAGCCTCTGATGGTGCACAAAAGTATGCTCAAAGTTGTGCAGACTGCCATGGACGCAAGGCCGACCGTATGGCTTTTGGTAAAGCGCCGCCATTGATATCGTTAAGCCGGGAACAGTTGGTCTCTGCCCTGACCGACCGCCGGGATGGGACCATACCCACCCGCGGCACCTCACAGCGTGTTAAACAGGGACTGAGTGATGAGGATATTCAAGGATTGGCGGATTATATTCGTTCGCTCGCTCCGGTGCCTGCCGGCGACGCTGCACAGTAGTGAGTTGATTTTGAGAATGATCTGGACGTATTTTTTCACCCTAGGCGCCAAATTCTGACTATAGTTAGGATGACGCAATTCATCAGAACACGGAGAAAAATATGGTAAACCAGACTGATCCCACTCAACCGGATGAAACTCATGTAGATGATGACGTGCAGTTGCTATCCGAAACGCTTGCAGAAGTGCTGGCCTATTCCGGAGATAAGGCGGATCAAAAGTATGTCGAGCTAAAAACCCGCGCTCAGATTGCACTGGACGAGGTTAAAAGCCGTATTAGCAATGCCTCCGATAACTACTATTACCGCGCCAAACAGGCGGTGTACCGTGCCGATGATTATGTCCAGGAAAACCCATGGCATGGGGTGGGTATCGGCGCCTCGGTGGGGCTGGTGCTGGGGTTGTTGTTGGCACGTCGTTAATCTGTTTTAAGCTGGATTGCCATGACCGGCCGATAACCCTGCGGCGTGCTATGTTGCCCGTGTCGGTTTGGTCATGGTTGCTTGCCGGTGATCCTATCAATGCGCCTACTCATCAACCTGATAATGTCGGCTTTTATAATACTTAGTTCAGCTATCCTTTCGTTTTTGTCGCCTTCAACCGTATAATCCCCCTTATTATTTAGGTTATGGGAGCAGGGGCGTGATGCTGTCGTTACTCAAAACATCGCTGCAACAGCATATAGATGCGGGTATTCCCGCCGATCCCGGTGTTTATCAAATTACCATTTCTTGGTCACCCGGCGCCCATGTGCCGATGCTCGACTGGTTAAATTCATCCACCCTTTACCCACAGTTTTATTGGCAAGATCGCCAGGGTGCACAGGAAACGGCGGCTTGTGGCCAATTGGTGAGTTTCTCTCGGCTCACTCAGGCCGAGGCGTTTTTAGCCGAATACGCCGCGACGCCCTCGTTGCGGTTGTGGGGGCTTAACGCGTTTGGCCGTGGCGACGGCGAGCCGGAAAGTTATCTGTTCCTGCCCAGGCTTATCTGGCAGCGAGAACGACAAAATCATGTGCTCATCCTGAATTTGGCCAGCCGAGTATCATTAAATGCCGATGCGCGGGAATTTTTAGCCACGCTTGAACATCTGGCGCCGACGAGTGCGTTGCGGCCCTGGTCCGCGCGACTGCTTGACGCCATTCATCAACCCACCAAGCGCCATTGGCAGCAGTTGGTTTCCCAGGCGCTGAAGACATTAGGCCAAGGGGAGTTGACTAAAGTGGTGTTAGCCCGACGCACCCGACTGGTGTTTGACGGTGAGTTGAGCCCGGCAGCGCTGATGGCCGCCAGTCGTCGGGTCAATCACGACGCTTACCATTTTATGTTGGCCTGGTCGCCGACGCGGGCTTTTTTAGGCTCCACCCCAGAGCGACTCTACCGGCGGCGTCATGACTGTCTGGACACTGAAGCGCTGGCTGGCACGGTGGCCAGTTATAGCCCGAATGCCACGCCGGACCAGTTGGCCGACTGGTTGATGAATGATGATAAAAACCAACGTGAAAACCTGTTGGTGGTGGACGATATTTGCCAGCGCCTGCGGCCAGCGGCGCTGTCATTGGATGTGATGCCGCCGGAAATCGTCCGACTGCGCACCGTACAGCATTTGCGGCGTAGCATTCAAGCGCGGTTAACCTGCGCCAGCGATGCCCGCTGCCTGTCCATGTTGCAACCAACTGCCGCAGTGGCGGGGTTGCCGCGTGGCGTGGCGCGGGAATTCATTGCCCGCCATGAACCCTTTGATCGGCAGTGGTATGCCGGCTCAGCAGGTTATTTGTCCACCGGCCAGGCGGAATTCTGCGTATCGTTACGCTGTGCCCTGTTGGAACAACGGGAGTTATGGTTGTATGCCGGTGCCGGCATTGTTGACGGCTCTGATGCCGATCAGGAGTGGCGGGAGGTGGATAATAAGGCCGCCAGCATGAGAACCCTGTTTGTCAATGGCGACGGGAATCACGATGAAGTCGCTTAATCCGGGGTCATATCAAAACCCCGCCGGCTGAACAAAATATAATGCAGCCTTAGCAACGTCTGGCTCTCTAACCACGGGTACGTCATTATCATGCTTTCAACGCAGTTTAATCGTAGTTGGGCAAAAGTGCTGATAGAAACCTTGACCCGACACGGGGTACGTCATATCTGCATTGCGCCCGGCTCGCGCTCCACACCGTTAACCTTGGCCGCATCAATGCACCCTGCATTGATTTGCCATACCCATTTCGATGAACGGGGACTGGGGCACCTGGCTTTGGGGTTGGCCAAGGCATCGCGTCAGCCGGTAGCGGTGATCGTCACCTCAGGCACGGCAGCGGCTAATCTTTATCCCGCCATTATCGAGGCGAGTTTGACCGGCGAAAAATTGATTATGCTGACCGCCGATCGGCCACCTGAATTGATTGACTGTGGCGCCAACCAGGCTATTCGACAGCCGGGCATGTTTAGCGACTTTGCTGGGCAGCGCCTTGACTTACCGCGCCCGACTCCAGATATCCCGGCGCGTTGGCTGGTTTGTGCCCTGGATCAGGTGTTGTCCACGGCGCATCACGGCGCGGCACATGTTAATTGCCCATTTGCCGAGCCGTTATATGGTCAGGATGAAGCGATCTCGGATGAATGGTCGCTGGCCCTGGGTGACTGGTGGGACAGTGAACAACCTTGGCTGACCATGGCATGGGACGACGCGCACGCAGGTGCCCTGACCACGCAAGCGGATTGGGGCCAATGGCGCCAACGCAAAGGTGTGATTATTGCCGGGCGAATTCCGGTGGAGCAGGGCGCGCGGCTGGCGGCCTGGGCCGAGCAGCTCGGTTGGCCGCTGATCGGCGACGTATTGTCACAAACTGGTCAGCCGCTGCCGTTTGCCGACGTATGGCTGGCTCATCCCGGGGCGCAACGCCTATTGCAGCAAGCTGAGCTGGTGATCCAGTTTGGCGGCAGTCTGACCGGCAAACGGCTATTACAATGGCTGGAGCAATGCCGGCCGCAGGCGTTTTGGCTGGTTGACCCGTTGCCCGGCAGGCTTGATCCCGCTCATCACCAAGGGCGGCGGATAGTTGCACCGATAAGCCCTTGGCTTGAGCGGCATCCTGCAATAAGGCAAGTCCCCTGGGCCGCAGGATTGACTGAGTCTGTCGCGTTGGCACGCCGGCATATTGCGCTGAAATTGGCCGACCATTTGGGCGAGGCCCAGGTGGCCCACCGGCTGAATGAACTGCTGCCGCCGGAGGGCCGGGTATTTATCGGCAATAGCCTGACCGTTAGGCTGGTGGATGCATTAGTGCAACTGCCGGTGGGTTACCCGGTCTACGGCAATCGAGGTGCCAGCGGAATTGACGGCCTGCTGTCCACTGCCGCCGGGGTGCTGAGGGCGGAAAATAAACCGCTGTTGGTGGTGGTGGGTGATCTGTCGGCGCTCTACGATCTTAATGCTTTGGCTCTATTTCGCCATAGCATCGTCCCGGTGGTCATTGTGGTGATAAATAATGAGGGTGGGCAAATTTTCTCCTTATTACCCACTGCGGAGTCGGTGCGCGAACGTTTTTACGTCATGCCGCAACAGGTGGAATTTCGTCATGCAGCGGCGCTGTTTGGTCTGCATTACCGGCAGCCGCGCGACATGGCAGCGCTGAGCGCATGTATCAACCAGGTTTGGCGTCAAACCGCCGCCGGAGCCGCCACCCTGGTGGAACTTAATGTCGACCCCCATGAAGGGGCTGAAGTTTTTCGCCAGTTGGTTGCGGGGATGGCTGAGTTATGACGTTGAAAACAGCAACATGGGCAGCAAATGTTAAACCGGGTGGCGATGCATCTCGCCCTTGTCTGGTCTGGTTGCACGGTCTGCTTGGCAGCGGCGACGACTGGTCGTCGGTACTGCCGTGGTTCGCGGACTGGCCGCAGGTGACTCTGGATTTGCCGGGACATGGCGACTCAACCAGCACCGAGGTAAGGAATTTTGAACAGGCATCCCAAGGGTTGTCCCGCACGCTTGCTGCGCTGAAGATCCAGCGTTATGTACTGATTGGTTATTCCCTCGGTGGCCGCATTGCGCTATACCATGCCTGCCGCGATCGCGCTACCGGACTATGCGGACTGTTTGTCGAGGGCGCGCATACTGGGCTGGCCGATCGGGCGGAGCGTGAGTTGCGCCTGGAGCATGATTTGGCTTGGGCACGCTGCTTTAGCCAGCATTCGATGGCCAGCGTGTTGGCCCAGTGGTATCGCCAACCGGTTTTTAGTGATTTAACCGCCTCTCAGCGCTGGCAACTGTGTGTCCGGCGCGGCAATAATAATGGGGTCGCCGTCGCCGCTATGCTGTCGGCCACCTCACTGGCACGACAGCCCGATTTATTGCCTGAATTGCAAAACCTGGACGTACCCTTTGGTTATTTGTGCGGCGAACGGGACCAGAAATTCTCCGCCCTGGCCCAACAGGGGCGGTTGCCGATTTCCCTGGTGCCCGGGACGGGGCATAATGCTCACCAAGGCAACCCCACCGCTTTCGCTGAATTGTTACTTTCCCAACTGGCACCGCTTATTAAAGGAACCCATGATGCTTAAAACTAGCGAAGAAACCTGGTACGCGCCTACCGATTGGCGCGACTGCAGCGGTGATTTTGTAGATATTCATTACCATAAGTCTGCCGATGGCATCGCTAAAATCACCATTAATCGTCCGCAGGTACGTAATGCTTTTCGTCCGTTGACGGTCAAAGAGATGATCCTGGCATTGTCTGACGCGCGTTATGATGACGGTATCGGCGTCGTTATCCTGACCGGTGCCGGCGATCTGGCCTTTTGTTCCGGCGGCGACCAAAAAGTGCGCGGCGATTACGGCGGTTATAAAGACGACAGTGGCGTGCATCATCTGAATGTTCTGGATTTTCAACGGCAAATCCGTACCTGTCCGAAACCGGTGGTGGCGATGGTGGCCGGCTATGCTATTGGCGGCGGCCACGTGCTGCATATGATGTGTGATCTTACTCTGGCGGCGGACAATGCTATTTTCGGCCAGACCGGGCCAAAAGTCGGTTCGTTTGACGGTGGCTGGGGTGCAGCCTACATGGCGCGCATTGTTGGCCAGAAAAAAGCCCGTGAAATCTGGTTTCTTTGCCGGCAATACGATGCGCAGCAGGCGCTGGATATGGGGCTGGTCAATACGGTGGTCCCCCTGGCTTCCCTAGAACGGGAAACGGTGCGCTGGTGTCGAGAAATGTTGCAAAACAGCCCCATGGCGCTGCGTTGTCTCAAAGCTGCGTTGAACGCCGATTGTGACGGCCAGGCCGGATTGCAAGAGCTGGCGGGCAACGCCACCATGTTGTTTTATATGACCGAAGAAGGCCAAGAGGGCCGCAACGCCTTTGTCGAAAAACGCCAGCCGGATTTCAGTAAATTTAAACGGAACCCCTGATGCGCAGCGCGACGCTTTATGGTTATAGTGTGCCTATGGATGCCGGGGTGGTGTTACGCAATCCACTGTTGAACAGCCGCGATGGCCTGGTGGCGGTTTTGCAACACAACGGACGGATCGGCATGGGCGAAATCGCGCCGCTGCCGGGTTTTAGCCTAGAGACGCTTGCTGAGGCAAAAGCGGCTTCGTGCGGCATGCTTGACGCGTGGGTGACCCGTGAGCCGGTCGATCGCGCTGCTAACCAAGCCCCCCTGATGGGGTTAACCGACGGCAACGCCACGCCGCCGTCGGTAGCCTTTGGCATCAGTTGCGCACTGGCTGAGTTGGCAGGGCAATTGCCCGAGATGAACACCTGGTTAACCGTGCCGTTATGCACCCGCGATCCCGATATGTTGTTGCCAATACTGCTGGGCCAGCCCGGTAAAAAACAGGCTAAAATGAAAGTCGGCATGCATGACGTCATCCACGATAGTCAGGTGGTTAACCGGTTGCTCGCGGCAGTGCCGGATTTGTATTTACGGCTGGACGCCAATCGCCGCTGGACGCCGGACAAGGCTGCCTATTTTGCCCAGCACCTCGACCCGTCGGTGATCCGGCGCATTGACTTTATCGAGGAGCCTTGCGTTACCCCGGATCAATCGCTGGCCTTTGCCCAGAATACCGGTATCCCTATCGCCTGGGATGAAAGCGCCCGTGAGCCGGGTTTTCAACTTGTTGCTCAGCCGGGCGTCGCGGCGCTGGTCATCAAACCTTCGCTGACCGGCAGCCTGTGTTTGTGCCGTTCCCTGATTTTGCAGGCGCAGCGGGCCGGGCTGTCGGCGGTCATCAGTTCAGCTATAGAATCAAGCCTGGGTCTGAGTCAACTATCACGCCTGGCCGGTTGGCTGACGCCGCGGGTGTTGCCCGGACTGGATACATTATCCCTGATGGGGTCCCAGCTTATCCGGCCCTGGCCGGGGAGCCGGCTACCGTTAATCACCTTGGATCAACTCGCACCGATCGCTACGTTTTCCTAACGGGCGCAGCCATTGCGGTGGGTAACCATAAAGAATACGCAATTATGATAACTTTTGACACCTGGCCTTGGCAGCATTGGGCCCAGTTGACACCCCATAGCATTGCTCTGCGGGCACGCGGTGCCGATATGAGCTGGCGTACCCTGACGGCCCGTATCGACGCCCTTGCCGCCGCTTGGCGGCACGTGGGCGTTACAGTGAGCAGCGGCGTGGCGTTACGTGGCAAAAATCAGCTGGAACTGTTGCTGGCCTATCTGGCGGCGCTGCAATGCGGCGCGCGGGTGCTGTCTATTAACCCACAGTTGCCTGCAGAGGCGATGGCCCAACGTCTCGCCACGCTGAATATAGACTTTGGCTGGTGCGCCGAAGGTTTGCCCTGGGGGGCGGGAATCGTGGCGCTTAATCTGACCGAACTGCCGCCCGGTGGTTCCCTCACCCCTGCCTGGCAGGTGAATCGGCTGGCGACGCTTACGCTGACGTCGGGATCCACAGGCCAACCTAAGGCGGCTGCCCACACGTTTGCCGCCCACCTGGCCAGTGCGCAAGGGGTGATCGAGTTGATGGATTTTCAGCATCGCCATAGTTGGCTGCTCTCATTGCCGCTGTTCCACGTCTCAGGGCAAGGTATCGTCTGGCGCTGGCTGGCGAGCGGAGCCACCATCGGGCTGGCGCAGGAGCTGCCATTGGAACAGGCCCTGGCGGGTTATACCCATGCATCGCTGGTGCCGACCCAACTATGGCGGCTGCTGCGCGGCGACACGACCGGGTTGAGTTTGCGTGACGTACTGCTTGGCGGCGCGACCATTCCAACCGATCTGACCCAACAGGCACAAGCGCTTGGGGTGCGTTGTTGGTCCGGCTATGGATTGACGGAGTTTGCCTCCACCGTGTGCGGCAAGCGTGCTGATTTATCCCCCGGCGTGGGCACACCGCTGCGCGGCCGGGAGGTTCGGTTGGTGGATAATGAGGTCTGGCTACGGGGCAGCAGCATGGCCTCGGGCTATTGGCAACAGGGACGCTTGATACCATTGACTGACGATGCCGGGTGGTTTCATACCCGCGACGGTGGCCGCTTTGTGGACGGTGAACTGCATATCACCGGCCGGCTGGACAACCTGTTTTTTTGCGGCGGCGAAGCGGTTCAGCCGGAAGACGTCGAACGCGCTCTGGCGGCGCATCCGGCCGTACGCCAATCCTTTGTGGTACCGGTGGACGATGCAGAGTTCGGCCAACGGCCAGTGGCGATCGTCGACGCAGATACCCCACTTAGCGAGCTGCGCGCATGGCTGGAACCGTTGTTGTCGCCCTGGCAGCGCCCGGTAGCGTTTTTCTCTTTGCAACAAGCGTTAGCAGCAGACAATATGGCGTCTGGGCAACCGATTGCTCCCAGCGACGGCAGCATTAAAATCCCCCGTAACCGGCTCAGAGAATGGGTTGCGGCGCAATTACCATTAAATCATTAAAGAAAGGTTGTGTTTGTTGGGCCGGCTTTCTAAAGTGGCGGTATAAAGATCATAGGAGAGAAGCATGCTTAGGGTAGAAATGCTGTGCACCGGCGACGAAGTTCTGCATGGACAGATTATCGATACCAATGCGGCCTGGCTGGCGAATTATTTGTTTGAGCAAGGGTTGCCCATGAGCGCACGCATGACGGTGGGAGATAATTTATCCGCGCTGGTGGCGGCATTAACTGAGAGAAGCCTGCGTGCGGATATTATGATTGTTAACGGTGGCCTTGGCCCTACCAGCGACGATCTCAGCGCGTTGGCTGCCGCCACCGCTGCCGGTGAGGAATTGGTGGAACACCCGGAATGGTTGGCAAAAATCGAAGCCTTTTTTGCCGAACGAGGCCGGGTCATGGCACCCAGCAATCGCAAACAGGCGTTAATCCCGGCCAATGCTGAAATGATCGACAACCCGGTCGGCACAGCCTGCGGTTTCGCGCTGAAACTTAACCGCTGCCTGATGTTTTTTACCCCTGGGGTGCCGTCGGAATTCAAAGTAATGGTCGCGCAGCAAATCGTGCCGCGCCTGCGCGATCGTTTTGATCTGCCCGATCCGCCGATATGCCTGCGTCTGACGACGTTCGGTCGCGCGGAAAGCGAGCTGGCCAGCCAACTCGATAGTCTGGTGCTGCCAGAAGAGGTGGTGTTGGGTTATCGCTCTTCCATGCCGATTATTGAATTAAAACTCACCGGTCCGGCACATGAGCGGGAAACGATGGAACTCGCCTGGCAACAGGTGCGTGAGGTGGCGGGGGAAAGCGCCATTTATGAAGGAACCGATGATCTGCCGACCCAACTGGCACAGCGACTCCGCCAGCGCCTGTTCAACGTGGCCATTGGCGAGATCTTTACCGCCGGTATGCTGACTTGGCAGTGCCAAAGTGCGGGTATGCCTGTAGTGGGTGGCGAATGGTTAACCGATGATGACAGTACGGCAGCTGTGACCGGTGGCGCTACTGCCGTGCCGGCCAATCGTGCAGACCAAACGTTGTGTGATCTGGCGCAACAGGCAGCCGCACTGGCTGCCCGTCAAGGGGCATCTTTGGCGCTGGTGGTGGGCGGTTTGGCGCACGATACGGTGAGTTTGGCGCTGCATACGCCGGAGCGCGATTATGCCCAAACCGTCACCTTTGCTGTGAGTATCCAACGGCATGGCCTGAAAACCCGGCAGGAAGTGGTCGCGCTGATGGCATTGAATATGTTGCGTCGCTGGTTAAACGGATGGCCGGTGTATGCGGAACACGGCTGGATACGTATTGCCGCCACATTGGCGTAATCAAGCAATAATAGCCATCGGGCCTGGCGGGCAATCGGCCGCCGTGCTGATGGCGACCTGTTTGTCATTCTAATAATAACCGCAAACTTGCCCCGACCCATGCTGAGTCGAGCCGACATTTTGTCCCGGCTATAACGCCAATTCGATATTGCCCTTCGGCAAGCAACAGCAGGGCAGGATCTCGCCAGGTTTGATAAACGCCAGCGGCGTCTGCCGGTAGGTAACCTGACCGCTAAGCAAACGCAAACGACAGGCACCGCAATAGCCTGAGCGGCACTGTGATTCTACTGCCACCTGGTGGGCTTCCAGTGCCTCCAGCAGCGAGAGGCAACCCTCACCACAGGCGAGTTGCGTTCCCAGAAAATGCAGGCTGACGATAGGCTGTTCCATCGTCTAGAGCTGAAAGTCGCTAAGGTCGTCGGCGTTGACCTCGGAGTCGATTTGACCGACCAGATAGGAACTGACCTCAACCTCCTGCGGTGCCACCTGAACGTTATCGGACACCAGCCAGGTATTGATCCAGGGAATCGGATTGGAACGGGTAGCAAAGGGCAGGTCCAGGCCGACCGCCTGCATGCGGATATTGGTAATATAATCCACATACTGGCAGAGTATTTCTCGGTTTAAGCCGATCATTGAACCATCACGAAACAGATAGCTGGCCCACTCTTTTTCCTGCTGCGCCGCCAGCACAAATAAATCATAACACTCCTGCTGGCACTCCTTGGCAATCTCCGCCATTTCCGGATCATCCTCACCGGAACGCAGCAGATTGAGCATATGCTGGGTGCCGGTAAGATGCAGTGCTTCGTCGCGAGCGATCAGCCGGATAATCTTGGCATTGCCTTCCATCAGCTCACGTTCAGCAAAGGCGAATGAGCAGGCAAAACTGACATAAAAGCGGACGGCTTCTAACGCGTTGACGCTCATCAGACACAAATACAGTTTTTTCTTCAGTTCGTGCAAATTAACCACCACTTCGCGCCCATCCACTTGATGGGTGCCGACCCCCAGCAGATGATAATAGCTGGTCAGTTCGATAAGCTGGTCATAATACCCAGCGATATCTTTAGCGCGTTTTAGTATCTCTTCATTGGTGACGATGTCGTCGAACACCAATGAAGGGTCGTTAACAATGTTGCGAATAATATGCGTATAAGAGCGGGAATGGATGGTTTCCGAAAAAGCCCATGTTTCCACCCAGGTTTCCAACTCGGGGATGGAGATCAACGGCAATAGTGCAACGTTGGGGCTGCGTCCCTGTATTGAATCCAACAGCGTCTGATATTTGAGATTGCTGAGGAAAATATGCTTCTCATGCTCCGGCAGCGCCTGGAAATCGATGCGATCTCGCGCCACGTCTACTTCTTCCGGTCGCCAGAAAAAGGACAGTTGTTTTTCGATCAGCTTTTCAAAAATATCGTATTTTTGCTGGTCAAAACGCGCCACGTTTACGCACTGACCGAAAAACATCGGCTCAAGTAACTGGTTATTTTTGTTTTGTGAAAATGTGGTGTAGGCCATGGTCTCTCCCGTTAGCCACGGGCGGCATCAGCGCCGCCCGTGGCCAGCATTAAATTTTACAGGCGCCGCTTTCGCAATCATCCACGTCAACTGAGGCCAGCATGTCTTCTTGCGCATCTTCGGCACCGTCACGGGTATTTTGGTAATACAACGTCTTAACACCGAATTTATAGGCGGTCAGCAGATCTTTGAGCAGTTGTTTCATCGGGACTTTGCCCGCGGGAAAACGTGCCGGGTCGTAATTAGTATTGGATGAAATAGACTGATCGACAAATTTTTGCATCACCCCTACCAAATGCAGATAGCCGTCATTGTTAGGCATTTCCCACAATAGCTCGTAGGCATCCTTCAACCGATTCGACTCCGGCACCACTTGACGCAGGATACCGTCTTTTGACTGTTTGATACTCACGTATCCGCGCGGCGGTTCGATACCGTTGGTGGCATTGGAAATCTGCGATGAAGTTTCTGAGGGCATCAGTGCCGACAGCGTTGAATTACGCAGCCCGTGACGTTTAATCTCGCCGCGCAGGGTTTCCCAATCGTAGTGCAAGGGTTCAGAGCAAATGGCGTCCAAATCCTTCTTATAGGTATCGATGGGCAAAATACCTTGGGAGTAGGTGGTTTCTTTGAACCATGGGCAAGCACCGCGTTCTTGAGCCAGCTCGTTGGATGCTTTCAGCAAATAATATTGGATGGCCTCAAAGGTTCGGTGCGTCAGGTTGTTGGCGCTACCGTCGGAGTAACGTACGCCGTTTTTCGCCAAATAATACGCATAGTTGATAACGCCAACGCCCAGCGTGCGACGGCCCATGGCGCCACGTTGCGCGGCCGGAATCGGATAATCTTGATAATCCAGCAGGGCATCGAGAGCCCGGACCGCCAAAATCGCCAGTTCTTGCAAATCATCCAGGCTGTCGAGCGCGCCAAGGTTAAATGCCGACAAGGTACAAAGGGCAATTTCACCGTTTTCATCGTTGACGTCATCCAACGGTTTGGTCGGCAGTGCGATTTCCAGGCACAGATTGGATTGCCGAATAGGCGCAATCGCCGCGTCGAACGGACTATGGGTATTACAATGATCCACATGCTGAATGTAGATCCGCCCGGTAGATGCGCGCTCCTGCATCATCAGCGAGAACAACTCTACCGCTTTGATGCGGGTTTTACGAATACTGTCGTCCGCTTCATATTGGGTGTACAACCGTTCGAACAGCACCTGATCGGCGAAAAAAGCGTCATACAGGCCCGGAACATCGGACGGGCTGAATAAGGTGATATCCTCACCCTTAACCAGGCGCTGGTACATCAGCTTATTGATTTGCACGCCGTAATCCATATGCCGGACACGGTTGCCTTCAACCCCGCGGTTGTTTTTTAATACCAGCAGACTTTCCACTTCCAAATGCCACATCGGATAGAACAGCGTGGCTGCACCGCCGCGCACGCCGCCTTGGGAACAGGACTTCACTGCAGTTTGAAAATGTTTATAAAACGGAACACAGCCGGTGTGAAACGCCTCGCCACCCCGAATCGGGCTGCCCAGCGCCCGAATACGACCGGCATTGATGCCGATGCCGGCACGCTGAGAGACATACTTCACAATGGCGCTGGAGGTCGCGTTAATGGAATCCAGACTGTCGCCACATTCGATCAACACACAGGAGCTGAACTGACGTGTTGGGGTCCGCACGCCCGACATGATCGGCGTCGGCAGTGATATTTTAAACGTGGAAATGGCATCATAGAAACGACGGACATAGTCCAGGCGGGTCTCGCGTGGGTAGCCGGAGAACAAACAGGCCGCCACCAGCATATACAAAAACTGCGCGCTTTCGTAAATTTGGCCGCTCACCCGGTTTTGCACCAGGTATTTACCTTCGAGCTGTTTAACCGCGGCATAAGAGAAATTCATATCGCGCCAATGATCGAGAAAACCGTCCATTTGGGCAAATTCCTCGGCGCTGTAATCTTCCAGCAAATGCTGATCATATTTGCCCATCTCAACCAGGCGCACCACGTGATCGTACAGCGCCGGCGGCTCAAACTGACCGTAGGCCTTTTTGCGCAGATGAAAAATCGCCAAGCGCGCGGCCAGGTATTGATAATCCGGCGCATCGCGCGAAATCAAATCAGCCGCCGCCTTGATAATGGTCTCATGGATATCGGCAGTTTTGATGCCGTCATAGAACTGAATATGGGAACGTAGTGCTACCTGTGAGACCGATACATTTTCCAATCCTTCCGCCGCCCAATCAATCACCCGATGAATCTTGTCGAGATTGATTTTTTCTTTGGTACCGTCGCGTTTTGTTACGAGCAGACTCTGGTTCATGAGACTTTTTACCTGTCTGAGTGATCCCCAAGATTATGCAGTTGCATAAGCAAAAGTAGTGTCCCGTGTGGTACTGAAACACTATATGTAGGGGTTTATACGTTAATTTGATAACAAGATAGTGACAAAACGCGCTTATTGCAAGGGACGAAAACGTCTCTATTTGTGGATAACATGGGGGTGAAATGTTAACGGATTCTGTAAAGTGCTATTCCACCGGAGGTTAGCTAATGTCAAAGGCTGTGCACAAAAAAATACAAAAGATACTGTTCGATGTTTTATTAAACGCTGGGGGCGAAAATGTGGGCTAAACCGCATGGCGTTTCCCACAGGGTGCATCTCCCCCAGCGAGGTGGGTCACTGACACTGGGTATGCAGCATGTAATTCACGTCAACATTGCCGCCAAGGCTAAAACGATCGCGGATCGGATTGTAATGCAATCCTGTCATGTGGCGCTCACGCAGCGCAGTGCAGTCCAGCCAGTTGAGCAGTTCGGCGGGTTTGATAAACTTATTGATATCATGCGTGCCGCGCGGCACGATGCGCAATAAATACTCTGCGCCGACGATCGCCATCAGCCATGACTTGGGGTTCCGGTTCAAGGTGGAGAAAAAAACGTCGCCGCCGGGTTTCACCAGGCTGGCGCAAGCGCGCACGATAGAGGCCGGATCAGGCACGTGTTCCAACATTTCCATACAGGTGACCACATCGTAACGTGCCTGATGGGTCATGGCGTGGTCTTCCACGGTCTGCTGCACATATTCCACCTGAGTCCCAGTTTCCAACGCGTGCAGACGGGCTACCGCCAACGGCTCGGTGCCCATATCCAGCCCGGTGACCTGCGCGCCTTCGCGCACCATGCTTTCGGCCAGAATACCGCCGCCGCAGCCGACGTCCAGCACGGTTTTGCCGAACAGCCCATCAGCGTGTTGGAGTATATAATCCAGGCGCAGCGGATTGATGCGATGCAATGGCTTGAATTCGCCCTCCAAATCCCACCAACGTGAGGCGACAGCATCGAACTTGGCGATTTCCTGCTGATCAACATTCTCATGGCGGACGACGGCTTGGTGACTACTACTGACCTGCGGATTCATTGTGGCTGCTCCCTTTAGGCGCGCATCATGCGTAATTATCGCCAGTATATACCCAAAATAATGTGTGTTGCAGGTAGGCGCAGCACGGCGACAAATCTGTCTAGGACTGATTTGAACCGCGCGTGAACTGGCCTGACAAGGGAACCTCAGGGATAAGGTTCATCAATATTCAGTCGCTTACGCCAGTCAAAAAACGGGGTAAGCGAAGCCAGCTAACACCCCTGCAGCCTGAAGTATGACGGGTATACCTATAACCTGGCAACTCACCTGTACCATTGCCAGCCGAAATCACTGTGGTGGGCGGTTTTAGTCGCCGACTATTTTCCCTGAATCGTCGATTTATGGTATACTTTGGCACCTTTAAATCCGGGTATACCCCATGCTTCAAGTTGCCTGTGCGTCGGCTGCGCCCGCTCATCCCTAGTCACATAGAGATCTATGTTTAGTGATCTATGTTGTGAGCTATGTTCCCGGGGATTGATGAACCTCATCTCGAGGTTCATCCGTTGGGCCAGTCGCAAGCGCGGTTCAAATCTGTTCCTGACAGAGTTGTCGCGAGCGTGCTGTGTTATGCAACTCGAATTATTTCGGGTGTAGATGCTTCAATTAGTAGAGGGATAGCGGCTGCATGAGCGACCTTGCCAGAGAAATAACACCGGTCAACATCGAAGAAGAGCTGAAACGCTCATATCTGGATTACGCCATGTCCGTTATTGTCGGACGTGCGCTCCCGGATGTACGTGATGGACTGAAACCGGTACACCGACGCGTATTGTTTGCGATGAGTGTACTGGGTAATGACTGGAATAAACCTTATAAAAAATCGGCCCGTGTGGTTGGGGACGTTATCGGTAAATATCACCCCCATGGTGATACCGCCGTCTACGACACCATTGTGCGTATGGCCCAGCCATTCTCGCTGCGTTATATGCTGGTGGATGGCCAGGGCAACTTCGGCTCTGTCGACGGAGATTCCGCCGCAGCCATGCGTTATACCGAAGTCCGCATGTCGAAAATCGCCCATGAATTATTGGCGGACCTCGAAAAAGACACCGTGGATTTTGTGCCGAACTATGATGGCACGGAACAAATCCCGGATGTTATGCCGACCAAGATCCCCAACCTGCTGATCAACGGTTCATCCGGTATCGCGGTGGGTATGGCCACCAATATTCCGCCGCACAACATTACGGAAGTGATCAACGGCTGCCTGGCGTTTATTGATGATGAAAATATCAGCATCGAAGGCCTGATGGAACACATCCCGGGCCCCGATTTCCCCACTGCCGCCATCATCAATGGGCGGCGTGGGATTGAAGAGGCCTATCGCACCGGGCGCGGTAAAATTCTGATCCGCGCACGCGCGGAAGTGGAAGCGGATGCGAAAAGCGGTCGCGAGACCATTATCGTGCACGAAATCCCCTATCAGGTGAACAAAGCCCGTCTCATTGAGAAGATCGCCGAGCTGGTCAAGGACAAGCGTATCGAGGGCATCAGTGCTCTGCGCGACGAATCCGATAAAGACGGCATGCGTATCGTGATCGAAATCAGGCGCGACGCGGTGGGCGAGGTGGTGCTGAACAATCTCTACTCCCAGACCCAACTGCAGGTATCCTTTGGGATCAACATGGTGGCGCTGCACCAAGGGCAGCCCAAGATCATGGCGCTCAAGGATATTCTTTCCGCCTTCGTGCGCCACCGCCGCGAGGTAGTGACCCGTCGCACGATTTTTGAATTGCGCAAGGCACGCGATCGTGCACATATCCTCGAAGCGTTAGCCGTGGCGCTGGCCAACATCGAACCCATTATCGAGCTGATTCGCAATGCGCAAAACCCGGCTCAAGCCAAAGCGGGACTGATTGCCCAACCTTGGGCATTGGGTACCGTGGCGGCCATGCTTGAACGCGCCGGCGACGATGCAGCGCGGCCTGAGTGGCTCGAAGCAGAATTTGGTATCCGCGACGGTCAATACTATCTGACGGAACAGCAAGCCCAGGCCATTCTGGATTTGCGTTTGCAGAAGCTGACCGGCCTCGAACATGAAAAGCTGCTTGATGAATACAAAGAGCTGCTTGAACAAATCGCCGCGCTGATCATTATCCTGGAAAATCCCGATCGTCTGATGGAAGTGATTCGCGAAGAGCTCAATGCGATAAAAGATCAGTACAGCGATCCGCGCCGTACCGAAATCACCGCCAACATGTCCGACATTAATATTGAGGATTTGATCAACCAGGAAGATGTGGTTGTTACCCTGTCACATCAGGGATATGTCAAATATCAACCGCTTACGGACTATGAAGCACAGCGCCGGGGCGGTAAAGGCAAATCGGCGGCTCGCATTAAGGAAGAGGACTTTATTGACCGCCTGCTGGTGGCCAATACCCATGATACCATTCTGCTGTTCTCCAGCCGCGGCCGGTTATATTGGATGAAAGTCTACCAACTGCCGGAAGCCAGCCGTGGCGCCCGCGGCCGGCCAATCGTCAATCTGCTGCCTCTGGAGCAGAATGAACGTATCACCGCCATCCTGCCGGTGCGCGAATATGAAGAAGGCCGCCATGTCTTCATGGCAACCGCCAGTGGCACGGTGAAGAAAACCGCGCTGACCGATTTCAGTCGTCCCCGCAGTGCCGGCATTATCGCCGTTAACCTCAATGAGGGCGACGAGCTGATAGGCGTTGACCTGACCGACGGCCAGAATGAGGTTATGCTGTTTTCCGCCTATGGCAAAGTGGTGCGTTTCCCGGAAAGCCAGGTACGCTCCATGGGCCGTACCGCAACGGGTGTGCGCGGTATTAACCTCGCCGACAAGGATCGGGTCGTATCGCTGATCGTTCCGCGCGGTGATGGACCGATACTCACCGTTACTCAGCACGGGTACGGCAAGCGCACCGCGCAAAGTGAATACCCGACCAAGTCCAGAGCCACACTTGGCGTGATCTCCATTAAAGTGAGTGAACGCAACGGTGAGGTGGTGGGTGCGGTTCAGGTGTCCGATAGCGATCAAATCATGATGATCACTGATGCCGGTACGCTGGTGCGCACTCGGGTTTCGGAAGTCAGCATTGTTGGCCGTAATACCCAAGGCGTTACGCTGATTCGTACCGGTGAAGGTGAGCACGTTGTTGGATTGCAGCGGGTTGCCGAACCGGTGGACGATGAAGAGCTTGATAGTGTTGTAGGACTGTCGGAAGGCGACGACATCGACGATGAAGAGAGTACCCTCGAAGAAAACGACGCTAATGAAACCGACGTTAATGACGACGATGACATTATCGATGAAGATAACGATCGCGATGCGTGATTGATAATCCACAGCCACCGGCCGCGAGTGCCGGCGGCTGGCGCGCCGTAAAGCCAGCCATTGCGCTGGCTTTTTTTATACGGGGTCGGTACTGTAGTGGCATCGGTTAATTTTTATTGTTTTTTATTCTTACCCGGAGAGCAATCTGAGCACCGGGCAATCTCACCGGAACGGTATTGGCTTGAAATACTTCTCATCATTTCGCACCACGGTAAAAATTTCCCGCTATCTGTTCCGCACGCTGGCGCTATTGTTATGGTCGCTCGGCGCCTTGTTGTCGGCTTTTTATATTATAAGTCTACTACATCAGCGCGAAGCGGAACTACGCCAAGAGTTTTACACCAGCATTGGTCAGGCACAAAGCTATATATCCCGCACCGCATCCATTGCACGGGAAATTAAATATGTTGCGGAGAATCGGCTTTCGTCCAGTCTTACTGGCCTGGATATGCTCAATGGTGTGTTTGCCGGCAAAGTGAGCCGACCTCAATACATACCCCTTTACCCGACCTCGCGTTGTCCTCACAGCGATGGCGAAAATCAGAGTGCCATCGAGTCACTCAGTTACTTCCTCAGCTATTGGAAGGACAGTTTTTCCGATGCGTATGATCTCAACCGGGTCTTTTACATCAACGGCGAGAGTCTTTGCATGGCCGAGTTCAATTTCCGCAGTACCTCGCTGCCAGCGGCCTCATTACCAAAGAACCTGCAGCAACAGGTCATAAAATATCGCAATGCCCGGCAAAATGAGCGCACGGATAATCTGTATTGGGTTGAACCGGGCAACCGTGCCGGCAGTGGTTATCTTTATGTACTGACGCCGATTTATGTGGCTAATAAACTCGAAGCATTACTGGGTATTGAGCTTAGTATTCGTCTGGAGGATTTTTCCACCACCAGTAATTTACCCATTGGCATCACTCTGCTGGACCAGAATAATAACCAGATTATGTCCTTGACCGATGGTGAACGTAAAGCCTCCGCGTTGGATGCTTACCCAATGCAGGCCAGTTTTTTTGGTTATACCGATGGTTATAAAAATCTGGTAATGAAAAAAAACCTGCCGCCCTCCACGCTGAGTATTGTGTATTCGTTATCGCTAAAAATGGTGATCGAAAATTTCAAGTCGACAATTATTAACGCGTTATTACTCAATTTATTATCGGCCATTCTGATTGCAATGCTGTCCTGGTTATTTGAACGCAAAATAATCGCGCCAGCGGAAAAAAATGCTCTGCAATTAGAGGAAAATGAACAATTTAATCGTAAAATTGTGGCTTCCGCGCCGGTAGGCATTTGTATTTTGCGTATCAGCGACGGTGCAAATCTTATCAGTAATGAATTGGCTCATAACTATCTCAGTTTGCTCACGGTTGAAGATCGCCAGAGAATTATTCATATTATCTGCGGCCAACAGGTCAATGTTGTTGATGTGATAACCAGCAATAATAATAATCTGCAGATCAGTTTTGTTCACTCGCGCTACCTGAATGAAAATGTTGCCATCTGTGTGTTGGTTGATATCAGTGCCCGGGTTCGGTTGGAAGAGTCATTGCAGGAGATGGCCGCAGCGGCGGAGCAGACCAGCCAGGCGAAATCGATGTTTTTAGCCACCGTAAGCCATGAGTTGCGTACGCCGTTGTACGGTATTATCGGCAACCTGGATTTAATTAAGACTAAAGCCTTACCGGAAGGGGTCGATCGTCTGGTCATGGCGATGGATAACTCTTCGGCATTATTGCTCAATATCATCAGCGACATTCTCGATTTCTCAAAAATAGAATCCGAACAGCTGAAAATCGAACCTAAATGCTTTTCCCCGCGCGAGGTCGTCAGTCACATTGCCGGTAATTTCCTGTCTCTGGTGGTGAAAAAACGCCTTGGGCTGTTCTGTTTTATCGATCCCGACGTACCGCTTACCCTGCTGGGCGATCCAGTACGTTTACAGCAAGTTCTCTCCAATTTGCTGAATAATGCCATTAAATTTACCCATAGCGGCTGTATCTTAATCCGGGTTTATTGCCAAGATGATTATCTGCATTTTTGCATCCGTGATACTGGCGTGGGTATCGGGCAACGAGAATTACTGCGTCTGTTCGACCCCTTTGTGCAATTGGGCAGCAGCGGCCAACAGCAATTCCAGGGCACCGGTTTGGGATTGGCCATTTGCGAAAAGCTGGTCAATTTGATGGATGGCGATATTACGGTGGAATCTGAGTCCGATCTGGGCAGTATGTTCATTATCCGACTGCCGCTGTATCAAGCCAGCTATGCTCCGTCGGTAGTGAATAATGAACTGCGTGGTCGTGTATGCTGGCTTTCGGTGCGCAACGTGGCACTGGAAACCTACCTTACCCTGTTATTAACCCGTCATGGCCTAACGGTAAAACGACATACGTGGCAGGAGATTGACGCAGATGCGGTATTTATCAGTGATAACGACCGGACGCCGCCAACCCGACCCAGTGTCTGGATCCGCTTTATGATCACCCATATTGGCCCGGCGTTGGAAATCAGCGAGGGCGAGTGGTGGCTTAGCCCGGCATTCGCTGATGCGTTGAGTCCGCTATTGTTAAAAATTTATCGGGTTGATCACCTCTTGTCGCCGGCACTGGTGGCGGTTTGTGAGCCGCCGGTCGATGATGAAAACCAGGATATTCGTATTCTCGTCGTTGATGATCACCCGATTAACCGTCGGTTATTGTCCGACCAGCTTGAATCCATTGGTTACCAGGTTATCAGCGCCAATGATGGCATCGATGCCATGAATCTACTGCAAAAGCAGTCGGTTGATATTATCCTGACTGACGTTAATATGCCCAATATGGATGGCTACCAACTCACCCGCCGCTTGCGAAGCGAGGGCGTTACGCTGCCGGTCATTGGCGTGACCGCCAATGCACTGGCGGAAGAGAAACAGCGCTGTTTGGATGCGGGAATGGACGGTTGTTTATCAAAACCGGTGACACTGAGTGTACTGCAACCGGCATTGGCTCAATACGGGCAACAGATACGAGATCATCGTCACCACCCAACCAATGGGGAAGGGCACTAGACTTGCACGAACCCGCTGCTCCAATGCATCGGCACACATTGGAACTTCGCGGCTGACACTAACCACTACGGGTACTCTGTTGGTCTTAATATTGATGTACCGAGCTACCAGGCCACGTGCCCGAAATGGGGTGGCCTCTCCCGCAGTGCTGGCATGCCTTGATAGGATGCCGTCAAGCTAGGTTATTCTTTGCCTTCCGGTGCCATGGTCACCGAGGATAAGTAATTCAACAGTGCGATATCATTTTCCACACCGAGTTTGAGCATGGCTGATTTTTTCTGGCTGCTGATGGTCTTGATGCTGCGGTTGAGCTTCTTGGCAATTTCAGTGACCAGAAAACCTTCGGCAAACAGACGCAATACTTCGCTCTCTTTTGGTGAGAGACGCTTGTCGCCATAACCGCCGGCGCTGATCCTTTCCAATAGTTTTGCGACGCTATCGGGGGTATATTTTTTACCTTTTTGCAGCGAAGCCAACGCTTTGGGGAGATCGGTGGGTGCACCCTGCTTGAGCACAATACCGTCGATATCCAGTTCCAGCACGGCGCTCAAAATGGCTGGATTATTATTCATGGTCAATACGATAATCGCCAACTGGGGATAGTGGCGCTTGATATATTTGATAAGTGTAATGCCATCGCCGTACTTTTCACCCGGCATGGACAAGTCGGTAACCAGCACATTTGCATCAAGTTTGCTAAGGCTATTGATAAGTGAGGTGGAATCTTCAAATTCACCCACCACATTAACCCATTCTATTTGTTCCAATGATTTGCGAATGCCGAACAAAACTATCGGATGGTCATCGGCAATGATGACGTTAAGAGTATTCATAGCGTAAGCGACCTTGCATGCTGTAGCAGTTTAATGACAAAAACATCAATTTGTTGGATATCGTTGTCTATTTTTGAATTATCGTTTTCTATAATAGCTTGTTTAATATGTTGTTCCAGTGTTTCACATAATAATGTGCCAGAAACCAAATTGAGCATGGCAAAAACACCCTTTAAACGGTGCGCAGTCTGCGCTAGAGCCTGGAGATCCCCGGCCGCGGATTCAGTATACAGTCTCTTGACGTCATCGGGTACTGTCTCGGCAAACAGGGTTAAATAGCCGCTGGCACTCAACTGCTCCAATACGCCGGCATCATCCTGCGCCAATGCTGTTTGCGCCGCGTCGTCGCTCTCTTCTTGGGACAACCTGAGCTCCAGCAATTGCAGCATGGCGTCGAGCAGCATTCCGCCAAGATTATAACTGACCCTGAGACGGCACGGCGTGAGTGCGGTAATGCCAGGTTCATCGGCCAGCAACAGCAGAGCATAATCTTCCATGCGGGTAATCTCATCAGTGAGGAACAGATCGTGTTGCTGAGTCACCAGATGCTCGTCGGGGTAAAGAATCTGCGCACCTAACTGGCTCAGTCTTGTACTGATAATCCGGCGCACCTCCTCGTTGGAAATATCCAGCAATGCCTGCGTGCCTTCCAGGATCTTCTCCTGATCGTCCTGATGCGTCTCGCTCTGTTCTACCGGCAACGTCAGGTGTACCCGATAGCGGGTGCCAATATCCGCCTTGGTCTTGATCTCCAGGCCGCCGTGCATTTTTTTGCACAGTTGGTTACATAAAAACCACGTGAGGGCGGACCCTTTCTGATCATAATCCACCGGTCCTGGGCTGACGAACGGCTGTTGAAGGTTGGTCATTTCGACGTCACTGACACCACGTCCAGTGTCGTTAATGGTTAATATCAGCTGATCGGGTTTACTTTGGTCCTGATCAACGGTCAGTGTAATCTTACCGTAATCGGTACTAATGATGCTGTAATCGAGTAGCAATGCCACTATCTTGCTGAATCCGACTGCGTCGCCAATATATTTTTGATTGAAAGGTAAATGGTAGTGATTGAATAGCCCCAGTCCCTTGCGGCTAAACGCGGGTAGGCGTGCTATTAGCAGACTGTCAATAATTTTGGCTGGGGAAAAAGGCTGGGCTTGCGCTTGCCAGTCCTGGATCTCGAGTGTGGTAAGAAGGCGAAGATTATCAAATAGTGCCTGTAGGCGAGATGATTCCGTTTGCAGCCTGACCAGATAGCGTTCTCGCTCATCCGGGTTGGCGGCATGCAGTACGCCGTCGGCCAATGTATTGATGGCCAGTAGCGGTTGATTCAATTCATGTTGCAGATTACTCAGAATCGCCCGGCGTGCCTGGTGATTTTTGTTCAATTCCACCTGGGCTTGTTGCAGTCTTTTATTCACCAACACTTCTTTATCATGGTCCAGCAGTTGAAACAGATAAGTCTGTGGCGAGAGTTGGCTTTTGAACATGCGAATTTCATACACTTCATTATTCACCGTCGCTTGGATAATTCCCTGATGGCTTTCTGCCAGGTTAGCTATTTTTTGTAGACTGAGATGGGGTAGCAGATGCTCGGCAATCTTGTTGCTGGCCACCAGAGTATTATCGCTGAAATCGTAGACCAGCAAACCCAACGGCAGATTGGCCACCACCTCCTCACTCAGGATGCGGTGGGAGTGCAATGCTTGTTCCATATTTTCGCGTGGCCGCAGAAAATGTTGACGAACCAGGTAAATACCCAACAAAGAAAGGGCTATTAAAACAATGTCAATCGTGAGCAGCCAAAGATTATTGCGTAACAGGTCGATAGTCAGACTGGTCAACGGCACCCGATAAACCATGTTTAACGGTGCGTTGGTAAACGGAGCGGTGATCTCAAGTGTCGCCCCTTTGACCTGGCTTATTACCGGCTGAGTTTGTCGCGGTCCGTCATCATCTTCAACGCCGCTAGTGGTTTCTGAGGAGAGCAGGGAAAAATTGGCCCGGGCCATATTCAGTGGAATAATGTCGTTTATCGGCAGGTCGAAGGCGATAATGGTGGCAAGGTGGCCGGGTTGGTTGATGGTAATACATTGGGTAAAATAATAATCATTCTGGAAGCGAAATTTGCGCAGCGCTGAAAAGCTTTCCCGCTCATCAAGAATATTCGCCTGCTGCAACATTTCGGTCCGACGGGATTTGACCAGCGTGCTGATATAACTTTCTTCGAAACGCGGCGCAATCTCGCGTAGCGGTTGGGTAGAAATCAGCGTCAGGCTGTTATCGATGCCATTAAGATAAAATAACGAGTAGTTGTTGGTCTCCGAACCCCATAACACATCCAGATAATCGGACATTTTTACCGCGTTAGCCAGGGTAGAGGGCTCATGGGCGCCAAAAATCAGACTGTCGGTTTTGATATGCGGTTTTTCAACATAAAACACATCGGAACGCAACCGGGTTTCATGCACCTCGTTAGCCGGGGTTAACGGCCCACCGTTGACGCTAGCGTTATCATAGAGTTGATCTGCCACAAACCGATAGGTGTCGATGCGTTTTTGCAGTGCCACGGTGATGGTATTCATGCTGTGCTTTTTTTCAATAAGATAAGCATTGACCGCATGGAAACCCAATAGCCATATGGACAGCAACAATAAAACGATAAACCCCATCAGGCTGCGGGTAAGTGCAGTTGAGGTTAACTTCAAATTTTTGATATGCATTTTGACACTATAACACCAGCTTCACCGAGTGACCCGTCGCGCGCTAAGGGTCACCAGCAGTAATAATAATGCGACGCAGCCAAACGCAACCTTGAGGCTGGTCAAATGTGCAATAAAACCAATCAGCGCCGGGCCGGCCAAGATGCCCGCGTAACCCACGCCGGATATTGCCGCCAGCGCCAAATTGGGCGGCATATCGGTTTGATTGCCCGCCATGCTGAACAGCAAGGGTACCAGATTCGACGCACCAATACCCACCAGCATAAACCCCAACAGAGTGAAAAACGGCTGGTTGACCCCTATCGCCAGCGCGAAACCCACCGACGCGCACAGACTGCCGGCCAGCAAGGTGTAATATCGGCCGATGGCGTTAATCAACCGATCGCCATTGAGACGGCCAACGGTCATGGCAATGGAGAATAAGGCATAACCCAGTCCACCCTTGGAACTGTCGAGTCCCCGCTCCATCGTCAGGAACAACGCGCTCCAGTCAAGCATTGCGCCTTCGGTTAAAAATAAAATGAAACACAGCAGTCCGATAAACAGCACTTTGCCTCGGGGACAGACAAATAACGGCTCGCTATTGTGTTGTGGGCGGTCTGACAAAAAATGGGCGGCATTAAGCAGCAGCAGTAGCACAATGACGCTATCGACCACCACTATGGACCAAAAGGGACCTAAATTCAGCCATAATAAGAGACTGACCAGCCCGGCGCCCGCAATGCCGCCAATACTAAAAAAACCGTGAAATCCGGACATCATTGCCCGCCCATTGGCTTTTTCCACCGTTACCGCTTGGATATTCATGGCGATGTCTATGATGCCAAGGCCCACACCAAACAGTAAAAGTGCGATTGCGAGAGACACATTATTCGGGGTCAACACCAACGCTGGCAAGGTTAAACACAACAGTACGGCACCACCGATAATTACCGGCTTACAGCCCAAACGTCCGGCCATTGGCGCAACGAGCGGCATGGCAACAAGGGAACCAATGCCCAAACACAGCAGTAACAACCCCAGCGAGGCGTCATTGAGTTGCAGTCGCAACTGCACAAAGGGCACCAGAGGAGCCCATGCGGACATGCCAAAACCGGCGATAAAAAAGACGGCACGGGTAGCATTACGTACTGGTCGTGCGGCGCGCTGTTCTGTTGTGAGCGTCGTTGTCATAAAGCGTAATACCTATTGCTGTTCAACTCTGTGCCAGACAGATTTGTCTTTGCGTTGCCGCCTTCGAGCGACTCAACATCTATTGGTTATAGATTATCACCAAGACTGATGTTTTCGTCGCACTGGCGCTTGAGCCAATACATGATGATTTGTACTACGTAGTCTTGTTCAGTGTCGTTGAGTGGCCGCCCTTTGATGATGCCATGCCATTTTTCCAAACATCCCCGACAGCAGGTGGCGGTGGCATGTTGGGCGACAAACGCCGGATGACCCCGCCAGGGTGTCTGCTTACCGTCTTTGGCCGGAAACGCGGGCGCCAGCCGGCTGGCGATAAAATCCCGTGCGTGGGATTGCACCGTTTCCAGACCTTTTTTATACAAATAGGTCTGATCTTTGGCATTAAGCTGGATAGCAGACCGAAAGGCCGAACGCTGTAAGCGGCCCCAAATAAGCTCGATATCTTGATCTTGTTGCATGTTCACCTCTGCTATCCCATGCCCTGATAGGCCACTCCCGGGCGCCAGCGAAAGAAACAGGTGTTAAAGTGTACCATGTGATTATGCTGATAACGAAGTGGCGGTACCAAGAAAGTCTCGATGACCAGAAAACCTGCCGCGAATGTGTCGCCATCCTTGGAATATACCCCAGAACGTCAAAATCAATTTTTAAAAACGAAGGTACCACTTGGCACATTGAAAATAGAATTAGCTATGTTTGTAGACATTGAACAGTGCAGTGAATAAAAAAATAATGGATATTAATATGTTTAAAGAAGACAAAAAAACCGGATTTAGCCGGCTAGAGTAAGCATAAAAAAGCATGAAGGGAGTAATGATAATTCAATGATGATAGAGCAATAATCCTATAACAAGGGCGCTAAATTCAATTATCATAAAGTGCTATAAAAATATCTTACTTTACTTTATTGGTTTAATTATTTTTTAATAAATATGCCGTATAAGAAAACGTTTATTTTTTACTTTATTGATTAATGATAAGATTCCATTTTTTTACAATCAAATATATAAATACTGCATTTTTAAACAATGAATTACACGTGGTATCATTTAATTCTTGGAATATTATTGCCGATATCGCAAAATGAAATAAATTATTGAAAAGTGACACGTCAATAAATGACCTGCCAAAAACATGTAGTCATAACAAGCAACGGCGATTCGATGGAATCGGCCAACGGACTCGACGTTCTCGGTCAAAACGGGAATGACGATGGCATGTCTGCTGACAAAACGCAAAACGCAAAACGCAAAACGCAAAACGTTGAAGCTTGCGCCCATTATCAGTTTGACGTTGGCCGGGTCCTTTCGTCGCCGACAACCTGGCCAGGGGGAGTAACCTGGGTAGGGCTGGTGATAATAACACCGATGACAAGCAGGATGTAGGTTCTAGGCTTCTAATTGCAGTATAGTACTGTCAATAAAATTATATTATTTTTTTATTTCGTTCTATTTTGATTTAATTTACCTGCTTTATTTAATTGCCATCTCATTATTGTGAGTGTTGTATTAGAATGGAATTGTGATATTTATACATAACGGTTTAATGAGTATTTAATTTCCATCTTCAATAACACTCTTTGGCGGTTGAAACGCTAAATTCTATTTAGTATTATCGCGATTCGACACATAAATATATTCTTGGTGAGGTTTTTATCTCGCCAATAATTCATATGTAGCCAAGTGGAAATATAATAATATAATTATATGAGGATGATATAATGAAATCACGTCTTATTTGTAACATAATCCCCGTTTTACTTGTTGCCGGCAACGTGGGCGCGGCTGAGATTTACAACCAGGATGGGCATAAACTGGATATAAACGGAACGGTGGCTGGTGTACATCATTTCCGAAACAGTGGCGTCGACAAAGATAATTCTTATGCGCGATTCGGTTTCTTGGGGGAAACACAAATCAATCCGCTCATGACAGGTTACGGCCAGTGGCAATATCAGGCGCAACTGGGGCATGCGGAAAAAGATAGCACCCAAGAATCCTTCACCCGCCTGGGTTTTGTCGGCATCAAATTCGCCGAATATGGGTCATTTGATTACGGTCGTAATTTTGGTGTGCTTTATGATGTGCTGGCGTTGACCGACCGTCAACCGGAGTTGGCTGGTGATGCCTTCAGTGCCGACAATTATCTTTCCCAGCGTGGTAATAACCTGGCTACCTATCGCAATAAAGGTTTATTCGGCCTGGTGGATGGGCTGGACGTTGCTGTACAGTACCAAGCAGAAAATCGTGCTGGTGAGACCGTGAGTGAGGGGCGTAGTGTCCAGTACGCCAACGGCAATGGTTACGGTATGTCCATTGCGTACGATTTCGGCTTTGGCATCAGCGCTACCGGTGCCTTTACCAGCTCTAACCGGACTACTGCGCAAAAGACACTCGCGTATGGTCATGGTGGCGATAAAGCTAATGCCTATGCCGCGGCGCTAAAATATGAAGCTCAAAGATATTATTTGGCAGTAATGTATAGCCAAAGTTATAACCTGCTGCGTTTTGGTGAATTCAAAACAACGGAGCAGAAAAATGAGCAAATCAGTGGTTTTGCCAATAAGGCCAGTACACTTGAAGTGGTTGCACAATATCTTTTTGACGTTGGCCTGACCCCTTCATTAGCTTATGTACAGACCCAAGGTCATCGCATTGAGAACTACGGTCGTCAAGATCTACGCAAATTTATTGATCTCGGCGTAACCTATAATTTCAATAAAAACATGTCGACCTTTATTGATTATAAAATTAATTTACTTGAGGGGAATGAGTTCACCGAAAAAGCAGGTATTAAGCAGGATAATATCGTGGCATTAGGCTTACAGTATCAATTCTGATCGGTTCAAAAGCAAATATACGTTGGTAACGTTATAATTTAGCCGTGTGGGAGGAGGAGGCTGCATTCCTCCCACACCTGAGAACCTTGCATCCCAACCTGATTTACCCCCCTCAAGTTTCGCTGCCTTTTTACAACAAAATAATGTACAACAAAATAAAGAAATGGCGGAGTGTGGATCACTAAATGCCATATCGACCTATCAAGGAGCGTTTTGTGAACAGAATATCACCGTTTAGACGGGGTGCAACCGGGGCGGGGTGGGCCGCAGTCGGGTTACTCATGCTACAGCTGGTTGCCCTGCCGGCCCGGGCACAGACTACCCCCACTGAAACCACCAAGGTCACTTTCGTGCAGGAATGGCCGGTGGCGGATGGGTTCTGGATACCTTGGACATTGGGGAAGGCCAAGGGTTTTTATACCCAAGAAGGTATTGATCTTAATATTGTCGCTCCGCCCACGGTGGCTGATACCATGAAGTTTCTCGGTACCGGTCGGGCTGATGTGGCGTTCACTACCGTAATGGATATTATTTTTGCCAAAGAACAGGGCGCCCCTGTGATAGCTATTGGCCGATATGGTCTTGGTAATAACTGGGGGATCTTTACCCAGCACGGTCATCCTATCAGCCTGCACGAGCTGAAAGGTAAAAAAATCGGGACCTACAATGATGCCTGGACCAAAGCGCAATTGACGTTGATGCTCAAAAGCGCTGGTTTGACCCCGGATGACGTCACTATGGTCGCCGCCTCCGATGATACCGTTCCTTTGCTGCTGCAAAACCGGGTTGACGCCACCACCGGTATCACCAATGCGGAAGGGACGGAAATTGCGGTTACCACCGGGAAAAAACCTGAATTTTTGCCGGCCACAGCGCACGGTGTTCCAGACACACCAATATTTATGTTTGCCGGCAACCAGCAGTGGTTAGCAAAACATCCAGATTTAGCCAAGGCTTTTTTGCGCGCTACCGCCAAAAGTATCAATTACGCCATTGCGCATCCTGACGAAGCCACCGCTGCATTTGTCGCCCAGTACGGCAAATCTTACGATGCTGCTTTTGTCCAGCAGCAGTGGCGGGACACCATGGACGTATTGGGCCGGACGGATGTCGACAGGCTGAAACTTGAGGACCGTTCCTGGAGCGCGTTGTTGGATGCGGTTTCAGCGTTGGGTATTGTTAAACAACCCTTAAAGCCTGATCAGTATTACACCAATGAATATTTGCCACATTAATAGTTTGGTGAACCGTCATTCGGCCTACTACGGACGAATGACGTAAGCCTCGGTTGACAGGTTTTATTCATCTAAGGGAAAATCTGCTCCGCGGGTAACATCGGCCCAACCATCGAAATCGCGTTGCAAAAGCGCGATTTTTTTATGCGCATTTTCCAGTGCTGGATTGCCTAAAAGCAAGCGTAGCGGCGGTTGTTTGGCTTCCACCGCCTTAACGATAGCTTTTACTGCACGTACTGGGTCTCCGGCTTGTTTACCACTATTATCACGGCTGGCGCGGGCGCGCAGATGGGCCGTTTCGGCATAGTCGGCAATGGTCTGCGGTGCTTCATCGGCCGAGCGCCCAGCCCAATCAGTACGAAACGGACCGGGTTCGACAATGAGTACCTTAATTCCCAGGGGCTCCACTTCCTGTGACAGGGACTCTGATAGCGCCTCCACCGCAAATTTGGTGGCGTGATAAAAACTCAGCGAGGGGAAGGTGGTTATGCCGCCAATGGACGAAATATTGACCACGGTACCGCTACGCTGTTGACGCATCACCGGCAACGTGGCGCGGGTCATCGCGGTCAACCCCCAAACATTGATATCAAACATCCGGTGCACGGCGGCTAAATCACTCTCTTCAAACGAACCGAAATAACCGATACCGGCATTATTCACCAGTACATCAATGCGGCCAAACCTCGTGATAGCAGCGCCAACGGCAGCGTCAATTTGTGATTGTTGGGTAACGTCGAGCGCTAATACCAAGGCCTGGTCTTCATGGCCGGCAACCAGATCGCTCACCTGTTCTGGATGCCGGGCGGTTACCACGGTCGGGTAGCCGAGCGACAGGGTATAGGCGGCGAGTTCGCGACCAAAACCAGTAGAGCAACCTGTAATAAACCAGACCGGTGTATGCAATGGGGTCATATTCATTCTCCGTTAAATTCAAAAAAACAGACGCGTTGTTAACCACGCTGGTGAGCTTAATTTACTCGGTGGGATGGTATAAACGCTATAATACGCCGGATAAATATAAAAATATCTCATCGCAAAAACGAGAGGGTTATTTATGACTAGCAGGTGGTACGCTGTCATAACAGCAATAGGAACATGAAAGAGTGAGTACTGACTGGGCCGGGCCCCCAACGCGTTCAACGCCGGGCCGCTCTAAGCACGATATGGAGGGTGCGGCATAGCCGGGGGGAACTGGGTGGACTCTGTACCCTTTATCCCAAGTGGAGATCAACTGAATTGTGATTGCTATCACTGATAAGAATTAAGAATAATCTTAGGATGACGCCGTCCTTTACCGAGTCTTCTCCAAGATAATCTATTGGGTGCTGGAGATAAGCGCCGGGAAGGGTAATTATTGAGCACCTTTGCCCTGGGCTAATGGGGGCAATTTCACATAAAAGCGCATCGGCTACTTACCTCCTCATCTGAGGGAGTACAGCAAAAGTTGTCGGTGCGCTTTTCTGTCAACAAGGGTATTTTATCACCCATCTTAAGCGTACATAAATGTCACAAATCCGATGATAATCACGGCGAGTCCGGCCAAAAAAGTGATGTCGTTAGTTTGCATAGACCACCTCCTGTTTACCTAAGATAAATCATGGCTGTTATGGTGCTGGGTCGCTGTGACTCATCAACCATATTTAACAAAAAAAGGCCACGTGGACCGGCAAATCTGCATTGACCCATCAAACGAATCCAAAACTGTGGTCGTGAAAATACCGCAGGTATTCGTTGGCGCGACATACGCTATACTGTTAATGGAAGGCGCTTAACCATGGGGTTAACCGTTTAGCCTGGCAGTTTTACATTGCGGGTTTGAAGGGTCGTTTAAATACTGTTTAACCGTTTTGTGGCATAAAGCCTGGCTGTAGCTTATTTTATGATAAATGGGTCGACGCCGATCTTGTACGGCAGGATGGCCACAGTTCCAGTGATGAGACTATTAAATCACTACCGGGGAGTATAATAATGATGGGCTTCAATAAATGGATGCCAATTCCATTAACAGCTTTATTCGTGATGCCAGCATCCTATGCAACAAGTCCATCAAATGAAATAGGTGAACAGCATGCAAAAAAAACGGAAATCTTTTTTGAGAATATAAAGGAAACCTGGAGTTTATCCAACAGTCAGGATGTTTACATACCGGTAATTACCTGGCATAACCGATATTTGTATGATGATGAACATCTGCAACGCTATAATGAAAACCCGTGGGGTTTGGGGTATGGCGTTTCGCGCCAGGATAACAAGGATAACTGGCATGCTTTATATGCAATGATATTTAAGGATTCATTTAACCAATGGGAGCCCTTTGCCGGTTATGCCTGGGAGTCGCGGTGGTTACCCTTTGTCAACCGTGATGTTAAACTGGGCATCGGTTTTACCTTAGGCGTGACCGCGCGTGATAACTATAGTTACATTCCTATACCCGCTGTTTTGCCACTCGCCTCGATAAGTTATCGACAGATGACATTCCAAGGCACCTATATTCCCGGCACAAGAAATAACGGCAACGTTTTTTTTGCTTGGTTTCGGTGGCAAGTTTGATCATGAAAATTTAAGGATGATGGCATTTTCCAGTGTGCAACACTTCGGCATGAACATAATCAAGAACGATCTCACTGAGCGGACCGGCGTGTTGTGCCATCGCTGAAAATAGCGCTTCGACTTGCGTTTCATCCAAATAGCAGAGTAGGCCTTCCAGTACAAAAAAACATGCTTCACCTTGCGGTATAAGACAAAGGTTTATTATTTCGGTCACATCATGGTCTTTGATGGATAACGACGAATTTTATTTTTATAAAAATTCTCATTGATTAGATATTAACTGTACCTTTAATACATTGACTGAATTACATCGGTTGTTGCTATAAACTGAGTATCACTTCACAATATTTAATTTTTAGTACCTTATACGTTTTATTAAGCGTGATTTAATCATCGTAGACGTTATACTGGATTATCGTTGGATAAAGTAGGTGATGAAAAGACGATAATGGTGAATGTTGTTAATGCCAGTCAAGTAAATAATACGTTAGGTGATTGATTTAATGAATGGTTTATTTTCCTGATAAATTAATTAGTTATTCGTTATGTGTTTTATTAAATAGGACGGTTAATAAGGATGTCTATTATGTAAGTCATTCATTTGAATTGGGAAAAACCGCTAATGGCTAAACACTGCTACTGTACGAATGCCGTATAAAAACGGAAGTATTTCGGCTGTGCCGATTTGGACAGTTATGCTGCATGTTATTTTATAGTCTCTATAAAGCCTGCTGTTAATAATGTACTCATTGCAATATAAGTAATCAATATGAAAGATAATAATTGTAATCATGATGCAATGTTCAAAGCCTTTTTGGGTGAGGTGAGCGTTGCGCAAGATTTTTTTAAGATACATTTGCCTCCTTCATTACAGAGGTTATGTGATTTTACGACATTAAAAACCTGTTCTAATACCTTTATCGAAGAGGATCTGCGTCATCATGCCTGCGATATGTTATATTCTGTAAACACAACTTACGGTGAGGGTTATATTTATTGTTTGATAGAACACCAGAGTCGTCCAGACAAAATGATGGCATTTCGCTTGTTGCGTTATAGTTTAGCGGCGATGAAGCAACATGTAGATCAGGGTTTTAAGCAATTACCCGTAGTGATACCCCTGCTATTTCATCAGGGAACCCGGCCCTACCCTTATAGCACGGATTGGCTCGACTGTTTCGCTGACACCGGGCTAGCAAGAAAGATCTATTCTGCTCCTTTTCTGCTGGTCGATGTGGCAACAATGCCTGATAAGGAGATAATGACACATCGTCGGATTGCGCTCCTGGAGTTGGTGCAAAAGCATATCTTCTTACGTGATTTGCTCGCTCAGGTTGATCGAATAAGTGAGTTGATGTCCCAGTCGCAGCTTTCGTTGGGGCTACGTAAAAGCATGCTGTATTATATTGCTAAGGCCGGTGATAGTGATGATGTTAAGGCATTTTTTGCTAAACTGGCGCTGCAGAATAAAGATTATCAGGAGGAAATAATGACATATGCGCAACAATTAGAACAGGTTGGCCTTGAAAAAGGCCTCGAAAAAGGCCTCGAAAAAGGGCGAGTAGATGGACTGTTTTTCGTCGCCAAAGCGATGATGTTAGATGGCCTTGATACCACCTCGGTCAAAAAATATACCGGTTTATCTGAAAAAGAACTTGTTGATTTGGTCAATTAATAATTACTCGTAATTATTATCGATACGCATTTATTGCCAGTATTTTTTTATCTGGTGGCACCGATAACCTTGGCCTTCTGAACTGCACCCCAAAAGTTGGACACCTAACTGAGTAAGGTGTTTTTTTATGGGTAAACCAAAGCATTCACTGCGGCAATGCCATTGATCAGCAAAAGAACGTAATCGTTCTCACCACCCATTCCAACTCATTTAACACCGATACCATCACACCGGCTGGAAAAGTCACCGCATAGTTTCTCTATAATTCTCGCAACAGGATATGTCGTATTAACCGGTGGAGAGGGCCGCTTCAGGCCGCTTGATGAAACAGGAAGTTACTGAGACAAGGTGGATTTCGGTCTGAATGCAATAGGCCCCTCGTCCTTTGGGGCAGATTGAAAATTAAGGTTACATCGTTATTTCCAATAAAGCTGTTTTTGGATAGTTGGTGATATTATAAAGTCACGCCAAATACTAGTGACGATACTTTTAGAATGAACCTCGTGCACAGCGATATGGCGGGTTGGCAATGTGACACCAGAGATCGCGCAATACGGAGCAGGCATGACCGGTAATTCTGGTGATGAACTGACCAATCCAGCACTGCTCCCTCGATTTTTGCAGACGGAGTTTCAGGCCCGCAGGCTGAATGGGCTATTGCTCGTTCTGGTCAATCCTTGCGGTCTGCTGCTGATGGCAACGCTTATGGTGAATCTTTCCGCCGCAAGCCCTGTGGATGCGGCGCAACAGAAGTGATTTCCAGTAAAGGTTACGGTGCGCTAACCTACTGTGGTTTTGTCATGATGGCGGCCAAGGGCTGCCATCATAATACCCTCTCTGGAGGAGGACATGCGTAAATATATACCAGCGCTGCTGGCAGTTTCACTCATAGGATGCGTTGGTGGCCATCAGCCCATGGCGCAAGCCGGTTTACCCGCGGTGGATATCGATAACGGCACCTTGGCCAAAATCGACCAGATCATTGTCGGCCAACGCGCCCAGGCGTCGCAGCGCGATCTGGGTGAGCGCATCACGGCCATTTCCGCCAACTTTTTAGGCACGCCTTATGTCGCAAACCGACTGGTGGGTTCACATCGTGTAGCGGAACGGCTGGTTATTGATTTTCGCGGGGTCGATTGTTTTACTTACCTGGATTATGTCGATGCACTGAGTAAATCCACCAGTCCGGAACAATTTAACGATCGGCTCAGGCAAACCCGCTATATCAATGGTGATGTCAGCTACGCGCACCGAAAACAATTTTTTACCGACTGGTCATCTTTATTGCCCTTAAACGCCATGGATATTACCCGCGCTGTCAGCCCCAGTGCCATCACTATCCTTAAGACGCTCAACCAGACTGCCAACGGAGGCAAGATTTTTCCGTCGTTAGGCGTTGAAACCCGTGCTGTCAGCTATATCCCGGCCAAGGCTGTCAGCAGTGCGGTCATCGGCCGGCTAAAAAGCGGCGATTTTATCGGTATCTATACCCCGACGGCCGGTATGGATGTCACCCATACCGGAATTTTTATCATGACCGACCGAGGACCGGTATTACGAAATGCGTCTTCCCGCGCGGGGTATCGAAAGGTCGTGGACTCGCCCTTTTTGGCCTACATCAGAAAGACCCCGGGTATTGTAGTGCTCAGGGCTATATGAGTTGTTGGGGGTTGTCACCGTTTCTTTTATCAGCGCATCGCCGGAGATGCAGGTCAACCGGATTCTGACCGAAGACAAAAGGATCACCACTAGTGGTATTCTCGCTGAGTATAACCGGGCGAAAAATTGTTACTTTTCCGCCATCCATGCCAGTACGTCTTCAACGTTCAGCACGTCGGCATAACGGGCGTTCAAATCCAGCAAGGTAAAATCCAGCAGCGACTTACTGCGATCGCCAATCACCTCGCGGGGAAGGATGACGTGCATTCCCTGCTGGAACGCCTCGATGGCGGTGGCGCGGATGCTGCCGCTGGCAGTAGCACCCGCCAGGATAAGCGTATCGATACCCTGGCTGGCCAGATAACCCATCAAATCATCATGATGGAGATCGGAAATGTAGCAGGTCTCTTGGCAGCGGTCGAATGGGATATCAGCCAGTGCATCATCGATCTGGTTGAGATAGCTATCGTCTTTGAGGACGGTCAGCGAGGGGAATTTTTTGCCCCACAGCCGGGAAAATTCATGGTCCGCCCGGTAGATGGTTTTCGTGAAGATCCTCGGCAACTGATGGTCGCCGGCCTGGGTCAGTAGGCGATGGAGCGCTATTTTATCCAACGGTGTGCTGATCGCCAGGGTTGAACCCACATCCAAAAATGCATGGGTGACATCGCGCACCAGCACCGCTGCCCGCTGGCCGAAGCCAATTTTGCCAGCGAAGCCAACCTGTGCGTAAATGCGCTGGATTTCGTCGGCCAGATAACGCCGCTGACCACCTGGGGTATAGACCACCTTGAGTCCGAACGTTTTGACCTCACCGTTTTCCTCCAGCCGACGCAATGTGCTGGCGGAAATGCCTAACATCCTGGCCGCATCGGAGACCGTCAGCAGTTTATCGTACATGGTGGTGTGTCCTGGAATTTCAGATGAAAGTCAACGTTGCGCCGAGGAAAAGATATTATACGGTGAAGCTGCCCGGCTGTCGCGCCCCCAGTACAGAGGCGCAATGAGATCGTTTACTGCCGACAAACTGGGGGTAGGAGAGTATGCCAGTCGGTTAACTGCTGGAAACGCATACCGAGATCCACCAGTGCCTGCTCGTTGCCGGTGCGGGCTATCCACTGAATGCCGATAGGTAGGCCAGAGGAGGAGAACCCAACCGGCACAGTGAGCGTAGGCACACCCGCGTTTGTGAAGGGCATATTGAACGCCGGCGAGCCGGTGCGTTCCAGGCCATGGGGCGCCAGCGTTTGGGTTGCGGGCGTCATCAGAATGTCCACATCATCGAACATCGCTGCCAACTCTGCCTGGTAACGAGCCCGGCAATGCTGCGCCTGCAGATAGTCATGGGCCGACACGGCCATGCCTTCGCGCAGAAATTCCTGCAGGTACTGACCATAACGCTCAGGGGTGCGTGTGAACGTCTCCCGGTGATAGTTGGCGCATTCGGCCATCATTACCGTCTGATGGGCGGCATTGGCAGCGATGAAGCTGTCCGGCATGCCAACAGGTTGTAGACTGGTCCCGGCATTTTCCAATAGTGTCATCGCCTGTTGGCAAGCGCTTAGAATAGCATCATCGGCGCTGGCGAAATATGGATGCTCTACTATACCTATGCGCAAGGGGCCACACTCCCGGCAGACCAAGGGCGCGAAGAGCAGGCGCTCGGTAGCGGGATCGCGGGCGTCGGGGCCGGCAAGCGCGTTATACACCAGTATGGCGTCCTCTACACTGAGCGTAAACGCACCCACATGATCCAATGTCTCACTCACCGGGATCACCCCGGCTTTGCTGATGCGGCCATAGCTGGCCTTCAATATTGAGACGCCGTTAAAAGCCGCAGGGCGTGACAAAGAACCGGCGGTCTGAGTGCCAAGTGTCATCAGCGCCATGCGTGCGCCCATGGCGGCAGCGGAACCACTGCTCGATCCCCCCGGTGTATGCGCCGGGTTCCAAGCATTGCTGGTTGCCGGTGGAGTACCGAGGTTGGCGAATTCAGTCGTGGAGGTTTTGCCAAGCAACTGCGCTCCCTGCGCGTGCAACCGGTCGATGACACTGGCGTTATCCTGAGGTACAAAACCCTTGAGCACACGAGATCCGGCTTCGGTAGCGATGCCCTGGGTAAAGAAGATATCCTTGGCGCCATAAGGAATGCCGAACAACGCGGTCTTGCTGGCAATGGCGCCCAGCTGTTTATCCAGTTCGCGCGCGCGCAGACGCGCCGCGTCCCCATTCAACCGAACCCAGGCTTTCACCTGCGGATCGCGTAATGCGATCCGGGTGAAAAAATGCTCCAGCAGTTCACTGGGCGACACCTTGGCGTCCTGCAATTGACGCCGGGTTGCGGCGATGCTGGCGAACGCCGAGGCGTCCGATAAACATGTCATATTTTACTCTTCCTTATTGTTGAGCGGCAAACTGTGGGTCGACAACTTTCTCGTAGGGCATGTCGCCGGTGATATTACCGACGAATTTCTGGATGTTGATAGCGGTGGCTAACGCCTCGGGGCTGATACGGGTGTTGGCGGGATACACGTTGCTGTCTATCATGCGTTGTACCGCCGCATCCACCAGTTTGCCGTCCAACGAACCAAACTCCTTACGCGCCACTTGTTTGGCGATATCCGGGTGTAGGCGGATAAATGCCAGGGATTCATTGATGGAGCCAACAAATCGCCGCACCAGATCCGGATTATCCTGAATCAGTTTCTCCGAGGTATTAATGGTGGAAAAAGCATACTGCGGATAGTCCTTGGTAAAATCATAAATAACCTTCAATCCCTGTCCCACGCCCTGATCAACCTGAGGTTCATAGGCGACCGCCACATCGGCTTGACCCGCTAGAACGGGTCCCAGCTCCGAGCCGTTCTGCACTTCCTGGATCTTGACATCTTTTTTCGGGTCAAGATGGTTTTGCTGCAGCAATCTCAGCAACAGGGTATTGGAAGTCCCGGGTGCCAAGCCCACGGCGATACGTTTGCCTTTGAGTGAGGCTGGGCCACTGAAGTCAACGTTCGACTTAGCTAATATCCATACCGGCGCGCTGTTGGCGACCGCACTAACCGCTTTGACCTGCCCGCCCTGGCTTGGGCAGATCCTGTGCTTATAATGGCGGTAATTTATTGTGAAATAGGCAAAGGGTTCATCAATAGGTATCGATAGGCGTTTTACGTTATATTTGTCTCTTGGGATCAATACCGACGTTATTGATATCTACGCAATAGACAACGCCCAAACGCGGCGCGAAACTGACAATAACAACAATATTATCCGGGCAGTCTCACCAGAAACTGAACAGGGCGTCAATCCGATGGCAAAAATTAATGGGATAATGATCGAACACATCGTTGATCATGTTGGCGGTCGCGACAATATTATTGTTTGCGGTAACTGTATGACGCGGTTGCGTCTCACCCTTAAGGACCAAGATCAAGTCGACCGGGATGCACTGAAAAAAATCGCCGGTGTGATGGGCGTAATCGAGGGAGACCAGCAGTTACAGATCGTTTTGGGTCCTGGCAAAGCACAAACCGCTGCGGATATGATGAATGCCTTATTGGGCCGCGCTGAGACCAACGACACCGATGTCCCCCGCGACCTCGGTGCCATCGCCTTAAAGAATAAAAAGCAGCTCAGATCGCAACAAAACAGCGCAATTCAGAACTTTTTCACCAAGTTCGCCACCATATTTACCCCGCTGATCCCCGGTTTTATCGCTGCCGGATTGCTGCTGGGGATTGCCACTCTGCTAGAACAAAGCCTGGTCATCGGCGTTGCGTCACCCAATGCCTGGACGATTGGCATCATCGGCTACATGAAAGTATTCAGTAAAGGCTTGTTTGCTTTTTTGAGTATTCTGATTGGCTATAATGCGCAAAAGGCATTTGGTGGCACGGGAGTGAATGGCGCCATTATTGCCTCGCTGTTTGTGCTTGGCTACGTCCCGGACGCCAAGGTCGGTTATTATTCAGGTATCGACAGTTTCTTTGGCCTGCCTATCGATCCCAGAGGCAGCATTATCGGCGTGCTGATCGCCACGATTCTGGGGGCCTGGGTCGAACGTACGGTGCGCAAATGTATACCCGATAACCTGGATATGATTTTGACCTCGATGATCACCCTGTTAATCATGGGGGCGGTGACGTTTGTGGTTATCATGCCGGCAGGAGAGGTTTTATACAACGGCATGTCATGGCTGTTTTTACATTTGAACGGTAACCCGTTCGGCAGTGCTGTTCTGGCGGGGTTATTCCTGCTCGCGGTCATGTTTGGCATTCATCAAGGGTTTGTCCCGGTTTATTTCGCTTTAATGGATGCCCAAGGATTCAATTCGTTGTTTCCAATCCTGGCTATGGCCGGTGGGGGTCAGGTGGGGGCGTCAATGGCGTTGTTTGTCAGGGCAAAAACCGGTTCGGTGCTACGTACCCAAATTAAGGGGGCCATCATCCCGGGCATTCTCGGCATTGGAGAGCCTTTGATTTACGGTGTGACGCTACCTAGGGTAAAACCGTTTGTCACGGCCTGTCTTGGGGGCGCCATCGGCGGGTTTTTCCTGGGAACCATCGCTTATTTGGGACTCCCTATCGGCCTCAATACTGTTTTTGGTCCCTCCGGCATTGTGTCTATTCCGCTGATGACGTCCGCGCAGGGCATCTATGCCGGGATGATGGTGTATATAGCCGGGCTATTGGTATCTTACACGGCCGGTTTCATTATCACCTGGTTTTTCGGCAGCAAGAATGTTGATCTGAGTTAATCCGGGCTACTCGTTGGGGCGGAATCTGAATATTCCAGACGAAAAAAAACCAACCACAAGTGGTTGGTTTTTCTCGGGATAGTTTGGTCGGCATGAGAGGATTCGAACCTCCGACCCCCGACACCCCATGACGGTGCGCTACCAGGCTGCGCTACATGCCGACTGCATGGGCGCCTATACTACCTTGTCCTGCGTTGAATGCAATAGCCCATTGAATTGATTGCTTTAGATTTAAACAGTTAATTGGCAATAAAGCGTTTTTCATCTGTCAACACCTGTAAAAGCAGCGGCAGTTGGGGTTTTTCCCGACGTAATAGGTTACCCCGCAGGTCAAAGGTGAGATAACTCCCGTTGTTTTGCAACCAAATAGTTTGCGTCAGCGTATTGATGGCCAAGGTACCGCTTTCAGCGCTGACCACCCAGGCATGACGCCGACGCGGGGCAAAGAGATCCTCACCTTGGGTGTAGTCGCTGTCATCGGTGTTGGTGTGCAGCAAACGGCGCATCAATGTCTCGGTAACATCATTATGGCCGGTCAATTTGCTGACTGTCTGTGCCGGTGTACCTGGCCAGTGTACAATCAACGGCACCTGCAGCTGGTACCGATTAAGTTGGGTGCCGACTTCGTCATGGCCATTAGCCTGATCGTTTAACTCCAGGCCGTTAGCCGCAGTGATGACCACCACGGTATGGTCCAGATCGCCTTTCTCGCGCAGTGTAGACAAAATTTGGTCGATATAACCATCAAGATGTTGTGCGCCCTGTTGGTAATGGGCCACCAGACCAGCGCTGTTATTTTGCGTGGTGCTAACATCGGTGCCGTTGAACTCCACATAAGAGAACCACGGGGCGCTGCCCTTGAACGTGGTTCGCCATTGTTGCCACTGCTGGACGGTTTGGGCATCCGTTTGTCGTTTGGGTTCCGGCAGACTGAAATCGGTCAATAGTGCCTGGCGATCCAGTGGACTGCTAAACCCGTTCGAGGAGAACAGGCTTAACTGATAACCCTGCTTGGCTAAAGCGTCCAGCAGCACCGAGGTTTTACGCGCCGCCATCACGCCATCTAGATAGGATGCGGAAATGCCGTAAAACAGTCCAAACAGCCCGGTATCAGTGCGATTGCCGGTGCTAAAGTGATTGAGAAAGCGAATATTGTCACGGCCAAACTGTTTTAATGCTGGCATCCGTTGGTCGATAGTCTGGTTACGTAACGCCCCGGTGGTGATCAGCAACAGATTATAGCCACTGCCTTGGTCTTGAAACGTGATGGGACTTAACGGATATTCCACTGCCGCCGCATCGGGGTTGCCTTGCTCAATGAGCCGTCGTTCGTACGCTTGAGCATTAAGTAGACCATGGCGTTCCAGAAAACGGCGCGCGGTCATCGGGTAGGAGAGCGGCAGATTGGAGCGCTGCATGGTGATTGACCGGTAGAAATTGGCATCCGCCCAGATATACATGATGTGCGAGGCAAAAAAAGCACAAAACAAGAGGGTCGCCACCGGTTTGCCGATCCTGAGCCGGTTGAGGCTGCGCAGCTTCTGCCAAGACCAGGTGGCGAACAGCATTTCGATCAGAAAGATCACCGGGATACCGATAAACATCAGTTGCCAGTCGCGCGCCAACTCACCGGGGTCGGGGTTGACCACCAATTCCCAGACGAATGGATTAAGATGCAGATGGAAACGGGTGAAAACCTCGGTATCAACCAAAAGCAAGGTCAGAGCAGATGTGGCGATAATGGCCGATAAAAAGCGCATCAGGCGCTGCGACATCACCACAAACGTCAGCGGGAACACTACCAGCAAATACAAAGTGAACCCGATAAAACTGAAGTGCCCGATCCAACTGCTTAAGGCGTAAATGCGTCCCAGTAGAGATCCGGGCCAATCGGCGACAAATAGATAACGGCTGCCAAGCCCTAGGCTAAGCAGAATATTGAAAAGTGCAAACCAGTGACCCCAGCTGATCATCTGGGAAACCTTGTCACGGTAGCGCTGGCTATTTGTCACCATAAATCAATCTTGACAGTATTGAATGTTAATGGGAATCGGAATCGGCTGCCCGCACGGACGACAACAAGGCCGCACTGAATGAATTGGCCAAGGTCTGGCGTTGTTCCGGCGCCACGCTGGTATTGATCACATGGGTAATCATATTCCCTAATACCATTAATGCCAGATCTGTGGGGGTACGGTGTTTGTCCAACACCGCCGACAGCTCGGTCAGCAAAATTTCAACCTGTTCGTCACTATAACGGGATGCTTGCGGCATAATATAGTCTTCATAGCCTATTAAAGTTCGCTATCTTACCGTATCAACTCCTCTTTTTCCGCTTTTTTATCGCGCTAACGCGGTGCGACGCATACTCAATGCTTATCCTGCACACAACATTGGTTGCGGTTTCGGGCTATTCGGTGGTTGAATACGCCCCTGACCTGAAGGAGAAAAAATCATGAGCCTGGATATTGACCAGATTGCCCTGCATCAGCTAATCAAACGTGATGAGCAAACACTGGAACTGGTGTTAAGGGATTCTCTGCTGACGTCCAATGCGGCGGTAGACGAGATGATGGCGGAATTACACCGGGTGTATAGCGCCAAGAGCAAAGCCTACGGGGTGTTTAATGAGTCCAGCGAACTGGCGAGTGCGTTGCGCGCCTGTCGCAAAGGCGATGAAGATTTTCTGGCATTTTCTCGCGCTGCCACCGGCAGGTTGCGTGACGAATTGGCAAAATATCCGTTTGCCGAAGGCGGCATTGTGCTGTTCTGCCAGTATCGCCATCTGGCGGTGGAGTATTTGCTGGTGACGGTGCTCAACAGCCTTAGCAGTATGCGAGTCAACGAACAGCTGGATATCAGCAGCACCCATTATCTTGATATCAACCATGCGGATATTGTGGCACGTATTGATTTGACGGAGTGGGAGACTAATCCGGCGTCTACGCGTTACCTCACGTTCCTAAAAGGGCGAGTGGGGCGCAAGGTGGCCGATTTTTTCATGGACTTCCTCGGTGCCAGCGAAGGGCTGGACACCAAAGCGCAGAATCGAGGCCTGCTGCAAGCGGTGGATGACTACTGTGCCGATGGCCAGTTGGATAAAAATGAACGGCAAAACGTTCGCCAGCAGGTGTATGGCTATTGTAAAGAGCAACTGCAGGCGGGTGAGGAAATTGCAGTGGCTGACCTGTCGGCCGCGTTGCCGCCGGTGGGCGATAAAACCTTTGAAGCGTTTTCCAGTGAGCAGGGTTATGCACTGGCAGAGAGCTTTCCCGCCGATCGCGGCACCTTGCGCCAACTGACCAAATATGCCGGCAGCGGCGGCGGAGTGACACTGAATTTTGATGCGCAACTGCTGGGCGAACGCATCTTCTGGGATGCCACCACCGATACGCTGACCATTAAGGGTACGCCGCCGAACCTGCGCGACCAGTTGCAGCGCCGGCTTAACAGCGGTAACTAAAGCCTTACGGGGTAGTGGCGGCAAGCCACTACTTCAATAGCGCCGCCACCCAATTTGCGATGCTGGCTAACCCAACGGGTGGTTGTGTCCTGCATGAGTGGGCGCGTAGTGCAAAAAAAAACGCCGCGTAAGCGACGTTTTTTATAGACCTATCGATTTAGCCGCGATTATACGCGCACAAAGTCGATGTGAGTCAGTTTAGGTTTGAACGGATGACGTTGTACCGCTTGTACCTTAACTTTGGTTTCGACGCCGTCGATGACCAATGACAATGCATCGCTGTAGAAGCCAGGTTTAGTCTGGGTATTCAGCACGATTTCATGGTCCATCTCGATAGAGACTGGCGCTTCGGTGCCGCCATAAACGATGGCGGGGAATTTATTCGCTAGACGCAGGCGGCGGCTCGCACCCTTACCCTGATCTTTACGCACTTCTGCATTAATAATTAACATGTATGTTCTCGATACTATAAAGTAACCCCACTACAGGCGACCCAGCAGCAGGTTGGATAGATGTGCTTTAGATGAAAGCGGGCGGAATTCTACCGGAATATCATCTGCGGAGCAAATAAAACCCCCTCAACCACGCAATTCATGGGCTAGGCGAAACCGCCCCTGGTAGTCAAAAATCTTTTCGCGTACCTGCCAGAAATGACCCTGGCGCCGGGCAACGACAAAATCCGGCGCGCGCAGTCGGTCTTGCGCCGCCATAATATCGGCGGCAGTGTGCCAGCGGAACGCTACCCCCGGCGCGCGCTGGTGTAGCAGGATAAAACGCTGTTCAAACACCCGACGCTGGGGTGGGGTTTGCAGTCTGAACCGCTCGGTGACGTCGGCCCCGTCTTCGTCATGGTAGGTTATTCGCAGCCACTCGCCTTTTTCATCCCGTCCCTCCATCAGGCTCATACCACTGCAACGCAGCACCAGGGCGTTTTTCAATCTGAGCGCCGCTTTAAGCATATCGTCGGGATCCACCAAGATGGCGTCGCATTCATGGCAGCGCCGTGCGGCAATATCATTCTCGGCACCACAATTAGCGCAGATTTTAAAACGAAACCGAAAATCACATTGCCGGCGTTCACCACGTTCATCTTCTTCCCAGCCCTGGCAACGGCGGCCGTAATGTTCGATCACCTCGCCGTCAGCAGCGGTTTTGCCCCAAAACAGGTTGGCGAAACCGCAACGAGGGCAAAAAACCTGTACCGGACTGCCGGTGCCGTGGGGCTTGGGCTGCCCCACCTCCGGCGAGAACAAGTCATGGCCGTTGCCGGCGTAATCCAGGATCAGGCATTGGGTTTTGCCGGGAAATAACCGTAGGCCACGCCCGACAATCTGTTGATACAGTCCGACGGATTCAGTGGGGCGCAGGATGGCAATCATATCCACATGGGGGGCATCGAAGCCGGTGGTCAGCACCGCCACATTGACCACATAACGCAGCGCCTGCCGGCGAAATTCTCCGATTAACCGATCGCGTTCCGCTTGCGGGGTATCCGCGGTGATCAATGCTGCCTGCGTGGGCGGCAGCAGTCCGAGAATTTCCCCGGCGTGCTCGACGGTGGCGGCAAAGATCATGACGCCACGTTTGTCGGCGGCATAAAGCTCGATTTGCCTGACGATAAGCGGGGTGATCCGTCGCTGCCGACGCAGTTCCCCGTTAAGCTCAGCTTCAGGATAATAACCGCTGGTATTCGGGGAAAGTCGGCTGAAATCGTAATGCAGCAGCGGCATATCCAGGCGTTCAGGGGGCACCAGAAAACCGTGTTTGATCATGTAGTGCAGCGGCAACTCGAAGATACAGTCGCGGAAAAAGCAGTTTTCGTCGCCACGGATCATGCCGTGATGGTGATATTGGTAAATCCAGCCTTTGCCGAGGCGAAACGGCGTAGCGGTTAATCCCAAGATACGCAGCGCAGGGTTGGCTAAACGCAGATGGCGGATAATCTGCTGATATTGGCTATTTTCATCGTCACTGAGTCGGTGGCACTCATCAATAATCAATAACGAAAAGGCTTGGTCAAACTGCTCAAGATTACGCGCCACCGATTGTACGCTGCCGAATACCACCTTACCGTGGCTTTCGCGTTGTTGCAGTCCGGCGGCGAAAATGTCCGCATCCAGGCCCAGCGCACGGTATTTTTCATGGTTCTGCGCCACCAGTTCCTTGACATGAGCCAGAACCAATACCCGGCCATGGGCCAGGCGCGCCAATTCGGCTATCACCAGGCTTTTCCCTGCCCCGGTGGGCAGAACGATTGCCGCGGGTTGGGTGTGACGACGGAAATAAGTGACTGCTGCATCTACCGCCTCGCGCTGGTAGGGCCTAAGGGTAAACGCCATGAATAAATGAATCTCTTTGTCTACTAGGCTATGGACACAAGCCCCGTTATACTGACCATCACACATGCGGCAAGTGCTGCCCTTCCTGCACGATCCCTGGAGCACCGGACCTAAAACCCGGTTACACGCTGTGCCGATTTCGATCGACCGCGGCTCCATCGTCAGGTATTTCCCAAGATTACAGGCAAAACAGAGTTAATGCGACTGGACAAATTTTTATCTCAACAATTGGGTATCAGCCGGGCGCTGGTCATCCGCGAACTGCGCGCCAAACGGGTTACCATTGATGGTGATATCGTCAAACAAGGTGCTTTCCAACTACTGGCGCAGCATGAAGTCCGTTTCGACGACCAGATCCTGCATCAGATCCTCGCGCCGCGCTACTTTATGCTGCATAAGCCCCAGGGTTATGTCTGTTCCACCGACGATCCTGATTATCCCACCGTGCTCTATTTTATGGACGAACCGGTACCGGACAAGCTGCACGCGGCGGGCCGTCTGGATATTGACACCACTGGCCTGGTGTTGATGACTGACGACGGACAATGGTCGCATTGGATCACTTCACCCAAACACCACTGCGAGAAAACCTATCGGGTCACGCTGGAAAATCCGTTGGATGACGATATCGCACGTCGCTTTAGCGAAGGCGTGATGCTACATGGTGAAAAACTGCCCACCCGCCCGGCGCTTCTGGAAGCGTTGTCCGAGCAAGAGGCGCGGCTGACCATTAGCGAAGGGCGATATCATCAGGTCAAACGCATGTTTGCCGCGGTGGGAAATCACGTCACCGCCCTGCATCGCGAACGAATTGGTGCCATTGTGCTGGACCTGGATTTGCCGCCCGGAGAATATCGCGCGTTAACTCCAGCTGAAATTCAAAGCGTCGGCGCACCGGCAAAATAATCTAAAGTGTGGTCACGGTGCTGGTCAATAGGGCATAACAAGAGTGGGGAGTGGTGCAACGTGCAAGCTGAGCGAAAATCCAACATAGGGTTCATTGTCATACTTGGGCTGCTGTCGATGCTGATGCCCCTGGCCATTGATATGTATTTGCCGGCGATGCCGCTGATCGCCCGTGAATTCGGCGTAAGCCCCGGCAGTGTACAAATGACCCTGAGCGCCTATGTGCTGGGGTTTTCGCTGGGGCAGCTATTTTATGGGCCGCTGGCCGACAGCCTGGGCCGCAAACCGGTGATTTTGTTTGGCACGTTCTTTTTTGCCGTCGCCGCCGCTGCCTGCGCGTTGTCGCAATCGGTGGAGCAGTTGATTAACATGCGGTTTATGCATGGGTTGGCGGCGGCTGCCGCCAGTGTGGTTATCAATGCGCTAATGCGCGATATGTTCACTAAAGATGATTTTTCGCGCATGATGTCCTTTGTGGTGCTGGTGATGACGGTGGCCCCCTTGCTGGCACCGATCATCGGTGGCTGGTTGCTGCTCTTGTTCAACTGGCATGCCATCTTCTGGAGCATGTCTCTGGCCGCGCTGGTGGCCACCGTGCTGGTGATGTTGTATATCCATGAAACCCTGCCTAAGGCGCGGCGACAACCGTTTCGTCTGCGGACCACCATCGGCAACTTCGCTGCTTTGTTCCGCCATAAGCGGGTATTCAACTACATGTTGGCCAGCGGTTTTTCGTTTGCCGGGATGTTTTCGTTTCTCAGTGCAGGCCCCTTTGTTTACATCAATCTCAACGGTGTATCGCCGCAAAACTTCGGCTACTATTTTGCTCTTAATGTGGTGTTCCTGTTCCTGATTACCCTGATCAATAGCCGTAGCGTAAAACGTTTCGGCGCGCAAATCATGTTTCGCCTTGGGCTGATTATTCAGCTGTTGATGGCGATATGGCTGCTGGTGGTGTGTGCGATGGACCTCGGCTTCTGGCCGCTGGTACTTGGCGTGGCGGCCTTTGTCGGCTGTGTGGCCATGGTGACCTCCAATGGTATGGCGGTGATCCTCGACGATTTTCCCCATATGGCGGGCACCGCCTCGTCGCTGGCCGGCACCCTGCGTTTTGGCGTTGGGGCGATAATCGGTGCCATACTGTCGCTGGCCACGTTCAACAGCGCCTGGCCAATGGTGATCTCCATGGCCGGTTGTGCCCTGTGCGCCATGCTGTGCTACCTGTATGCTAGCCGACCGCGCAAGGTTCGGGTACGCGTTTGACGTGACGCTGTGAGCGGGCTACCCGGCACGTATGCTGTTGGGTAGCCCGGCACAGAGAAAAAAAACAGCGTTTCTCACCTTCCTTGCTACGACCATGTTAGTGGTTTTGAGCGGCGAAATAATGCGCCTATGGCGAGTTTATTCTTTATTGTCATTATTTTTTGATGTTAACTTTATTGCCCTTGGGGAATGAGGTTGATGTTATTTTATTTAGACAATAAATCAAAACCAGCGTCATTTTTTTGTATTTTTGTATACATCAAGGGAATGAAATCATTAACTTGATGATTGCTATTTATGTTTTTATTCAGTAAAAGCTCAATGATTGCTAGAGTTTTATACTCTAGCGCTAGCCATAGCGGGGTGAAACCTACATTATTTATAGGATCAAAATCGATATCATCACAGGATAAAAGCAGCTCAATCAGGGCAAAATGCTTTTTTGACAGAGCTAACGCGAACGGGGTATTCCCGTCTCCATTAAGGATATTGATGGCATGTCTTTGATGATTGAGTAATATATTAACAATTTCAATATTACCACGCTTGGCCGCAACATGAAAAACGGTTGCTGCCCAAGCAAAACGGCGGGATCTTGACCTATCTCAATCAACATGCTGAACGGATAGGGATTGTTTTTATTTGATTTTTTAAATAAAAGGTTATTTTCGATCTCCTGTTTAAAGGGTTCTATAAATAATTGCCATTCAGTTTGAGGTGGAGGGGGTATTTTTAATGGGGAGGTAAAATCACAATGACTATTTTTAGGCTGTGAGCTATTACAGCATAAACTAAATTATATCGTGTACTTTATTCATTCCATTAAAATTGACTTTTTATCGGTAGCTGATGGTGCGTTATTTACTTTTGAAGCCGTTGAGAACCATGAAGGGATCAATGTGATGTCGATAACCTGTGCCGAATGGACGGAACCGCTAACTGTCTAGGGATGTTATGCCGTGGTTCATATGGGGCCCAAGGTGTCATCCTTCCCTGTGAACATGATTTTTTACGTCTAGTTACAAATAGCTATAAACCAGCACTTGTAATTATTTTTGGTGTAATGATAATCAATATCGTTTTAATTAACATTACATTGGCTCGTGTCGACTGCCATTCAACCACAAGGTAACGGTTATGTTTGTGCCCTTTCTGATTATGTTGCGCGAAGGCCTGGAAGCAGCGTTGATCGTCAGTCTGATTGCTGGCTATTTAAAAAAAACCGGCCGTGGACGTTGGCTAAAAGCAGTGTGGGCCGGGGTTATCAGCGCTGCGCTACTGTGCTTGCTGCTAGGTATTGCCATCAATGAGACCACCGGTGAGTTTCCGCAAAAGCAGCAGGAACTGTTTGAGGGCATCGTGGCGGTGCTGGCAGTGGTGATCCTGACCTGGATGGTGTTCTGGATGCGTAAAATGTCCCGATCGATTAAAACGCAGTTGGAAAGCGCCATCGATCAGGCGTTAAGCAATACTCGTGGCCAAGGTTGGGCACTGGTGGGCATGGTGTTTTTTGCGGTGGCCCGGGAAGGGCTGGAATCGGTGTTTTTCCTGCTGGCAGCCTTTCAGCAAGATGTGGGTATCAACGCGCCGATCGGTGCGCTGCTCGGTTTGGCCTGTGCCATAGGGTTAGGCATGCTGATGTATTACGGTGGTATTCGGCTGCGCCTAGAAAAATTCTTTAAATGGACCAGCCTGTTTATTTTATTCGTCGCCGCCGGGCTGGCGGCCAGCGCCGTCCGCGCGTTTCATGAAGCGGGTCTATGGAATGGTTTTCAAAACGTTGCCTTTGATTTTAGCCAAACCCTTTCCACTCATTCGCTGTTTGGCACGCTGCTTGAAGGCATGCTGGGTTACCAGGAAGCGCCTAGCGTGAGTGAAGTTGCGGTGTACCTGATCTATTTGTTACCGGCCTTGTTGCTCTTTTTTCTGCCGGCCCGTGGTGGTCGTGCGGCCAAGGTTATCGGATAAATTTTCTTAAAATGCTCCATTATTCAGGGTAAAACGATATGTCTTCTATGCATCACTTTTATCGCCGTATTCTTCCTGCAGCCTTGCTGGTGGTTCCGGCGCTTAGCGCACCTTTTGGTACGGTACAGGCCGCCGATATCCCTCAAGTAAAAATAACGGTAAACGATAAACAATGCGATCCAATGGCGCTTACTGTAAAACCTGGCAAGACCCAATTCATCATTTATAACGCTAGCCAAAAGGGAGTGGAGTGGGAAATATTAAAAGGCGTCATGGTGGTGGAAGAACGAGAAAATGTGGCGCCGGGTTTTACCCAGAAGATGACCGCTACTCTAGAACCAGGGGAGTATGTGATGACCTGCGGCCTGCTAAGCAACCCCAAAGGTAAGCTTACCGTAACGGCTGATAGTGGACAAAGTGCAGCCAAACCGGACGCCATGGCTTTGGTTGGACCGATTGCCGAGTATAAGGTCTATGTCATGCAGCAGGTGGGTGAATTGGTGACGCATACCAAAGCCTTCACCGAAGCAGTAAAAAAAGGCGATCTGGCTACGGCCCAGAAGCTGTATGCGCCAACCCGTATCTATTACGAAAGAATCGAACCTATCGCTGAGCTGTTTTCCGATCTTGACGGTAGCATTGATGCTCGTGAGGATGATTTCGAACATAAATCTGCCGATCCGAAATTTACCGGTTTTCATCGCTTGGAAAAAATACTGTTTAGTGACAAAACCACTGACGGAACCGCGCCATTTGCCGACAAACTGTATTCCGATACTCAGGACCTGCAACAGCGTATCGCCTCTCTAACGTTCCCGCCAAGTAAAGTGGTTGGCGGTGCGGCGGGCCTGATCGAAGAAGTGGCGTTCAGCAAAATCAGCGGTGAAGAAGATCGCTATAGCCGCACTGATTTATCCGATTTTCAGGCTAATATCGACGGTTCGCAAAAGATCGTCAATCTGTTACGTCCGCTGCTGCAAAAGGCCAATGCACCACTGCTGGCCAAGATTGACGGCAATTTTGTCAAGGTGGATAACGTGCTGATTAAATACCGCACCAAACAAGGATTCGAATCCTACGATAAGCTGACCGATGCGGATCGCCATGCTCTTAAGGGGCCGATTACCGCGTTAGCGGAAGATTTGGCGCTGTTACGCGGTGTGTTAGGTTTAGATTAGGACATAGTGCGCGATGAGCTCAAATAACCATCATAATCAGCATAAAAATACTGCCGAGTCGCCGTCCCGACGCCGCTGGCTAAAGGGCATGGGCGCGATGGGTACCGCACTGGCCTTACGCAACGCCAAGGCGGCGCCGGTGCCCACTGCGCCCGCTCAGGGTCGGCAGTGCGTGGATACCCGCTGGCAGCGCCAGGCGTTTTACGGCTTACGCCAGTCCGGCATTACCACGTCGCAGCAGGCGAATATGATGTTGGCCTCGTTTGACGTACTGGCCACGGATAAAAACGATCTCCGCCGACTGTTTCGCCTGTTAACCGAACGTATCGCTTTTTTGACCACAGGGGGACAGGCTCCGGCGGTGGATGACAAGCTGCCGCCGATGGATTCTGGCATTCTTGGCGAACATATTGCGCCGGATAATCTGACCATCACCGTGGCGGTGGGCGATACCCTGTTTGACCAGCGCTTTGGCCTGAGGGCGTTAAAACCCCGTCAGCTGCAAAAAATGACTGGCTTTCCCAATGATGCTTTGGACGCTGACCTGTGTCATGGCGATCTGCTGCTGCAAATTTGTGCCGACGGTGCGGATACCGTGATCCACGCGTTACGCGATGTGATTAAACACACCCCGGATTTACTCAGTGTGCGCTGGAAGCGCGAGGGATTTATTTCCAACCACGCGGCGCGCAGTCAGGGAGAAGAAACTCCGATCAACCTGCTAGGGTTTAAAGATGGTACCGCTAATCCTGACACCCATGATGACGGTGCCATGGATCGGGTAGTATGGGTAGGGGAGGGAACGGACGAGCCGGCCTGGACAGTAAACGGCAGCTATCAGGGGGTGCGTATCATCCGTTTTCACGTCGAGTCCTGGGACCGCACCCCGCTGCACGAGCAGCAGACCATTTTCGGTCGCGACAAGCGCACTGGCGCGCCGCTGGGGATGCAACATGAACATGATGTACCGGATTACACCCAGGACCCGGCAGGTCATATTATCCCCCTTGATGCCCACATGCGTTTGGCCAATCCCCGTACTGCCCAGACGCAATCGAACCTCATGCTGCGCCGTGGCTACAGTTATTCCCTCGGCGTCTCCCGCGCTGGGCAGCTTGATATGGGACTGCTGTTTGTCTGTTTCCAAAAGGATTTAGAGCAAGGTTTCCTCACCGTTCAACGCCGACTGAACGGCGAAGCACTGGAGGAATACATCCAACCCATCGGCGGCGGCTATTTCTTCGCCCTACCTGGCGTAAAAACCCCAGGAGAATACCTCGCGCAGGCACTCTTAACCTGAGACCGACCACAACCACACCACCGCAGGTTTTAACGCCAGCCAAGACGCCGATCCTCACCACGGCGGGCTGTTAACACCGGCATAAAGCGCCAAACGCCCCCCGCCCCATGCGGGGGTTTAACATCCCAACCCCCCAACCACCACCCCCACCTCACCACGATAGGTTTTAACGCCAGCCAAGACACCGATCCTCACCACGGCGGGCTGTTAACACCGGCATAAAGTCCGCCGACGAAGCTCATTTCCACCGTGCGAGCCGCCGGGAGCGGCGAGAGGTCAGGCCGCGCCGGGAGCGCGTCCTGGCCGGCACCGAGGGGGAAATGAACAGAGGAGGGCATCGCGCAGCGACGGGCGATCTGCCGGGAGCGCGGGGTCGAGGGGCCGGCGCGACGGCCAGCCCCCGTCGATTGCCCGCACGGGGGCACATAAAAAAGCCCCAACTCGCGGCAAGCGAAACCAGCCCATGCCCGCATGCCCCACCCAACTCGCGGCAAGCGCAACCCCCCTCATGCCCCTCACCATGTTTGTTATTTGTAAACAAGAGTGGCGCTTTAAGTTATGCAAATGCATGAAAAAAGGTTGCGTTCATTCGGTTAAAGCGGTACATATAGGCCGAAAAAGCGATCTATATCCCATTTATCAAGTAAATGAGATTTTTTTTGTAAACAAAATAGCTGATATTGTCACGTTGATATTATAGTAATGTGATAGAATTGTTATAAATTATAGCTAAATTTCTGGGGAAATGGAGTGACTACTCTACAGATGTCGGTGGTACATCGATTACCACAACATTATCGTTGGCTGCATGGTTTTAGCGGCATAAAAGTCGAACCCTTTATCTCGTCTGAAAGCAGTAGCGATAACGAGCTGATTGGCTTGACGCTGCTTAGCCATGACGGGGACAGTGCCTGGCAGGTTATGCAGGAGTTGTCCCGTTCCCTGGTGGAAATTCAGATTACCTGCGCTGTGGTGGAGTATGACGGGCAACCCTGTCTGTTTTTGCACCGCGACGATGAGTGCACCTGCCTGTGCCGGTTAAAAAATATGGGTGTGGCGATTGCCGAATCCGTGGCGATGCCTTATCTGTTCTAGGCCGTCGATGACGTGTGTGCGGCTACTGCGCCGATAGCATCAGTTGGCGGGTATACTCTGCCGATGGCGCGTCAAACACCTGTTGGCATTGCCCTTGTTCCACGACCTCCCCTTCACGCAGCACTATCACCTGATGACACATCGCCCGTACCACTTGCAGATCGTGGCTGATAAACAGGTAGGTTAGCTGATGTTTTTCCTGTAATGATTTAAGCAATTGCAATATCTGTGCCTGCACCGAGCGATCCAATGATGAGGTAGGTTCATCGAGGATCACCAGATCCGGTTGCAGGATCAGCGCACGGGCGATGGCGATACGCTGTCGTTGACCGCCGGAAAACTCGCCAGGATAACGGTGGCGGCTGGTGGGATCGAGCCCCACTTCCTCCAGCGCGGTGATCAATCGCCGCTGTTGTTCCTCGGCGCTATAGTGGTGGTGAACCTGCAAGCCTTCGACAACGATCTGTGCCACCGTCAGCCGGGGATTCAGCGCTGAATTGGGATCCTGGAACACCACCTGGATCCGGCGGCGCACCGGCAGCATCTCGCGCCGGGTAAAACGATGCAACGGCTGGCCGTCAAACCAGATTTCGCCTTCGCATTTCAACAGCCGCAATATTGCCAGGGCAGTGGTGCTTTTACCCGAGCCGGACTCACCCACCACGCCCAAACTTTCACCACGTCGTAGGGTAAAACTCACCTGTCGTACCGCGCTTTTCTGCGTCGTTTGCCGGCCAAACAGACCACCCCGCTGGCTAAAATTCACCCCCAGGTTATTCACCTGCAGCAGAGTGGGCGCCGAGGGATCGATCGGCAACGGATCTCCACCGGGCTGCGCGGATAGCAATTGACGAGTATAAGAATGTTGCGGCGCACGAAACAGCTCTGCGGCCGGGCTGACCTCAACGCACTTGCCTTCCTGCATGACCGCCACGTTATCCGCCAAGCGGCGGACAATATTCAGGTTATGGGTGATAAACAATAACGCCATGCCTGTTTCCGCACGCAGCTCAATCAACAGCGCAATGATTTGCGCCTGTACCGTGACGTCAAGCGCGGTGGTGGGTTCGTCGGCAATCAGCAACTTGGGCCGGGTCAACAGCGCCATGGCGATCATCACCCGCTGACGCTCGCCGCCGGAGAGTTGGTGGGGGAAATCCTTCAGGCGGGTTTTGGCCTGGCGTATCCCCACGCGTTCTAGACTGGCGAGAACTTCGGCACGGGCTTCGGCGCCGCGCAGACCCCGATGTAATATCAGCACTTCCAGCAGCTGTTTCTCCACATTATGCAGTGGATTAAGCGACGACATCGGCTCTTGAAAAATCATGGCGATATCGTTGCCCCGCACCCGACGCAGCGAAGTCTCATCGGCATGCAGCAGACTTTGACCTTGGAATAAAATGTCCCCGTGTAGATAGACCACCGGCGGCGTTGGCAGCAGGCGCAGCACCGATAACGCGGTAACGCTTTTGCCCGAACCGGATTCGCCTACCAGTGCCAGCGTTTCGCCCGCGTTAAGCGATAGGGACACCCGATCCACCACCTGATGGGTGCGCTCACCCTGGCGAAAGGCCACGCTCAGTTCCTGAATCTGTAAAAGGGGTTGGGTCATGGTTTAATGCGCCTTGCTCGGGTCGAAGGCGTCGCGAATCGCTTCGCCGATAAATATCAGTAATGAGAGCACCAGCGCCAGCATCACAAAAGCTGTTATACCCAGCCAGGGCGCTTGAAGATTATTCTTGCCCTCCAACAGTAAATTACCTAGGGAAGGCGAGCCAATGGGCAGGCCGAAACCCAAGAAGTCCAGTGAGGTCAATGTGGTAATGGATCCGCATAAAATAAAGGGTAGGAAGGTCAGGGTAGCCACCATGGCGTTGGGCAGCATGTGGCGCAGCATAATCATCGAATCACTGACCCCCATCGCTTGGGCGGCGCGGATATAATCGAAATTACGGGTGCGAAGGAATTCTGCCCGCACCACCCCTACCAGGCTCATCCAGCCGAACAGTATTGTGATGCCTAATAACCACCAGAAGTTCGGCGGTACCACGCTTGAGAGCAAAATGATCAAAAATAGCGTCGGCATGCCGGACCACACCTCGATAAACCGCTGGCCCCAGAGATCCAGTCTGCCACCGTAGTAGCCCTGGGTAGCGCCAGCAATGATACCCAGCAGGCTGGAAAACACGGTCAATGCCAGACCAAACAGCATGGAGAGGCGGAATCCGTACAATAAATTGGCCAAGACATCTTTGCCGGCGCTGTCGGTGCCTAACCAATTCTGCCGGGTGGGCGGTGAAGGAAATGGCCGCTCGGTGGCAAAGTTAATGGTGTGATAATTATAGCGTATCGGTGCCCAGAGTACCCAGCCATGGGCTGCCAGCCTGCTGGCCAGGTAAGGGTCGCGATAGTCCGCTGGGGTAGCGAACTGGCCGCCAAAGGTGGTTTCGCTGTAGTTGAAGAGCAAGGGTGAGTAAAACCGTCCCTCGTAACGCACCAGCAGTGGCTTATCATTGGCCACCAGCTCCGATCCGAGGCTAAGGATAAACAGCACTAGAAACAGCCATAACGACCAATAACCACGTTTATTCTCACGAAAGCGCGCCCAGCGCGCCTGGTTGGCTGGACTCATTGGCGGCCCTCGAAATCGATACGTGGATCGACCAAGGTATAGGTCATATCACTGAGGATATTTAACAACAGACCAATCAAGGTAAAAATGTACAATGTACCGAACATCACCGGATAATCGCGCTGAAGGGTGGCATCAAAGCCCAGCAGGCCTAGGCCGTTAAGGGAAAACATCACCTCAATGAGCAACGAGCCGGTAAAAAACATACTGATAAAGGTGGCGGGGAAGCCGGCTATCACCAATAGCATGGCGTTGCGGAACACATGGCGATACAAGATCTGTTTTTCACTCAAGCCCTTGGCACGGGCGGTGATAACATACTGCTTGCGGATTTCATCCAGAAAAGCGTTTTTGGTCAGCATGGTGAGGGTGGCAAAACCGCCAATGGACGTGGCCAGTACTGGCAGCGTGATATGCCAGAGATAATCGGTGATTTTTTTATACCAAGGCAGGCTGTCGAAATGGCTGGATACCAGGCCACGCAGGGGAAACCAATCCAGATAACTGCCGCCCGCGAACAGCACAATCAGCAAAATGGCAAATAAAAACGCCGGTATCGCATAACCAATGATAATCAGTGTGCTGCTCCAGACGTCAAAGGCACTGCCGCTGCTGACCGCTTTGCGAATACCCATTGGGATCGACACCAAATAGATAATCAACGTGCTCCATAAACCCAGCGTAATAGACACCGGCATACTGTCTTTGATCAACCGCATCACCGTCTCACCGCGAAACAGGCTATCGCCAAAATCGAAACGCAGGTAGTTCCACAGCATGGTGAAATAACGTTCATGCAATGGCTTATCAAAGCCATAACGCTTGGTAATTTCAGCGATCACCTCGGGATCCAAGCCTCTGGCACCGCGATATTGGCTATCGCCAATTTGGCCGCCGTTCAGTGTGGGGACCCGGGCGGTGGGATCGGTATGTCCAACACTAAAACCGCTTTGTTGGCCCTGTTCGATATTGGCAATGGCTTGTTCTACCGGCCCGCCGGGGGCAATTTGCACAATAAAAAAATTCAGGGTGATAATGGCCCATAATGTCGGTATGACCAACAGCAATCGACGTAGCAGGTAATGTAGCAATTGGCCTCCTGAAAAAAATAGGGGTTTAGACTCAGCGCCGCTCGGCGGGCAATCGCGCGGCCCGGTTGACGTCGTACCACCAGGTATCAACACCCAACGCGTAGGTCGGTTTGACCTCCGGCATGGAAAATTTATCCCAATAGGCCAACCTGATTTGATGAGAGTACCACATGGGGATCATAAAATAATTCCAGGTCAATACCCGATCCAGCGCTTTACCCAAGGGTAACAACGCCGTTTGATTACCTTGATGTCGAACAATTTCATTAATCAGGTGATCAACCGCAGGATCCTTCACCCCAGGGCGGTTGTAGCTGGAGTCGACATAGGCGCTACTCCATGCAAACTGCAGATCACCACTTGGGAAAGCATACGCGCGATAGGTTGATGGCATCATATCAAAGTCACGCTTACGCAGACGGTTGCTGAATTGGGCGTGATCCACCTCGCGCAGGGTCAACGTAATGCCCAGGCGCTGAAGATTATGCTGGAATGACAACAGGTAGTTAGTGTTGCTGCCATTCATTACCATCATTTCAAATTGGAACGGTTTGCCGGTCTTACTGTTGACCAGCCTCTGGTCTCGCAGTTCCCAGCCGGCCTGTTTTAATAGCGCCAGCGCGTCAAGCAGATTTTTGCGGTCGTAACCGCTACCGTCGGATACCGGTGGTTGGAAAGGTCCGGTCAACACTTCTGGTGGTATTTGGCCTTTTAGCGGCGCCAGCACCGCCAGTTCGGCGACATCGGGATAATCTCTCGCCGCATAGGGGGTGTTGGTAAAATAGCTGTTTACCCGCTGATAACCCTTATAAAATAGTGCCTTATTCATCCACTCGAAATCAAATGCCAGGGTCAGTGCTTGGCGCACACGCCGGTCGGCAAACAGCGGACGCTGAATGTTAAATGCTAGCCAGGGTGTATCCACCGGGGCGTTGTTGGGCAGTTCTTGTTTAATAATATAGCCGCGCTCAATGTTACCGCCACGGTATTGCGTCGCCCACAGTTTCGGCGAGCCTTCGATGCGTAAATCAAAGGCACCGGCTTTAAACGCCTCCAGCGCGACATTTTCATCCAGGTAGTAGTCATAACGAATAGTATCGAAATTATTACGACCACGATTTACCGGCAGGTTGACCGCCCAATAATCTTTCACTCGCGAGTAGGTGACATACTGACCGGTTTTCCAGGCGGTAATGCGGTAAGGTCCGCTGCCCAGCGGCGGCGTGGACAGCGGATCGCTGAGCTTATGGTGTTGCCAGTAGCTTTGCGGCATGATGGGCAGGGTCAACAAACCCAACATGCTATCTTTATCGGGTTTTGGAAACTCAAAGCGAACCGTGAGACTGGAGATGGCCTTGACCTTCACGTCCTTATAATACAGCCGAAACTGTGGCACCCCTTCGGTCATGAATTTTTTAAAGGTAAATGCCACATCGGCAGCGGTAATCGGTTGATGGTTATGAAATCGAGCCCGAGGATTGATGGATATTTCCGCCCAGGAAAAATCCGCTGCATAACGTGCCGATTCGGCCACCAGTGGGTAATAGCTGGCCATCTCGTCGTCCGAGGTGGTAAACAGGCTGTCATAAAGTTGATCGGAGCGTACCGCCGCAGTGCCGCGCAGGGCAAAACGGTTAAAATTATCATAGGTGCCTATGGCCGATAACGTCATGTTGCCGCCTTTTGGCGCGGCCGGGTTTACGTAGTCGAAGTGGTTGAAATTATCCGAGTATTTTGGTTCGCCTAGCAAAGCAAACGCATAACCCTCTTGTATGGTTTCGGCGTGGGTGCCGAGACAGAAGGCGCTGAGTACCAGTGCAATCCAAACACGTGGAAACATTAGGTTACGCTCCTGCGGTGATCCTAAATTAAGACTTAACAAAACAATCGGCACGGCCGTTAACGGTTCTATTATAAAGGCCTAAGACCAAGCCATTAACGATTTTTTCATATTAATGTCAAAATTATTAATTACCACTTTGCCAAAGTGAATGATGGCAAGGGTCTAACTGACAGGTTGGTAATTATATTGATTTAGATCAGGATCTATTTGACTTAAGGGTGAACCAAATCGCTTAATTATTATTCTACCCTTTAACTTTCCCGTTGCCGGTGCGCTGATCGCGTTTTTACACCCTAATCTTTTGACGGCATAAGCTCATCAGGATTCTTTCGTTTGCCGCCTTCGGGCAACTCGGCATCTATTGGGTTTTCACTAAAAGGGAATATACAAATCTTTAATATTGATTAAAAAAAGACCACCTCGTGGGGTGGTCTTGGTCTCTCGCTTCGTGTTCCGGCAACCTTAACGCTACAGGAGATAATCGCTAGCTATTGGCATCATTATTATTATTGTGAGCAGTAACCATTGAACCATGGGTGCCGCTGGTCAATACGCGCCGTGCTTGCCGATAGCGTTTTTTCCAATAGTCTTCATTCAGGCTGGATATCATCACACCACCACTAGTGGAGGCATGGACAAACTGATCATTGCCCAGATAAATACCGACATGACGCCCGGTAGAACCGGCACGAAACAACACCAAATCTCCTGGTCGCAGCTTGGAGCGCTGTACTTTTGCGCCAATATCCCGCTGTTCACTGGTGGATCTGGGTAAAATCAGGCCAAACTGTTCACGAAATGTCGTCTGGACAAAAGCCGAACAATCTATGCCGCGTTTGCTACTGCCCCCTAAACGATACCGCACTCCTTTCCATACTGCATATTGGTCCATAATCTTGGTTTTAATCTTGACGTTACGGACCATATCTTCAAATTGATCCTGAGAGGCTTGCAGTAAAAAATCACTTCTATCGTTGACTGCATGCATCTCAGCTGTTTGTTGACTACCATGAGAACTACAAGCGGAAAGCAAAATCGCTACCGCAGCTGCGGGAATTAACCGCAGAACATATCTCAAAATAGGTTGAGATTTGACCATTATTAGTGTTATCCCTTTAAGTCCTTAGCGACGGTGCCGCTATAAAATTGCCAAACGAAGCGAGAATAATATGCAAATATTTATTGACCAAACGATATTTTTGCATTGTGCGTCACCAGTCACATAAGCGGCTTGACACAGCTAACATACGCACGATTATATCAGTCTGGAAGTACAGAGAAATCGAGAGTACCGTAATGAAAAAGGGAATGCGAGGTTTTTTATCGACAATTTTATAACTTTTGATGATGTGAAAAATGATTAAAAGTTTGGTAAAAATGTGATCAAAAAATTAACACTGCCAATTTGAACCGCGCCAGGCGTGGCCCGCAGGCCATTAACCAACCGGCACTGACGGTTTGGTAAGCCGGTTTGCAACGTTTTCTGCGCACCGGCACCATAATGAATTCCTATCGATGGTGGCGCTCTGGGGGGCAAAGGACAGTTTAGTCAAATGGCCACGACGGCAGATACCCGCTTCCCCCTGTCCGGGACGATCATTTCATGACGCCTAAACGATTCTTTAAGAGCAAGTGTTGTAAGCTATTCCAGTCCGCTGGCAGGGGATTGATCACCTCGATTCGGCTGTCCGGCGGTGGCGCTGGCCGGGTTTCAATATGCAAATCCAGCCCTTGGCGATTCACCGTGAGGGTACCTTCCGCAATGCGCATAACGGCTTTGACCCGCTCCACCGGCGCCAAGCGCACCCACTCCAACAGACCAATGGTATCAAATAACGTGTCGCCGTCAAAAATCCAGCCACAGGCATGATAACCCTGTCCGTGGTTCAGCGCACGCCGCCAACCGGTATTGCCAGGCAAACGCAGCGCCGCCAGTCCGATTGTCGGCGTCGTATGTGGGTGATGATGGCGGCCATCGGGAAGTTCACGTTGGTTCGATCGGGGCATGTCCAGCAGGGAGATATCAATCCTGCCTTGGGTGGCACCCACCACCGGTCGGCCGTCGCCATGTGTGTGCTGCCATTCGGCCAACTGGGCGCGGTCTTGCTCCGTATAGCGGTCCTGCTTATTGGCGATAATGATGTCGGCCGCTGTTAACTGATCACGAAAATTTTCGTTGTTGAGATAATGAGGATCCGCCAGCTGGCGGGCATCCAGCAAGCATAAGGTCGCTTGACGATCCAGCCAGCTTTCATAACTGGCTGAGTCTAGCATGGCCAGAATCTGTTTCGGATGACCCAGACCGGTGGGTTCAATCAGCAAACGGTCGGGTGTATTACGTTGCAGCAGGGTATTGAGTCCCACTTGCATCGGCAGGCCGTTAACGCAGCACATACAGCCGCCGGGGATTTCTTTTAACACCGCGCCGCTATCGGCTAGGAGTGCGCCGTCGATGCCGATCTCGCCGAATTCATTAACCAGCACCGCCCAGCGTTCATTCGCTGGTTTTTGTGCCAGCAAATGCAGCAACGTTGTGGTTTTCCCGCTGCCGAGGAAACCGGTCACCAGATTGGTTTTTGTGGTCATGGTTTTAACAGGTCCATTTGTCGCTTCATGCGTTTACGGCGGCCGCAACCGTCGCTTTGGCACCGTCATGTCGCAACCGTTCATAGGCGTGGGTCACGGCGTCAACAAAAGCAGGTATGGCGGGCAAGTCTGTACCAAACACCTGGTGCAGCGTCAGTAGCGCACGTACCCTGGGCTCGCCTTCGGGACTGGACAACACCAACTGATGCAAGGTTTCGCGCAGGGGATCGCGGATCTCAATGTTATCGCCAGCATCATCATGCCCACTCACATAACGCATCCAGCCGGCAATCCCCAAAGCCAGCAGGGGATAGGCGCTGCCTTGGGCAATATGCCAGCGTACCGAGTCCAGCAAGCGTTGTGGTAATTTCTGGGTACCGTCCATCGCAATTTGCCAGGTACGGTGTTGTAGCGCCGGGTTGGCGAATCGCGCGCGCAATTGTCGGCCATAGTCAGCGAGATTAACCGCCGACGGATCCAGGCTCAAGGTCGGTGCCTGTTCGTTAACCATCAAGGCTGTCACCGCAGTGCAAAACGACCTGTCCGCCATACAATCACTGACATGCAGGTAACCGGCCAGATACCCCAGCCATGCCAGGAACGAGTGGCTGCCGTTGAGCATACGCAGCTTCATTTGTTCATAAGGCGCAACATCGGTAACGAACTGTGCGCCGACGTGCTGCCATTCGGGCCGACCGGCCACAAAATGATCCTCAATGACCCATTGAATAAAGGGCTCGCAGGCGATAGCGCAGGGATCCTCCACGCCAAGCAGCGCGCTGATTTCATTTAGTGCCTCCGGCGTGGCGGCAGGGACGATACGGTCAACCATGGTGGCCGGAAAGGCGGCGTGCTGCGAAATCCACGCTGCCAGGGCCAGATCCTGCGCTTCGGCCAGTCCCAGTATCGCCCGTTTGACCACCTCACCATTGCCGGGAATATTATCACATGAAAGCAGGGTAAATGGCGCCAGCCCTCGCTGGTAACGGCGACGCAGTGCTTCCACCAGAATACCCGGCACTGAGGTGGGCTGCAGGGGATGACTCAGATCGGCCTGAATGGCAGGATGGCGACGATCCAACTCGCCGCTGTCCGGTTCAATGCAATAGCCTTTTTCGGTAATGGTCAGCGAGACGATAGCCACTTGGGGTTCGGCCAGTTTCTCCAGCACTGCGTTCATTCCCTCGACGGCAGCAATCACTGATTCCCGCACTGCGCCAATAATGCGTGCCGATCGCGTCTCGCCATCCTTTTCCAATACGGTGAACAAATGATCCTGGTGGCGCAGTGATGCCAATAAACCGGCGCTGTGCAAACTGACCTCACAAATACCCCAGTCGCCGCCAAGCTGATTAAGCACCCGATCGGTCATGACCGCTTGATGGGCGCGGTGGAATGCACCAAAGCCAATATGCACGATGCGGCTGCAAAGTCTGGTCCGATCGTAACCGGGTTGTTGCACCTCGGGGGGCAGGGAATGGGTCGCGATGGTGGTCATGTGGAAGCTTCCTGTTTGACCGTAGGCTAGGCGCACGGTAACGTTTAATTGTTAGGCAATTTTCCGTCAGGATCAATGCCGCAACATAGCCTAAACGGACTATTCAGGGTAAGCGGGAATGGTGAAGTACGCAAGCGGCGGCCTGTACCGAACTTATTGCCCGGCACGGGTCGCTGCTTGGCCCGGAGCAATCAGTCCGCACGGCTCATATAGCGGCGTTCGGCCACATGAATGCGGATCTTTTCTCCGCTGTTAAGGTATTCCGGCACTGACACGGTCAAACCCGTACTCATCAGCGCAGGTTTGGTGCGCGCGCTGGCCGAGGCGCCTTTAATACCCGGCGTGGTTTCGATGATGTTCAAATCTACCGTTTGCGGCAGTTCAAGGGCCAGTACTTGGCCTTCCAGAGTCAACACCTGCATGCCCGGAATACCGCCTTCGGGAATAAACAGCAGCTCGTCTTCGATGTGTTCTTTTTTGAACAGATACGGGGTGTAATCCTCGTCATCCATAAACACATACTCATCGCCGTCGATATAGGAGAACGTGACCGACCGCCGAACCAGGTTGATGGTCTCAAGGATATCGTCGCCCTTAAAGCGCTCTTCCACTTTGAGTCCGGTACGGACGTCGGAAAAACGCATTTTATACAGCGTACTGGCCCCACGTGCACTTGGACTCTGGATATCAATATCTTTTACCAGCAGCAACTTACCATTGTAGTTTACCGCCATACCGCGCTTAATTTCGTTTGCTCTAGCCATCAAAATGGACCTGTATAATTGTGTCGGGATCTATGGCGACACGTTACCCTTTTCCGCCGTTGTCGGGCAAGAGTGAAATGCGTGTGTCGCGGGGCAGCGGCGAATCTACATCACCAATGCGCCACATGCAATAACCGGCGCCGGCAATCATTAATAGCGCCACAAAAAACACCGCATGAAATGGCCAAAACGTCGCCATCAGGCCGGCCAGCGAACCGGCGATAATCCAGCCCATCCGCCCAGTGTTGGTAAATAGCGTGGTGGCAGCACCGGCTTGACCAGGCATCAAGTCCTGAAAATAGATCATGCCGATACCTGCCAGTATACCAATAAACACGGCGTTCAACAGTTGCAAGGCCAACAGGGCCACCGAGCCGGTAAAATACAGCAGGCCGAGATAAAACAGCAGCCCCGCACTAACGGCGATGCGCATCAGCAGCCGATTGCCCACGCGGCGCGACAGGTATCCCGCCACCAGCATGGTGGGGATTTCCAGCCCGGCGGCGGTGCCCATCATGGCGCCGGCCAGCTTTTCCGACAAATGCCGCTCATGCAGTAAATAAAGTGGCATATTGATCAGATACAGGCAATTACAGCTCCACATCAGGGTGCAGGCGTAAAATAACAGCCAGGTATCACGGCGATGACGGCGAGGGGCTTGCGGCGGCGCTGCGGTGTTCAACGCCGATTTACGCATCGAGGGCAGTAAAAAACCGACCAATGCACCGCAAAGCACAAAGATCACGGCAGCCATCATATACAGGGTCCTAAAGCCAAACCCCAATGCCAGCGCAAAGGCCAGCGGCGGGCCGACGACCCACGCCAGTGATACCTGCGCGCGCATTATCGAACTGAACATCACCGCTTCGCGACCGGATTTTTCCGCATGTTCCCGCGCCAGCGCGAACATTTGTGGATTGGCTGTGGACCCCAGGCTGGTCAGCAATACGCCGGGAAACAGCAGTACAAAATAGTGACGATTGAAAGCAAACAGCACACAACCCAGAGAACCGAGCAGACAGCAGCGCAAAATTAATCCTTTACGATCGCCTCGTTTATCTGAGCGTCCAGCCAGGAACTGGCTCACCGCAATGCCGATCACGGCACTACCGGTAAAAAACAGCCCTACCATAAAGGGGGGTGCCTGAACCTCAGTGGACAAAAACAAACTCAACGTCGGCAGCTGCAACGCGCCGGCAATGCCGGAAAGGAAAGCGATAACCAAAAATGCCGATGCAGTCACATCTGGCAGGTGCCATGGCAGGGCAATACGGGTATGCATAAAGTTATGTCAACATCAGGGCTGGTGGACACGCAAATCATACGCTTGTCGGCTAAAAACAACAGTGTGTGGCTGAAAAATACCTTTTCAGACGGATACGGGCAAAACAATTATTAGCCAGGCTCAGCCGCAGTGTTGGAGCATCAGCTGAACCTATATCAAAAATCGACTACTCATCATCGACCACTTCAGCAATGCTTCAGCACTCCGCGGTAAACAAGACATGTCGGCGACGAAATTAGGCAAAATGTGCTGCGCTTCAAAGATTCAGTATGAATATATTGGCAGTGCTTGCATTGTGCACCGCAACGTTAGAGACTTTATTGAAACGTTTCAGCGTTATCGCGTGGCACTTTGGCCCGCAATAACGCTCTTGTTATCGATCAGAGCTGAAACGATTCAATTTCAGCAAGCGAGGAGCGGTATGTTTGATCTGTCATTAAAAGATATTCATCTCGGTGCCCATGCACAGAACAAGCACGAGGCCATCACTCAGGTAGCGACGGCCCTGACGCAGGCGGGCAGCGTCAGCGAAGGTTACGTTGACGGTATGATGCAGCGTGAACAACAGACTTCCACCTTTTTGGGCAATGGTATCGCTATTCCTCACGGTACTACCGATACCCGCGATCTGGTGTTGAATACTGGCGTTCAGGTTTTCCAGTTTCCACAAGGAATCGATTGGGGCGAGGGTCAGTTGGCGTATGTGGTCATCGGTATTGCCGCCCGCTCTGATGAGCATCTGGGGCTGCTGCGTCAGCTTACCCATGTGTTAAGTGACGACAGCGTGGCGGCCAAGCTGGCCAACACCACCTCCGCCGAAGAACTGCGCGACGTGCTGACCGGCGCGCGCCAGGCTGCACCTTTTCTGTTCGATACCTCTCTGATGAGTCTGGATATCGCCGCCGGCGATATGCTGACCCTCAAAGCGTTGAATGCTGGGCGGCTACAGCAGGCTGGTGCGGTGGATAACGCTTTTGTCAGCGACGTTATCAGTGGCCAACCACTCAACTTAGGTCAAGGCGTATGGCTCAATGACGCCACGCGCGGCAATCTGGCCAGCGCCATAGCGGTTTCCCGCCCGGTGGCGCCGTTTGACGCTGATGGTGACAACGTTGCACTGCTGATTACCGTGGCCATGGTTGACGATCAGCCGCTGACGGTGCTGAACCACCTAAGCGATCTCGTGCGCGCCGGGTCGGTAGCAAACTTATTGTCCGCCGACGGACCAGCACTTCTGGCGTTGCTCAGCGGTGAAAGTGCCGCGACGCCGTCACTGCTCAGCGCAGAATTTGTCGTGCGCAATGAACACGGACTGCATGCCCGTCCTGGCACCGCGTTGGTGAATGTGATTAAACAATTCAACAGTGCAATAACGGTCACCAATCTGGATGGAACCGGCAAGGCGGCCAACGGCCGCAGCCTGATGAAAGTGGTGGCGCTGGGCGTCAAAAGTGGCCACCGGTTGCGGTTTACCGCCGACGGTGACGATGCAGAACAAGCGCTGGCGGCCATTGGTGCAGCTATCGCTTCGGGTCTAGGGGAGGGTGCGGCATGAGCAGGCGCGTTGCCACCATCACCTTAAACCCGGCTTATGATTTGGTCGGTTTTTGCCCCGAAATTGAGCGCGGAGAAGTTAACCTGGTGCAAACGGCTGGACTGCACGCTGCGGGAAAAGGGATCAACGTTGCCAAAGTACTTAAGGACCTCGGTATTGATGTTACCGTTGGCGGTTTTCTGGGCAAGGATAACCAGGATGGTTTTCAACTGCTGTTCAGCGATCTGGGCATAGCCAACCGTTTTCAGGTGGTGCAAGGACGTACTCGTATCAATGTCAAACTGACGGAAAAGGATGGGGATGTCACCGATTTCAACTTTTCTGGCTTTAACGTCACGCCGCAGGATTGGGAACGTTTTGTTAACGACTCCCTGACCTGGTTGGGTCAGTTCGATATGGTGGCAGTGAGCGGCAGTCTGCCGACGGGTGTAGCGCCTGAGGCGTTTACCGAATGGATGATCAAGCTGCGCAGCCATTGTCCATGCATCATTTTCGATAGCAGTCGCGAAGCGTTGGTGGCGGGTTTAAAAGCAGCCCCTTGGTTGGTCAAGCCCAATCGGCGCGAGCTGGAAATCTGGGCCGGACGCAAATTACCCGCCCTGTCCGATGTGGTGGAAGCCGCTCATGCGCTGCGCGAGCAAGGCATTGCCCATGTGGTGATCTCATTGGGCGCGGAAGGCGCGCTGTGGGTTAACGCCTCTGGTGCCTGGCTGGCCAAACCACCGGCCTGTGAAGTGGTCAGCACCGTGGGTGCGGGTGACTCCATGGTCGGTGGACTGATCTATGGTCTGCTGATGCGCGAATCCAGTGAACATACATTACGCCTTGCCACCGCTGTGGCGGCATTGGCGGTGAGTCAGAGCAATGTCGGGATCACCGATCGGCCGCAACTGGCCGCAATGATGGCCCGTGTCGATTTAAAACCTTTTAATGACCGGTTGGAGGCAAAATGAAAACGCTGCTGCAAATAGACAGCTCACTAGGGCAAGCTCGTAGCCACCTGGTGAAAAGAATACTGGTCGAGACTGCGCCGAAAGCGGGTTTGACCTTAGTTGAATCCGTCGCTGACGCCGAACTGGTGATCCAGGTGGGACACTCGGCTGCAGATGCCGCACTGAACGGCAAACGTGTCTATCATGGTGATGCCGCCTTGGCCGCCAGCGAGCCAGACACGTTTTTGCAGCAGGCTAAAACCCATGCTGAGATCTATCAAGCACCGACTAACGCTACCCTGGCAGCTGGCCTGAATACCCTTAACCCCAACGGGCCGAAACGTATTGTCGCCATCACCGCTTGCCCCACCGGCGTGGCCCATACCTATATGGCGGCTGAAGCTATCGAGGGTGAAGCGAAAAAACGCGGTTGGTGGGTAAAAGTAGAAACCCGCGGGTCAGTGGGCGCAGGTAATGCTATTACCGCCGAAGAAGTTCAGCAGGCCGATTTGGTGATCGTCGCCGCCGATATTGATGTTGACCTCAGCAAATTTGCCGGCAAGCAGATGTATCGTACCTCTACCGGTCTGGCGCTGAAAAAGACCGCCCAAGAACTGGATAAAGCCGTGGTTGAAGCCAAGTTATATCAACCTCATCAAGGTTCCAAAGAATCCAGTGGCAATGAAGAGAAAAAATCTTCGCAGGGCCCTTACCGTCACTTATTGACCGGTGTGTCTTATATGCTGCCAATGGTGGTGGCGGGGGGGTTGTGTATTGCGTTGTCGTTTGTATTTGGCATCCATGCGTTCGAACAGCCGGGCACCTTGGCCGCGGCGCTGATGCAAATCGGTGGTAAATCAGCCTTTGCCCTGATGGTGCCGGTGCTGGCCGGATTCATTGCCTTCTCAATTGCCGACCGTCCTGGCCTGACCCCTGGTCTGGTGGGGGGTATGCTGGCGGTCAGTACCGGTGCCGGATTTATTGGTGGGATTATCGCCGGTTTCCTGGCCGGCTACGTGGCAAAATTTATCAGTACCAAACTGCCGTTGCCACAAAGCATGGCGGCACTGAAACCTATCCTGATCATTCCGCTGATTGCCAGTCTGGTGACCGGCTTGGTGATGATCTATGTGGTGGGTACGCCGGTGGCGAAGTTGCTGACCGGAATGACCAACTGGTTGCAGTCGATGGGCACCGTGAACGCTGTCGTATTGGGTGCCATTCTTGGTGCGATGATGTGCAGCGATATGGGTGGGCCGATTAACAAAGCCGCCTATGCGTTTGGTGTTGCACTGCTCAGTACCCAGACCTATGGACCGATGGCGGCGATTATGGCTGCGGGTATGGTACCGCCGCTGGGTATTGCCGTCGCGACGCTGATTGGCCGCAATAAGTTCGATAAACCCGAACGTGAGGCTGGCAAAGCCGCATTTGTGCTGGGTTTGTGCTTTATCTCTGAAGGGGCGATCCCGTTTGCCGCCCGCGACCCGTTCCGCGTTATCCCGCTGAGCATGATTTCCGGTGCGCTCACCGGCGCGTTGTCGATGTTCTTTGGCGCCAAGTTGATGGCACCTCACGGCGGCGTGTTTGTACTGTTGATCCCAGGCGCTATTACGCCGGTCGTGGGATACCTGATCTCCATTGCTGCAGGGACTCTGTTGCTGGGCGTGACGTACTCGATGTTTAAACGTCCAGACGCTGAATTGGCGAAAGCGATGGCATAACGTTAATCACCTACCTCGTGTCATATACAAACCGGAGAGGCAACTGCCTTTCCGGTTTGTTTTAGGGTCGAGTGATGGGTTCTTCTCTCTATTGCCGGATCCCATCGTGGGGGCCGGACTTTCGGCGATTAATTTTTTTCCAGTGATTTCAGCCAGGCAATTTCCTGCGGCCAGATCTCAGGCTCGACGGTTTCCAGAATCAGTGGGATATTATCAAAACGCTTATCAGCCATGATCCAGGCAAACGCGGTTTGGCCAATATTGCCTTCACCGAGGCTGTGATGACGGTCCACCCGACTGTTGAATTCGCTTTTGGCATCGTTGAGGTGCATGCCACGTAAATAAGTGAACCCAACGATATCATCGAACTGGGTAAAGGTATGCTCACAGGCCTCTTCAGTACGTAAATCATAACCGGCGGCAAACGCATGGCAGGTATCGATGCATACCCCTACCCGGGTTTTATCTTCCACACCGTTGATAATCGTCGCCAGATGCTCAAAACGAAAACCCATATTGCTGCCTTGTCCGGCGGTATTCTCAATCACCGCGGTTACCCCGGCGGTTTTTTCCAGCGCAATATTAATGGATTCGGCAATGGTCGCCAGGCATTGGTCTTCATCGATCTGTTTTAAATGGCTGCCAGGATGAAAATTCAGCAATGTCAGCCCGAGCTGCTGACAGCGTGCCAGTTCGTCAATAAATGCCAAGCGAGATTTTTCCAGCGCCTCGGCGACCGGATGGCCAAGGTTAATCAAATAGCTATCATGGGGCAGGATTTGGTTCGGGGAGAAGTGATACTGCTCGCAGGTTGAACGAAACTTATCAATATCCTCGTCGCTAAGATCGGCCGCTTTCCATTGACGCTGATTTTTGGTAAACAAGGCAAAAGCGGTCGCATCCAACTCATGAGCACGCAGTACCGCCTGATCCACCCCTCCCGCCGCGCTAACATGGGCACCGATAAATTTCATGTTTTCTCCTTTTTTAATCATATTCTGGCACCGACAGTACCGAAGGTCGTGCTGGTAATAGCACCGATAATAATGCCGATGATAATGCCGAGAGTATGCTGTTTAGGAAAAAAAAGCGCGAATAATTACCGTCCAGGGCCAAGCCGCGCCCCATCCGTGAACGCGGCGCGGCTTGGCCCTTATAAATGCACCGGGGCCCTGTGCAACCACCGTATCCTCAGCTAAACAGTCGATGAATACCCAGGTTAATCATGGCGCCGCCGACGATTAACCATATAAACAACAGTAACGCCAATAGCAGGGGGCGCACGCCAGCTCGACGCAGGTCAGTCAAATGGGTGGTCAATCCTAGCGCTGCCATGGCCATGGTGAGCAACCAGGTGTCCAGCAGGTTAATAGACGCCAACACCTGTGGGGTGAACAGATGGAAAGAGTTAAGACCGGCCACGCCGATAAACAACACGGCAAACCATGGGAATGAAATGGCCGCACTGGAGCCGGTCTCTACCGACCTGCTGCGTCGCAGCCAGGCTGACAACAATAGCAAAAACGGTGCCAGCAGCATCACCCGGATCATTTTGGCTATCACGGCAGCATTTTCCGCCTCGGGGCTTATGGCATGACTCGCCGCGACCACTTGCGCCACTTCATGCATGGTTGAGCCGGTATAAATACCGAAGGTGAGCGGGGTAAACGGCAGCCAGTGAAAATGTTCATTCAAATGAAACAGGGCGGGATAAATAAAGATTGCTGCGGTACCAAAAATGACGACGGTAGCGACTGCCACGGCCACTTTCTCGCCGCTGGCTTTTAGCACCGGCTCGGTCGCCAGCACCGCCGCGGCACCGCAGATACTGCTGCCGGCGCCGATCAGCATAGTGGTGTCCTCGTCCAACCCAAACACCCGACGTCCAAGCCAGCAGGCCAATAAAAAGGTTGAGCTAAGCGTCAGCATATCGATAATCACACCGGTGGTGCCAATGTCGCTTATCTGTTGAAAGGTCAGGTGGAAACCATAGAAGATAATACCCAGACGCAACAGCCGTTGTTTGGAAAACAAAACACCCAGATGGCACTGGCGCTGCACCGGCTTATAAACGCTATTGCCCACCACGATGCCGATGAGTATCGCCAGCGTCAGGGCGCTAAGGCCAAGTCCGTTGATTGATGGCCAGGCACCCAAATGCACGGCGAACAGACTAATGGCGCCGGTCAACAGCAACCCGGGTAAATAATGCAAAAAAAGACGGCCTAAGGGTTGTGGCCGCAGTAGGGTTAAACGCAAAAACATGAAAAGTCCACTCGTTGGTAGCAGGATGCGCCTAGCTTAAATAGGACTGGCATAAAAGAGAAATTGATTATATGTTTATAACCTATCGTTATTAGTGGTTAATGACGGACATTAACCTAATGGGACTTGTCGATGCATATCACTTTGCGCCAGTTGGAGGTTTTTACCGAAGTGGTAAAAAGCGGCTCGACCGTACACGCGTCCGCCAAGCTGTCGCTGTCACAATCTGCGGTCAGCGCCGCGTTGACCGAATTGGAAAATCAACTGGCCTTACACGTTTTTGATCGGGTAGGAAAACGGTTGGCCATCAATGAGCATGGACGCCTGTTGTATCCGAAAGCGATCGCGTTGCTTGAACAGGTTATGGACATTGAGCAACTGTTTCTCGGCGGCAATGGTGCGCTGCGCCTGTTTGCCAGTAGCACCATTGGCAATTATATTTTGCCTGAGATGATTGCCGGCTACCGGCGCGATTTTCCGCACACGTCGCTGGAGCTTCAGGTAGGCAATAGCCTGGATGTGGTTAATGCGTTGATCGATTTTCGCGTGGACTTGGGTTTGATTGAAGGCCCGAGCCATCAACCGGAGCTGATCACCCAGCCTTGGCTGCAGGATGAGCTGGTGGTGTTCGCTGCGCCGGATAATCCGCTGGCCGGTCGTCGACTGGCGCTGGAACACTTAGCCGACGCGCCCTGGATCCTGCGCGAACAGGGATCGGGCACCCGTGAAATCGTTGATTATTTGCTCTTGGCCCGTTTGCCACACTTTACGCCGGTGATGGAGTTGGGCAACTCCGAGGCGATCAAACATGCGGTACGCCATGGGCTGGGCATCAGTTGCCTGTCACGGCGGGTGGTGGCCGAAGCGTTGACGTTGGGGACGCTGGTCACGCTGGATCTGCCGCTGCCGCCGTTGATGCGCACGCTTTATCTGGTTCGTCACCGGCAAAAACATCTCTCCCAGGCGTTGACCCGTTTTCAGGACTATTGTCGGACATACGGTTAAATCTGTCAGATTGTGCTAAAAACCAGCGATTTGCCGATATTATGCTTATAATCAGCGCGACATTATGAAGCTATCTTATAACGGAGCCTCGGTACTACCACCGGCAGCCTGATTTGTTACAATTCGGCCTCGATTTTTGTACGGACACGTTAACTCACCATGCTCCACAATTCTCTCGACAGTTCACCCACTCCAGGTCTGCGGCGTGAACTTAAAGCGCGGCATCTGACGATGATCGCCATCGGTGGTTCTATCGGTACGGGACTGTTTGTCGCGTCTGGCGCCACCATTGCCCAGGCGGGGCCAGGCGGTGCGCTATTGTCCTATATCATTATCGGGCTGATGGTCTATTTTTTAATGACCAGCCTCGGCGAGCTGGCGGCTTATATGCCGGTATCTGGCTCATTCTCGACCTATGGCGCCCAGTATGTGGAAGAAGGCTTTGGTTTCGCGCTGGGGTGGAACTACTGGTACAACTGGGCGGTAACCATTGCCGTGGATCTGGTGGCCTCACAACTGGTGATGAACTACTGGTTTCCCACCGTGCCTGGCTGGATCTGGAGCGCGGTGTTCCTGGCGATCATGTTTCTGCTCAACGCGATTTCGGTCAAGGGTTTTGGTGAAGCGGAATATTGGTTTTCGCTGATCAAAGTGGTGACGGTGGTGATCTTTATCGCGGTGGGGGTACTGATGATTGTCGGCATCCTGCGCGGCGGCGAAAGCGCCGGCTGGCATAACTGGCAGGTGGGTGAAGCGCCTTTTGCCGGCGGTTTTCCGGCGATGATCGGTGTTGCCATGATTGTCGGTTTCTCGTTTCAGGGCACCGAGCTGATTGGCATTGCTGCCGGTGAGTCCGCCGATCCGGCTAAAAATATCCCGCGCGCAGTACGCCAGGTATTTTGGCGTATCCTGCTATTTTACGTGTTGGCGATTCTGATTATCAGTTTAATCATCCCCTATACCGACCCTAATCTGCTGCGTAATGATGTCAAAGACATTACCGTCAGTCCGTTTACCCTGGTGTTCCGCAACGCTGGCCTGCTTTCCGCCGCCGCCGTGATGAATGCGGTGATCCTCACGGCGGTGCTGTCAGCGGGCAATTCTGGTATGTATGCCTCAACCCGCATGCTCTATATGCTGGCCTGTGAGGGCAAAGCGCCCAGGATTTTCGCCAAATTATCCAAAGGTGGTGTACCGCGCAACGCGCTGTACCTGACCACGGTGATGGCGGGCTTGTGCTTTTTGACCTCAATGTACGGTAATCAGACGGTTTATCTCTGGCTGCTCAATACCTCGGGCATGACTGGTTTTATCGCCTGGCTGGGTATCGCCATCAGCCACTACCGCTTTCGCCGAGGCTACCAGTTTCAAGGGCGCCAACTGGGGGATTTGCCTTATATAGCCGGATTTTTTCCCCTTGGGCCGGTATTTGCCTTTGTACTGTGTCTGATGATCACCTTGGGGCAAAATTATCAGGCGTTTTTACAAGATCGCATTGACTGGTATGGCGTCACCGCAACCTACATTGGTATCCCGCTGTTTCTGGTGATCTGGTTGGGCTATAAATGGAGCCATGGCAGCAAACTGGTACGTTATGAGGACATGATTTTCCCTGACCGTCCCGCCGACACCACACTGGATAACCCATCGGTCGACAGTCCGGCAGTGGCACCGCGTTTGTTATAAGATCTGAGTGTGTGATGTGGACACGGCGTTCGCCGTGTCCTGCTTGATGATAAAGCCTGTCCTTATACACAAACTTCGAATAAATACGTTTTAAAACATACTATTATATTTATATAACCCCAACTAAAACCCTCAAATCGTATTGATAAGAATTATCATTTGCTTTATTATGTTGCCCAAATTAGATTTTGACCCCCTTGATCTACCTTGCCGCCGCAGCACGTGTGTTGCCGTGAATGGCATAGGTTGATTGGGCAATAGGTAATATTAATGAGCGCGACGTTAGACCCCCTGGCGGCTTACAGCCGCAACGGCACACTGAGCCGTTATCAGCGCATTCAGCGCCACCGGTTAGTCCTAATGGGCATTCTGATCCTGGCCATTACGGGCAGTGTACTGCTGGATTTTACCCTCGGCCCGTCCGGTCTTGGCATCAGTACGCTGGTGGATACGCTGCTTAACCCCGCCGCTGCTGACAGTGGCACCCGGGTGATCGTCTGGGACATCCGTTTGCCTTTTGCACTGATGGCCGTTGTGGTGGGGCTGTCGCTGGGTCTGGCGGGGGCGGAAATGCAGACCATTCTCAATAATCCGCTGGCCAGCCCATTTACCCTCGGGGTCTCCTCGGCAGCGGCGTTCGGCGCCGCCCTGGCTATCGTGCTCAACATCGGACTGCCCGGTGTGCCGGTGCAATGGGTTATCCCGGCTAACGCCTTTATTTTTGCGTTGCTGGCGGCGTTGATGCTAGACGGCATTACCCGCTGGACCCGGGTGGCCAGCTCAGGTGTGGTGTTATTCGGCATTGCACTGGTGTTTACGTTTAACGCCTTGGTGTCCATGCTGCAATTTATCGCCACCGAGGATACGCTGCAAGGACTGGTCTTTTGGACCATGGGCAGTTTGTCTCGTGCATCCTGGCCTAAGCTTGGCATTATCGCCCTGGTGTTTGCCTTGATGTTGCCGTGGTCGTTAAGTAGCGCCTGGAAACTGACCGCGCTTCGCCTGGGAGAGGATCGCGCGATGGGATTTGGTATTGATATTCGTCGTCTGCGACTGGCGACGCTACTGCGCATCAGCATTCTCTCTGCCCTGGCGGTCGCTTTCGTCGGTCCGATTGGTTTTATCGGTCTGGTAGCCCCGCATATTGCCAGGCTGATCTTTGGCGAAGATCACCGGTTTTATTTGCCCGCCAGCGCGCTTACCGGCGCACTGGTGCTGTCAATGGCGTCGGTAGTGTCGAAAAATATCGTGCCCGGCGTCATGATCCCGGTGGGGATCGTCACGTCGCTGGTGGGTGTGCCGTTCTTTCTGAGTATTATTTTGCGTCATCGGAGCAATGTATGATGTCGGGTCTGCGTATTGCGCATTTCACCGCCGGCTACACCCGGCGTAAAGTGATAAACGATCTGTCGATTCCGTTGTTGCCACGCGGCAAAATCACCGTATTGCTCGGACCCAACGGCTGTGGAAAATCCACCCTGCTGCGCGCCTTGGCCGGGTTAAACCCGGCCAAGGGCGAACTGTGGTTGGATGATGAAAATCTGATGCGACTCCCGTTCGCCAAGCGGGCGGATCGGGTGGTCTATCTGCCACAAAGCCTGCCCGCAGGCGTGCATTTACAGGTAATGGAATCGATTATTGTTGCCCAGCGCGCCAGCGGCGGGCCAGCGCATCAAAGCGACGAAGTGGCGGTCATGGCGCTACTGGAACAGTTGGGCATTGCGCATCTGGCGCTCAGTGACCTTGAAGAACTGTCCGGGGGGCAAAAACAGCTGGTTGGCTTGGCACAATCACTGATTAGGCGTCCATCGTTGCTGTTGCTCGATGAGCCGCTCAGCGCATTGGACTTAAATTTTCAATACCACGTAATGGATATTATTGGCCGGGAAACCCGGCGCAGAAATATGGTTACGCTGGTGGTATTGCATGACATCAATATTGCCCTGCATCATGGCGAACATGCCCTGATGCTGCAACATGGCCGGCTGATTGCCGACGGTGCGCCGGAGCAGGTGATTACCACCGAAAATCTGGCCCGAGTCTATGGCGTACAAGGGCGTATTGAGCACTGTTCAATGGGATTGCCACAGGTGCTTATTGATGGATTGGTGACACCCGCGCCACAGGGTTAAGCGCCTCAAGGCCAGGGTTTTACCCCGACCTGCCGTACCAGGGTTTGAGCATGCTCCATGGCTTGTTGGCAGCTCTCGCCGTAGGCCATAACATCGCCGACAATCACCTTACCGACAGCACGGCGCGCGAGAATCGACTGCCCCGACGATGGTTTTAGGCAACTGGCAATAAAATAACGATGGTTTTTATCAATCAGGGATGCATCGTGTTGACCGGCGCGTGGGCAAAAGATAAAAGCATCGGCGACAAAAGGGTAGCGTGGGTGTAGTGATCGGCTCAGCGCACGCGTTTTGCCGCACACGAAATCCACCACATGCACCATCATATTGATGCCGGTGGTCAGTTCCACCTGCTTGTTCACCCGCGCATTGGCAATACCCAGGGTCATATCAACCAGTACCGGCCCGTCTGCGGTGTAGATAAATGTTACGCTAAGCGCGCCGCCACGCAGTTTGAGTGCCTCTACCCAGCGTTGAACCTGGATACTGGCCTGGGCCAGGCGCTCCGGATCAAGATCCGAGGGCTGACAGATACCGGTGACGTAAGCACGATCACCTGCGGACAAAAACCGCCGGTTGACCGCGATAACCCGCCAGTGCCCGTTGTGATACAGCAGTTCTGCACCGTAATATGGCCCCTCGATACATTGAACCATGGTACATTGCTCCATGATAACATGCCGATGTGCGTTGCTAAGCGTCGCGCGCTGCCCCTGACAAATACCCGTTATGGCATGGCGATAGTGTGCTGCGTTCTGGCATATACACGCACGGTGGGCGTCTGGGGTACGGGCCCGCTCATGATTAAAGGCGCAGCGCAATCCATCAAGGCAAGGGCAGGGCAGCCCCAGAGCCTGCGCCACGTCAACTGCGGGAACCATCACCTCGTCATAGCTGCCCAGTACTGCCGTGACCGGTATGCCATTGTGCTTGATGCAATCGAGCATGGCGACGCTATCAAAGGTATCAACGCAATACACCTCGTCGAACAGTTGCATATCGATACCATGATAAAAATGGCTTTCGTCAAGATAGCGGGAGGTAAAGAGGATGGGAGATAAGCCTCTATGTCGGATGTCGTCTATCACCGAGCATTCAATTTCCCTGGCTTCTATCAAAAGAAAAACGGTCATGAAAGCTGCTCCATTAACTCGACTTATTTAGGGTGTGGGTTTCTGATAATATCATGCAGAAAAATGTGAAAAATACGATACGCAGACTAAGAGTTGCGTTTGTCATTTTTTATTTCACGCCATACCAGTACCCAAGCCTATCGCCATTTTCCGACCAAACTTTTTTATGTTGGCACCACCATTATAATATCCGCCTCCTTCCCTCGTTATTAAAACACGAGTTAAACCATTGTGGAGTTAGTCATAATAAATAATATAAAACAGTTTATTTTCAATGGGTTGTTTTATGATATAAAATATTTTTTTAATTTTTAACGATCGTATTACGACAGTCGGTAATTAACGGATGATTTGGTTTTTCCCTATTACGCCAGCGCGTTACATTGCCAATGAGTTTAGAATGATAGCAAAAAGGTGAAAAATAGCGATGTTTTTGCCGTCTTGTTGTTAATCTCATTATATCTGTTTATACGCGCAAAGATAAACGTCATGGATGCTCCCCGGAGCTGGACGAAGAGCAGCAACTTTGCCGACAAATCACTAAGGCGATCAATGTCCACAACCTTACAATCGTAAACGGATTCCTTTTTGCTTTTCAGGTTAGTAACGCGGACACCTCGACTTTCATGTTCATCTTCGTAATTGCTGAATATTGTGTATCTATATTATGAATTAATGAACGACACATTAAAATAATCAGCTTGGAATCTCGAGTAATGATTGTATTTAAACCCTGAGAAGTCATTGCCGCTTGACTTATAGTTAAATTCATTTTTGTTATCTTTAGTTAAGGTGTACTGGAGTACACCGTTGCTGTCATCTACCTTAATCATTCCCTTCGCTGTATCACACGAAAAATACGAATTATTCGCAAATGAAGAGCTACATAAAAGCATTGCGATTAATGTCATAAATTTATAGGTCAGTACAGTAGTCATATTTCAGGTGGTTGGTGAGCGGGCAAGACTCGACCCTTTCTTGGGCCTCATCCCTCACGGGGGTGCGCCAGGAAAAGTCTGCCCCAGACAGATTTGTCGCGGCGTCACCGCCATGCTGCCACGTGAATGATCTACGCCATGGCGTTGGCTGTTGATAGCCGCGTTAACATTGCGGCCATGTTCAATACCGCCGACGTCGCTGCCAGCAGGTCATGCCAGCAGCTAATCAAGGTCAAACGTTCAAATAGCTGGCGTGAAAGCGCAGATGATCGTCGATAAAACTGGCGATAAAAAAGTAACTATGATCATAACCGGGTTGCCACCGTAAGGTCAGAGGCCAGTTTTTGCTGAGCGCCAGTTCGGCCAGTTTTTCCGGCTGCAACTGTTCACCCAAAAACGGATCAGCATCACCTTGATCAATCAGGATCGGCAATGGCTTGGCCTGCTCGTTGGCCAATAAATGGCAGGTATCATAGCGCTGCCATACCTGTGGGTCGTCGCCAAGATACTGGCTGAATGCTTTGCGTCCCCACGGCACCAGGCTTGGATTGACGATGGGCGCAAACGCCGACGCGGAGCAAAAACGGCCGGGATGGCGCAGCGCCAGCATCAGCGCGCCATGGCCACCCATGGAATGGCCCATAATAGCCTGTCTACCGCCGTTTGGGTGTTGCTGCGCCACCAATGCCGGCAGTTCGGTGGCAACATAATCAAACATATTATAGCTACCAGACCACGGCGATTGGGTGGCATTAACATAAAATCCCGCGCCCTGGCCCAAATCGTAGGCCTCAGCATCAGGGACTTGCGCGCCGCGCGGGCTGGTATCAGGCATCACCAGCATCAGATTGAGCTGTGCCGCGAGCCGCTGGGCACCGGACTTTAAGGTAAAATTCTCGTCATTGCACGTCAGACCAGAGAGCCAGTACACCACATGGGGTGGCGCGCGATGGCTCAGCGGTTCCGGCAAAAACAGGCTATAGGTCATTATCCCGCCGGTGCTGGCGGAATGATGGCGATAGCGCAACTGTTGGCCGCCAAATAATCGGTGTTGGTCGATACATTCGGGTAGTTGCTCTTTGTTCTGCATTACACTCCTCCCGTCATCTTTCACATTGCAGGTGCGTTGGCGGCGCTCGCTCACCCGAATCACTTACTGATGTAAGCTCATCGGGATTATTTCGCTTGCCGCCTGCCCGCAGAATGTCACTTGTTGGGTTTCCATTGAATATGAAATAGTATCACTGGATAATGCCCATGCGCTCCACTAGAGTGTAGCCGTATCTTGACGCCATGAGATCAAGAACGAGTCGACCTGCCGGAGAAAAAAAATGGTATCGCTGAGTACAGAAGCCACACTGGTCCACGAAGCCCTGGTGGCGCGTGGCCTTGAAACGCCGCTGCGTGGTGTGGTGCTGGATCGGGAAACCCGTAAGCGCCGTATCGCGGAACATATGACCGAAATTATGAACTTGCTCAACCTCGATTTAAGCGACGATAGCCTGGCCGAGACGCCTCATCGCATCGCTAAAATGTACGTTGACGAAATATTTTCTGGTCTGGATTACCATAATTTTCCTAAAATCACCGTTATCCAAAATAAAATGAAGGTGGATGAAATGGTGACAGTGCGTGAGATCACCCTTACCAGTACCTGCGAACACCATTTCGTTATTATCGACGGCAAAGCCACCGTGGCCTATATCCCCAAAGAGAAGGTCATTGGCTTATCAAAAATCAATCGCATCGTACAATTTTTTGCCCAACGGCCCCAAGTTCAGGAGCGTTTGACCCAGCAAATTCTGGTCGCGCTGCAAACCCTGCTGGGTACCGTCAACGTGGCGGTATGTATTGATGCCGTGCATTATTGCGTTAAGGCCCGCGGCGTTCGCGATGCCACCAGCGCCACCACTACCACGTCGCTGGGAGGGCTGTTTAAGTCTAGTCAAAATACCCGCCAGGAATTTTTACGTGCTGTACGTCATAGCCATGGCTAAACAGGCGCTAACCGACAGCATCATACCCGGCGCTCGGCGCCGTTAGACGGAGCACAGGCATGCGCGAGCGCATCGTGATGTTGGACTGCGCGCGGGGGATGGCGATTTTCGGCATCCTGCTGATGAATATCACCGCATTTGGCCTGCCCAAGGCGGCCTACCTCAACCCGGCCTTTATGGGCGAGCCTAGCGTTGCCGACGCCTTGTCCTGGGCGCTAATGGACTTGCTGGCACAAGTGAAATTCCTGACCTTGTTTGCGTTACTGTTTGGCGCCGGCTTGCAGATGCTCATTCCCCGGGGTGGGGTTTGGATCCGTTCCCGACTGCTTTGGCTGATGGTCATAGGTCTGATTCATGGCATATTTTTTTGGGATGGCGATATCCTGTTCGACTACGGGCTGGTGGGCCTGGTGTGTCTTGGTCTGATTCTGCACGCCAAGGACTCCCGTAGCCTGATTCATACCGGCATCGCGCTCTATGTGGTTGGGCTGGTCATCCTGTTGCTGATGCAATGGCTATTGGCGAGTGGCACTCCCGGGCGGTATTGGTTACCCAGTCTGGCGGACCGTATTTATGAATACTATTGGCAGACGACCGGGGGTCCACAAGCCTGGCGAATGCGTGTGGATCTACTGCAGTCGGGATTGTTCTCTTTAGCGGCGCAGTACGGCTGGTTGCTGTGCGGCGCGATGCTTATCGGTGCCGGGCTGATGCGTTCAGGCTGGCTGGCGGGCACCCGATCTTCGGCCCATTACCGAAAAATGTCCATCATACTGATTGGCGTGGGGCTGATAGTGAATCTGCCAAGCGTCGTGGTACAGTGGCTCATTGGTTGGAATTACCACTGGTGTGCCTTTCTTTTGCAAATTCCGCGTGAATTGGGGGCTCCTTTCCAGGCGCTGGGATATGTAGCACTTTGCTATGGATTCTGGCCGACGCTGGCACCCTTGCGTATCACTCGTTATATCAGTAACGTTGGGCGTATGGCACTGAGCAACTATCTACTGCAAACCTTAATCTGTACCCTGTTGTTCAATCAGTCTGGCCTGTTTATGGCCTATGATCGTACCTCGCTACTGTTGTTTGTCCCGCCAATCTGGCTTGCGAATATTCTGTTCTCCTCCCTTTGGTTGCGGCGATTTCGCCAGGGTCCCATGGAATGGTTGTGGCGTCGTTTAACCGCGATGACCGCCGGAGTGGTTTGATGTCAACCGCGGGCGTGACAGACGATGCCAGGTTTACTGTTTTCGGCACGGCACCCCCGTGACGGCAGCATTCTGTTGCACAGTTAAGAATGACTTAAGTATCACCAAGCTTAAGGTTAGGTTAAGTAAATCGTGGTTTAATAAAATGATTTTTCCAATGAGTTAATACCGAATGCCAGTTAAATTTTTTAAGACGTTGCCACGCCCATCGGTCAATCCCTGGTTGTTTAATATCATCGTTGCGCTGTTGATCACGGTTGTTCAGAACGTGGTTTATTTCCGCAAAATTTTGCAATTAGTGGATGTTTCCACTAGCCATAACCTGCTGTTTGTCGCTAGCATGCCGGTGACCCTTTTGGTCGGGCTGAATTTGATATTCAGCCTGATATTGCTGCCTTATATTCGCAAACCCATCGTGATTTTTTTGTTCACTATCGATGCCTTTGCGCAATATTTTATGCAGGCTTACGGGGTATTGATCGATCGCGACATGATCCAAAACGCCCTGGATACTACCACCGCAGAAACCCTGGCGTTGGTCACACCACAACTGGGCTGGTACCTGATCATCAGTGCTCTGCTGCCGTCGTTGCTGATACTGTGGATCAAAGTCAAACCGGCCAATCTCACCTGGCAAAATGCCGGTTACCATGTGCTCAATATCCTGGTGTCGCTGTTGATGATCGTGCTGATAGCCACCTTCTTTTACAAAGATTATGCGTCGTTGATGAGAAACAACCAGCAGTTGATCAAAAACCTGGTCCCCATCAATATGTTTACCGGCAGTTACTCTTATTATAAACATAACTATAAGACCAAACGGGTGTTCACCCCCCTCGGTCTGGACGCGCATGAAAACACGTCGGCTCATGATGACGGTAAAAAAAATCTGATTATTCTGGTGGTTGGGGAAACCACCCGGGCGCAGAATTTTGCTCTAGGCGGCTATAACAAGCCCACAACCCCACGCCTGGCGGCAGATAATGTGATTTACTTCCCGCAAACCACCTCCTGTGGCACGGCGACAGCCGTGTCGGTGCCGTGTATGTTTTCCAATATGCCCCGCAGTCACTATGATGGCGACATTGCTGTCAGTGAGGACAACGTACTGGATCTGTTGCAACGGGCCAATGTTGATGTGCTATGGCGGGAAAATGACGGCGGTTGTAAAGGTGTCTGCAGCCGAGTGCCCACCGAGGAACTCAGCGAGTGGCACTTGCCGGCATTGTGCTCATCGGGGGTTTGCCTGGATGAGGCGCTGCTGCGAAATCTCGATAGTTATATCGATGCGCGTACCCATGATACGGTGATCGTGTTACACACCATGGGCAGCCACGGTCCAACCTATTATCAGCGTTACCCTAAAAGTTTGGCGACCTTTAGCCCAACTTGCGATAGTAACGAAATACAGAATTGCTCAAATCAGTCGTTGGTGAACACCTATGACAATACGATTGTCTACATAGACTATATGCTTGATAAGACCATTAAGATGCTGCAAGCGCACAGTGACAAATTTAATACCGCCCTGGTCTATCTTTCCGATCATGGTGAATCACTTGGCGAAAATGGCCTCTATTTGCACGGCATGCCCTATCCCGTTGCGCCGGTGCAGCAAACTCACATACCCATGGTCATGTGGCTTTCGCCGGACTATATCAAGGCCCATGGCGTGAGTGAGGATTGTATAAAGGCGCGGGCGGGACGCCTGCCGTATTCACAAGATAATCTCTTCTCAACCCTGTTAGGGCTGTTTAATGTTGACACAAAATTGTATCAACCAGAACTTGATATTGTTCATCCTTGCCGGAATCCGCAGCAATGAAAATACTCATCACAGAAGACGATAAATTACTTCAGGAGGGTTTACAGCTGGCATTAGCGCAGGAGGGGTATGCTGCCGACTGCGCGGCTAATCTTCATCAGGCGGACAATTTTATCAACAGCACCGACTACAGCCTGGTGATCCTCGATCTCGGTTTGCCGGATGGAGACGGCAATACGTTGCTCAATAAGTGGCGTAAAAACGGCAATGATGTTCCGGTATTGATCCTTACCGCCCGCGACGATATTGCGGAGCGGGTACGCGGCCTCAATCTGGGCGCTGACGACTATCTGACCAAACCTTTTGCGTTGACCGAACTACTGGCTCGGGTGCGGGCGATTATTCGTCGCCATCAGGGGGCCAGTAATAACTTGATCTGGGCGGACAATATTTCCCTGGATCTCAACAGCCATGAAGTGACGGTGGATGGCAAGATAATCGAACTCACGCCAAAAGAATTCGCGATTCTGTCCCGGTTGATGTTGCGGGCAGGGCACCGTATTCATCGTGAAATATTACATCAGGATCTGTATAACTGGGAAGATGACCCCTCGTCGAATTCGCTGGAGGTTCATGTGCACAATCTACGGCAAAAAATCGGCAAGGATCGCATTCGTACCCTACGCGGTTTTGGGTATTTGATCACCAAAGAAAGAACCGAGTAACCATGAAAGCCAAGACTTCCGGTCCTTTGATCAGCATTCGCTGGCGCCTTATTGTGGTGCTGGGCATTATTTTGCTGTGCTGCCAGTTTATTACTGTGATCTGGCTATGGCATGAGAGCAAGGAGCAAATTGACCTGCTGGTCAACCGCACGTTGGCGGAAAGTGTTCGCAACGAAGAAGTCAACCAGGAGATCAGCGAAGCTATCGCCGCGCTGAGCGTGCCGGCACTGATGATGATTATCGTCACGCTGTTTTTCTGTTTCCAGGCGGTAAACTGGATCACCCTGCCGCTATCACGCTTACAGAACGCGTTGCGCGCCCGAGGTGCCGAAAATTTCGAGCCGTTGCCGGAACTGGGTAATATCCAGGAAGTTATTGCAGTCACCCGCAGCCTAAACCAGTTATTAACCCGCCTGAACAGCACATTGCAACAAGACCGGCAGTTTACCTCCGACGTGGCCCATGAGCTGCGTACCCCACTGGCGGGCATCCGCCTGCACCTGGAACTACAGGAAAAACAATACGGTACCAATAACCAGCCGTTGATCGAGCGCGTGGATAACATGACATTTACGGTGGAACAACTGCTGATGCTGGCGCGTATTCGCCATGATTTCTCCTCTGGCCATTACCAGGAAGTGAAGCTGACCCAGGACGTGATCCTGCCGCTGCGCGAGGAACTGGTGCAAATGGTTATTCCACGCCAACAAACGCTACGCTGGCATCTGCCAACCGAGGATATCCTGATTCACGGCAATGCGGTGCTGATACGTCTGCTGCTGCGCAATTTGGTGGAAAATGCTCACCGCTATAGTCCCGCCGGCAGCGCAATTGATGTGCAGCTGCTGCGCGACGAAGAGCACGGCATTCTGCTGCAGGTGCTTGATGAAGGACCGGGGATCCCCCCGGACAAGGCGGTTGACTTAACCAAGGCATTTGTGCGGATGGATCAACGCTATAACGGTATTGGCCTGGGGTTGAGTATCGTCACCCGCATTGCACAACTGCATAATAGCCAATTTGAGTTGGTTAACCGTGCAGATCGCTCTGGTACTATTGCTCGTCTCCTGTTGGGCAATGGCGAGCAGGGCGAAGGTGCGTGAAGTAAGGTACGCGAAATAAGGTACGCGAAATAAGGTGCGTGAAATAATGATACCCGTCATAACACTCTTTCCTTAACTGGTCACAACAGAGTTTAACGATTTCGCTCGGTTTGGTAAGCGTTAACTCAATCATATTGTGTTTAATACTGCAATAATAAACATAACCCCCATGATTATAGAGTTAAGAAAATATACAGTTCTCTTTATCAATCACCCTAATTCTTTTCCTATGTAACCGCTTCCGGTCCTGTGAGCTAATTCACGCCGCACCGGGGCCAAACCGGTTAGGATAGCACCAGATGTTTCAAATATGTTATGCACCCAGTCCATGGTCTCGGCAACGCAGATCTACGTGTGTACGAGTGGTGTTAACAGTGTGCGATACGTCCGATACCCGCAGGCCAAGTCAGGCCCGCGCTGGGGGGCTATTACGTTGAACAGGGGACGAGATGATCACGATACGAGATGTGGCGCGGTTGGCTGGAGTGTCGGTGGCAACCGTATCACGAGTCTTAAATGACAGTGCCATTGCCAGCAAGGAAGCGCGCGACCGCGTCAATCTGGCGGTGCAGACGCTGGGATATCGCCCCAACGCCAATGCCCAGGCATTAGCCACCCAGATCAGCGATACCATCGGTGTGGTGGTGATGGATGTTTCTGACCCTTTTTTCGGCGCACTGGTCAAAGCGGTAGACACGGTGGCCCAGCGGCACAAAAAAAACGTGCTGATCAGCAATAGTTACCATCAGGCCGACCAGGAGCGCCATGCTATCGAGGTATTGATCCGCCAGCGCTGTAGCGCGCTGGTGGTGCATTCGAAAATTCTCTGCGATGAGGAGATGATACCGTTCATGGATCGCGAACCGGGCATGGTACTGATCAACCGGATTCTACCGGGTTACGAGCACCGCTGCATCGGGTTAGACAATATCAGTGGCGCGCTGATGGCCACCCGAACCTTGATTAAACAGGGACATCGGCAGATAGGTTATATCGGTTCCAATCATCCGATCGACGACGAACGGCAGCGGCGCCAAGGATATTTGCAGGCTATGGCAGAAATTGGCATCGTGCCGCCGCAAAACTGGCAGGCGTTTAATTCGCCTGATTTACGTGGCGGTGAAGAGGCAATGGTGGAACTCTTGGGGCGTAATCAGCACCTGTCGGCACTGTTTATTTATAATGACGGCATGGCGGTGGGGGCGCTGGCCACCCTCAAGGAAAACGGTATATCGGTACCGAGGGAATTTTCCGTTGTGGGTTTTGACGACCTGCCCATCTCCCGTTACACCAGCCCGAGTCTTACAACGGTGCGCTATCCTATTTTTGTTATGGCCGTCGCTGCGACCGAATTGGCGCTACTGGGGAGCGCGGGTCCGCTTGATCAACGGCAAACCCACGTATTTATGCCAACGCTGGTGCGTCGCCATTCGGTGGCGGCCTGGAAAACTGTGGGCGGGGTCTCTTTGCCATTCACCGATCAGATGTAACCGTTTTCAAAGTGTGAGAATATTCACAGATTATTAACAATGATACCTTTATGCTAACGTTGTTTTCCCTCCGGTACATTATTGTATTCGGCTCGGGTTAAAAATTATTAATTCCTGGCATTGTTTTTTTGTAAGTCGGCTTTGCCGGTGACCTTTGTAAAGGGAATAGTATTCCGCCAGGGAAGGGATTTGTTTGCCTTAGAGTAATCCTACATAAATTCCGGAGAAACAAATGAATAAGAAATCATTTACCCTAACTGCTCTGGCCGCCGGCTTTCTATTTTCCATTGCCGCCCATGCTGCCGATACACGCATCGGGGTAACCATTTATAAATACGACGATAACTTTATGTCGATGCTACGTAAATCGATTGAAAGAGATGCCAAGGAAAGCAAAGGCGTCAAATTGTTGATGAATGATTCACAAAATAGCCAGTCCACCCAGAATGATCAAGTTGACGTGTTGATTGCAAAAGGGGTAAAAGCCCTAGCGATTAACCTGGTCGACCCCGCATCCGCGCCGACGATAATCGAAAAAGCCCGTAGCAACAATATTCCGGTGGTCTTTTTCAATAAAGAACCCAGCACTAAAGACTTAGACAGCTATGACAAAGCCTATTATGTCGGTACCGACTCCAAAGAGTCCGGTATTATCCAGGGCGAGCTGATCGCCAAACATTGGCGAGCCCATCCTGAATGGGACCTGAATAAAGACGGTGTGATCCAGTATGTGTTACTGAAAGGCGAACCGGGGCATCCCGATGCCGAGGCCCGGACCACCTACGTGATAAAAACCTTGGAAGGCAAAGAAAATATTAAGGTTGAGCAACTGCAGATGGATACCGCCATGTGGGATACCGCCCAAGCCAAGGATAAAACCGATGCATGGTTCTCAGGCCCCAATGCCAATAAAATTGAAGTAGTGATCGCCAATAATGACGCTATGGCCATGGGCGCGGTGGAAGCATTAAAAGCCCATAATAAAACGGCGATCCCGGTGTTTGGTGTTGATGCCTTGCCTGAAGCCCTGGCAATGATTAAATCCGGCGCCATGGCCGGCACGGTGTTAAACGATGCCGACAACCAGGCTAAGGCCACCTTTGATTTGGCGAAAAACCTGGCTGCGGGCAAACCCGCGGCAGAGGGTACCAAGTGGAAACTGGTGAATAAAGTGGTGCGCATACCTTATGTTGGCGTCGATAAAGATAATTTGTCGCAGTTTACCAAGAAATAATTCTTACTCCCCCTACGGGTCTCATCCCTTAGGGGGATTTTATCTGCCTTATCCTAGCCGGGTATAACTATGGCCGACATTACGACCGAACAACCGCGCGAGTGGTTACTGGAAATGAACAATATCAGTAAATCATTTCCTGGTGTCAAAGCATTGGATAATGTGAACTTAAAAGTTCACGCCCATTCCGTCCATGCGTTAATGGGGGAAAACGGTGCGGGAAAATCCACATTATTAAAATGCTTGTTTGGTATCTATAATAAAGATTCCGGTAGTATTATTTTTCAGGGACAAGAAGTTAATTTTAAAAACTCCAAGGAAGCGCTGGAACATGGTGTATCCATGGTGCACCAGGAACTGAATCTGGTGTTGCAGCGTACGGTAATGGATAACATGTGGCTGGGCCGTTATCCTTTAAAAGGTTTTTTTGTCGATCATAAAAAAATGTATACCGATACCAAAGCGATATTTGACGAACTGGATATTAACATTGATCCTTACGACAAAGTCTCTACGCTTTCTGTTTCGCAAATGCAAATGGTCGAAATTGCCAAGGCATTCTCGTATAACGCCAAGATCGTGATTATGGACGAACCCACATCGTCTTTAACCGAACGGGAAGTTAACCATCTGTTCAGTATCATCCGCAAGCTGAAAGCGCGCGGCTGTGGCATTGTCTACATTTCTCATAAGTTGGAAGAAATCTTCCAGCTGTGCGATGAAATTACTATCCTGCGTGACGGTCAATGGATTGCCACCCAACAGGTGGAGGGTCTGACCATGGATCAGATTATCTCCATGATGGTGGGGCGTTCCTTAAGCCAGCGATTCCCTGATCGCCAAGGTGAACCTGGTGAGGTGATCCTGGAAGTCAAAAATTTGACTTCACTGCGCCAGCCGTCGATCCGTAATATTTCTTTTGATTTACGCAAAGGAGAAATCCTGGGTATTGCTGGACTGGTGGGCGCCAGGCGTACCGATATTGTCGAAACCCTGTTTGGTATTCGGGAAAAGGTCACCGGTACTATCATGCTGCACGGTAAACTTATCAAGAACAATAGCGCTAACGAAGCGATCAATAACGGTTTTGCCCTGGTTACCGAGGAGCGCCGCACCACTGGCATTTATGCTTATCTGGATGTGGGATTTAACTCACTGATCGCCAATATCCGCAACTATAAAAATAAAATAGGATTGCTGGATAATTCACGTATGAAGAGCGATATACAATGGGTCATCGATTCCATGCGGGTAAAAACGCCTGGGCATCAAACCAATATTGGTTCGTTATCCGGTGGTAATCAGCAAAAAGTCATTATCGGGCGTTGGTTGTTAACCCAACCAGAAATATTGCTGCTGGATGAACCCACGCGCGGAATAGATGTTGGTGCTAAGTTTGAAATTTACCAATTAATTACCGAACTGGCTAAACGCGGTAAGGGCATAATTATTATTTCGTCCGAGATGCCGGAGTTACTGGGAATAACCGACCGGATATTGGTCATGAGTAATGGTCTGATGGCGGGAATTGTCGAAACCAAACAGACATCGCAAAACGAAATTTTACGTCTTTCTTCCGTGCATCTTTAATTTTTAAGGGTTCTTATTATGAATGCATTAAATAAGAAAAGCCTGCTCACTTATTTAAAAGAGGGCGGCATTTATGTGGTGCTTTTTGTCTTGTTGGCGATTATTATTTTTCAAGATACGACTTTTTTAAGTTTGATAAATTTAAGTAACATCCTGACTCAATCCTCGGTGCGTATTATCATCGCGCTGGGTGTGGCCGGGTTGATTGTTACCCAGGGTACCGACCTGTCGGCAGGACGCCAGGTTGGGTTGGCCGCCGTGGTCTCGGCGACCCTGTTGCAGTCTATGGATAACGTTAATAAAGTTTTTCCTGATATGCAAACGTTGCCGATCCCGGTAGTCATCCTGATAGTGTGTGTCATCGGTGCCTTTATCGGTTTAATTAACGGCGTGGTGATTGCTTATCTGAATGTGACCCCGTTTATTACCACCCTGGGCACGATGATTATTGTCTATGGTGTTAACTCTTTGTATTACGATATGGTTGGCTCGTCGCCGGTGGCCGGTTTTGATGCGCATTTCTCGACGTTTACTCAGGGATTTTTGCGTTTTGGTGATTTTAAACTTTCCTATATCACCTTTTACGCGATATTTGCCATTCTACTTGTTTGGGTCATTTGGACCAAGACCCGTTTTGGCAAAAACATTTTTGCCATCGGTGGCAACCCGGAAGCCGCTAAAGTCTCTGGGGTTAATGTGCCATTAAACCTGATTATGATTTATGCCTTGTCCGGGGTTTTCTACGCCTTTGGCGGTTTACTGGAAGCCGGGCGAATCGGTAGCGCCACCAATAACCTGGGTTTTATGTATGAACTGGACGCCATCGCGGCCTGCGTGGTGGGGGGTGTCTCTTTCGCCGGTGGCGTTGGCACCGTGGCCGGGGTGGTCACCGGGGTCATTATCTTTACCGTGATCAACTACGGCCTGACCTACATCGGCGTCAATCCTTACTGGCAGTATATTATCAAGGGTTCAATTATTATCTTTGCGGTGGCGCTGGACTCTTTAAAATACGCCAAGAAAAAATAAGGGAAATTTCGTGTGTGGCTAGGGGCTATCCCTTTCGCATTAGCGCATATCCTGCAACAGATCCTGCTGGTCAGTGTCGATTTTTGGCTGGATTTCCAATAGTTGATCTGGCGATACGGCAGGATACCCCTGGGTACCTTGCGGTACTTCGTAACGAATGGGAATAGAAACCTGTGGTCCTAAAAAGCGCGGTTCGCGTTTCATGATGTAGAGGTCAGACAGCATGGCAAGTCGTGCGGCAACTTCCCGCAACCGTACCGTAAACATATTTTTCGGAGAGGGTACCGCATAGCACTGTGCCTGAATGCCCATATGCATGGCGATAAAAAGTGCCCGTTCACAGTGAAAACGCTGGGTGATAATCGTAAAGTCGTTGGTATCGAAGACTTTGCGGGTGCGGATGATGGAATCCAGAGTACGAAACCCGGCGTAATCGAGCACGATGTCGCCGGCGGGCATGCCATGGGCAATCAGATCGCGCCGCATGGTAACCGGTTCATTATAACTTTGCAGCGCATTGTCGCCGCTTAACAGCAAATAGGAGGCCTTGCCGCTGTTATAGACGTTCAGTGCGCCCTGGATCCGGTAGAGGTAATATTCGTTTATGACCCCGGTACGGTAATATTTGGCGGTACCCAGCACCACGCCCACCTGTCGATGGGGCAGTTGCTGTATATCCTCATAAATGTACGGAGCGGTTTTCCAACTGATCCATCGGTCAAGGCCGATCGCTGAAAAAAACAAAACGCCCGCGATAATGATCAGACAATATATCAGGCGCTTCCACATGCCGTCTGCCTTACCCTGTCTTGCCGCAATCTCATACGCCCAAGGCTACTTTACCTATCGGGCACAAGCAAGGCGCGAGCTCAACGAATCATGACTATATCCCAAATAATTCAGGTCGCTGCAAGCCGGCAACCCAAGCCATGCCGGCTAAACCTCAGGTAATGGCAGGGATGCGCCATGGTGCAAGCAGCTTAAAACGGCGTGCGGCGATAGCTACGGTAACCGGGATGCCAGAAATTATGCTCGATGGCAATGGACAACACCTGCTCCGGCGTCACCATGGCCACACCGGCGATCTGCGCCGCTTTACCCACGGCCATAGCAATCACCTTTGACACCCCCTGGATATCATTGATATCCGGCAACAGCCCGCCTTCGGCACTGTTCACTAGCGGCGAGCAGTCCGCCAGCGTACGGCTGGCGGCAATCAACATGCTTTCGGTAACCCGTTTAGCGCCGCTGGCCAGCACCCCCAGGCCAATGCCCGGAAAGATATAGGCGTTATTGCATTGAGCTATAGGGTAGACTTTATGCTTAAGTTTTACCGGAGCGAACGGGCTACCGGTAGCCACCAGTGCCGCGCCGTCGGTCCAGGTGATAATATCCTCTGGCGTGGCTTCTACCCGAGATGTCGGGTTGGACAAAGGCATCACGATAGGGCGCGGACAGTGGCTATGCATTTCGCGGATGATTTGTTGCGTAAACAGACCCGGCTGGCCAGACACGCCGATCAGCACCGTGGGTTTGGCATTGCGTACCACGTCCAGCAATGAAATGGTATCGCTCGACAGATGCCAATGTGCTATCTCGTCGCTGTGTTGCACCAGCGGAAGCTGAAAATCCAACAGGTTAGCCAGTTTATCGGTCAGTAGTCCGAAGCGATCCACCATCAACACGTGAGATCGGGCTTCATCTTCGCTCAATCCTTCCGTGCGCATCTCGGCCACAATTTGTTCGGCAATCCCACAACCGGCGGAGCCGGCGCCAAGAAAAACCACGGTTTGATCGCGCAGACGACGACCGGCGGCATGGCTGGCGGCCAGCAGGCAACCGAGCGTAACGGCGGCGGTCCCCTGGATATCGTCATTGAAACAGCACAGTTCATCGCGATAACGATTAAGCAATGGCGTGGCGTTTTTTTGGGCAAAATCTTCAAATTGCAGCAGCACATCTGGCCAGCGACGTTTTACCGCCTGGATGAAGCTATCCACAAATTCCGTATATTCTCCGTCGGTGATCCGTGGATGCCGCCACCCCATATACAGCGGGTCTTTAAGGCGCTGAGGGTTATTGGTGCCGACATCCAGCACTACCGGCAGCGTGTAGGCGGGGCTAATACCGCCGCAGGCGGTATACAGCGACAGCTTACCGATGGGAATGCCCATGCCACCAATGCCCTGATCGCCAAGCCCCAAAATCCGCTCGCCGTCGGTAACCACGATCACCTTGACGTTTTGCTTGGTGGCATTTTGCAGCATGTCGTCAATTTTATCCCGGTTGCCATAGGAGATAAACAGGCCGCGAGCACGACGATAAATATCGGAAAAGTGTTCGCAGGCCTCTCCTACTGTCGGCGTATAAATAATCGGCAGCATCTCGCTCAGATGGCCGTCAAGCAGGCAGTAGAACAGGGTTTCATTGGTATCTTGGATATTACGCAGGTAAATATGCTTGTCGATATCATTGCTAAAATCCTGGTACTGTCGCCACGCACGCTCGGTCTGTTCTTCAATAGTTTCAATCGCTTCAGGCAATAAGCCGTGCAAATTAAAATTGTCGCGTTCTTCCTGGGTAAAGGCGCTGCCTTTGTTCAACAGCGGAAATTCCAATAGCACCGGACCCGCGTGGGGAATGTAAAGTGGACGTTTGTATTCGTATTCCAATTCCATGTATTTCACCAAACTACATAATTATTAGTTGCCTAAATGATAAAATATTGCGACGCAGGATGCATGATTTCATTAGTAACTTGTTATTTTTGTAATTAATAAAAGCAGTCATGGCGCTGAGACAAACTGCGCGGCGGGCCGCAACATTATGAATGGGATGGCGATTGCTCAAGGATTTTTAACGTCAGCGCGGCGGCTGAGGTTCGGTTATCCACCGCAAGTTTGCGAAATATCTGCTCCAAATGCTTATTCACCGTACGCGGGCTTAACGACAAAATCTGACCGATTTCCCGATTGGTTTTACCCTTGGCTATCCAGGATATGACTTCCGATTCGCGTTGGGTCAGCGGGAAGTTTTGCCGCAGCAGGGCGCAATCGTCGTGCTTTTTATCAATCTCCTCGAGGCGCAGCAGAAATTCTCCTTTATCCGTGGTTCTCATCAACAAGATCCGTAAGGGGAACGCAAGCGTAGACAAGTCCAACGCCTGGGTGCCGTTTGGGTGGCCGCGTAGCCAGGCCAGCAAACGATTCACCAGTGGCCGGCTCAGGGCGAACTCCTCATCGCAACAGTGCTTAAGCAGTTGGTAACACTGGGGCGTTGCCCAGAGTAATTTACCCTGAACGCTCAACGCAAAGGTCAATTGTCCTACGCAGTCCAGTGCGTTATAAGCACTCGAGGTTAACTGGGAATTATGCAAATGGGTGCGCATACGCGCCAGCAACTCCTCCAGGCGGATAGGCTTGATCACATAATCCACTACGCCAATATCAAAGGCGTTGACCACATCGCGGGTTTCGCTCAGCCCAGTCATAAAAATAATCGGCGTATGGCGCAGTGTTGGATTTTGCCGCAGCCGTTTACTGGTTTCAAAGCCATCAAGGCGGGGCATCATGGCATCCATCAAAATGATGTTTGGCACGATTTGCTGAGTGATGGCCAGTGCCTGGGCGCCCTCAAGCGCCACCAACACGGTAAACCCGGCGCTATCCAGGGTATCATTGAGCATACTGATGGTATTGATATCATCGTCAACAATCAGCACCGTCGGTTTTTCAGCGCATGACATGGTCTTTCTCCACAGTAGCGAGTTCCGTTATTACTGACTCAAAACGAAAACGGCTGGCCAATAAATCCAGACTTTCCGCCGTGCGCGGGTCCACTTTCCGTTGCTCAAGCAACTGTTGCAACCGCTCGCGAAACCCTTTGGCATAACCTAAGCGGGCCAGACCCATCAACTGTTGGTACTCATCCTGGCCGAGTACGCGGCAATCGGCCGCGACGGGTAGGCTGGCCACCGCCTCTTTTTCTCGCTGCCACTCCAGTTGTAGCAGGCTGCCGATATTATCCAACAGCACGGCCATACGGATGGGTTTGGTTTGAAAGCGAATCTCCCCACGTTGTTTAACTTGCCGCCATTTACCGGCATCCGCTTCCGCTGAAATCATCAGTACTGGCTGATGCCAGCCTTGTGCTCGTAGGCTATTAAGCAGTTCCCAGCCGTTCATCTCCGGCATTGCCACGTCCAGCAAAAACAAATCCGCCGCACACCACCGGTTCAGTTGTAGGCATTGCGCGGCGCTGTTGGCGCTTATCACCTCGAAACCCAGTGGCGTTAGCATATCGCTCATGAGTTGACGATGGACATCATCGTCGTCTACCACCATCAATCGCTTGCCCGGGCCACGGTAGCTGACGATCTTCCAGGGCACCACCGGTTGGTAACCGCTGTTATTCTGGCTTGATAGCATCAGACGTAAGCTAAATGTGCTGCCGGCCCCTGGGATGCTCTCGACCTGCAGATCACCCCCCATAACATAGGTGAGCAAACGTGTAATGGTCAGACCCAGGCCGGTGCCGCTGTGCGTGCCACTGTGCCGCACACGTTCAAACGGTCGAAAAATACTTTCCAAATGGTCGGTTTCAATGCCAACGCCGGTATCATGAATGGCAAAAAAGGCGACTTCGCTACGATAACTAAAATCGAGTGTCACGGTGCCATGATCGGTAAATTTGATGGCATTGGACAGCAAATTGATCAGGATTTGCCGTAACCGGTTTTCATCGGTGAGAACCACCTCGGGTAATAGCGGCGGTGGATTGTAGATAAACTTCAGGCCCTTATCCAAGGCTTGATGATGAAACATTTCCACCAATTGCTGCATTAATTCACCAATCCTGACTTCATCACGGTGAATCTCCATTTTGCCGGCTTCAATCTTGGAAATATCCAGCAGCCCTTCGATAAGATTGGCCAAGTGTTCGCCACTGCGCCGGATAACGCTCAGTCCTCGCCGACGTGGCTCGGGAATATCCTGTGCCTGTTCGAGCAGTTGGGCGTAACCGAGCATGGCATTGAGTGGCGTGCGCAGCTCATGGGTAATGCCGGTCAAATAGCGGCTTTTAGCCTGGTTCGCCTCATCGGCGATCTCCTTGGCTTTTTGTAACTGTTGGTCGGTGGCTTCGTGGGCGATGATTTCTTCTACCAGACGTTCGCTTTGCAAACGCAGTTCATCCTGAGCGACCTGGCGGCTCTTATTGGTCAGAATAAACAGCCAGGTGGTGATGCCGGTAACAATCAACAAAATAAAAAATACTTTCCATAGAGCAGCCGCCAGCAGGGGATAGTCGGCACCAAAGGTGTTACGCATCTGTACATACACCAGCATCAGCAGAATGCCGATAATGCTGCTAAATAACGACAGTATGCTGATAAAACTCCAAATTTTAGGATCGAATTTTTTCAGGTAACCCAATGATAGCCAGCCAAAAAACAGATACTGGATCTGCTGCGAATAATGGGCCGATGGTTTGCAGGCGTCATTGCAACGCACGTCCAGTGAGCAACATAACGAACAGATAGCGCCTTGGTAGAGCGGGCAATAACTCATCTCGGGTGGTTCAAAATGATGGCCGCAGACGCAACATTCGCTGGCCACCTGCTGGGTCTCCTGGCGGGCAAGATAGTATTTTCCCCCGGTGTACCAGGCTATCAAGGGGGAAAAAACAAACGTCAGTGCCAAAGAGAACAGCGAGGCGAATTCCTGCACAGTCAAGCCAAACCAGCCAAAATAGGCGGCCAGACCTAACGCCATTGACAATAACATCGAACCCATACCGACTGGATTGATGTCATACAGGTAGGCCCGACGAAATTCGATACCCGGTGGGCTAAAACCGAGGCGTTTGTTTACTACCAGATCGGCGACCACGGTGCCGATCCAGGCGGTCGCCGCCACCGCATAAATACCGAGGATATCTTCAAATACATGATAAACCCCTAACTCCATCAGCAATAACGCAATGCCAACGTTGAAAAACAACCATACCACCCGGCCTGGATGGCGGTGGGTCAGGCGCAAAAAGAAGTTTGACCAGGCAATGGAGCCGGCATAAGCGTTAGCCACATTGATTTTCAACTGCGACATCACCACAAAAATACCGGTTAGGGCGAACAGCCAGGTAGAGGAATGGGTGACATAACTGAAAGCCACCAGATACATATGGGTCGGTTCACTGGCCAAGTCCACACCGAGGCCATAACGAAAAGCCAACACTGCCAGAAACGAACCTAGCATGATTTTTAATCCGCCCATTAGAATCCAGCCCGGCCCGGCGGCGATCACGCTCGACCACCAAATCCAGGGTTTATCCGGCTGGCGCTTCGGCAGAAAACGAATTTGATCCACCTGCTCACCAACCTGGGCCACCAGGGACAGCAGCACCGAGCATACGGCACCCAAACGTAGCAGATCAACATGTCCGGGCTGGTGGGGGGCAAGCAGACCGGGGAAAACAATCCAGGCATGAAACGTGGTGCTGTCGCGCAGCAGGATCAGCACAAATGGTGTGATCTGCAGTATCAGCCATGCAACCTGAGTAAGTTGCTGGAAGCGAGAAATAAAGGTAAATCCGTAGGTTACCAACGGAATCACCACCAGCGAACTGAGCAGATAACCGATATGCAATGGCATGCCGAACAACATATCTAACGCCATGGCCATAATGGTGGCTTCCAGGGCGAAAAAAATAAAGGTGAACGAGGCGTAAATCAGCGACGTGACGGTGGAACCGATATAACCAAAGCCTGCGCCGCGGGTTAATAAATCGATATCCAACCCATACCGGGCGGCGTAGATACTGATCGGTAACGCCATCAGAAAGATGATCGTGCCAACCAGCAATACCGCTATCGACACATAATAAAAACCATAGGTCAACGTCAAAGCTCCACCCATTGCCTCTAGAGCCAAGAACGTAATGGCGCTGATGGCGGTGACCACTACCTTGCCTGAACTCCAACGTCGTGCGGAATGAGGCGTGAACCGTAGGGCGTAATCCTCCAGAGTTTGGTTGGTGACCCATTGATTATATTGACGTCTGGCCTTAAAGGCTTTCTGTTGCGCAGTCATGCTTTTTCCCGTGGTTTGACATGCCACGTCCCCAGCCGATCTCTGGGCTAGGCCGCGAGGCTCTGGTGAAACTAAGCAAAACGCGCGCCAACGCGCGTGGGTAACGCAAAATAACCCATGGTTGATTAGGGCAAGCCCTCGAACAGGTGGTTTCTACCCCGGTTTCATGGACTTGTTTCCACCGAGAAAGGTCGCGCACGGGTCATGATTGTGCCGGTTTGGGCGGCCGGCGCCAATACGTTAAATGACGTAGTCACTGCGCCTATTGGCCCATTGTCGCCGCCCCCCCGCCGAACGCAAGATGGTGACGTTTTCTACACCAGACGGCCATTCATCAGGGGATACCTATTATGCTTATGCAACATCAAACAGCGACCGACGGCACGGATGCGCGCAACGCTGGATACCATGGCAGGAAAGTCGTTATACGACGTTTTTTACCTACCCGGTTGCTCGCCGGTATTTTACTGGCGTGCGCCGGCCATTTTACGCCGGCGCTGGCGGCCGAACCGGCCACCGCCGCAGTGAATACCACCGGCCTGGCTGTCACCGACACCACGGTGAAGGTCGGCATTCTGCACTCATCTACCGGTACCATGGCCATCAGTGAAACCGGATCGATCCAGGCGGAAAAACTGGCGATTGAACAAATCAATCAGGCCGGCGGCGTATTGGGCCGCAAGATTGACTATATCCAGGAAGACGGCGCCAGTGATTGGCCGACCTTTGCTGAAAAAGCCAAAAAATTGTTGGTGAGCGATAAAGTGGCGGCAATCTTTGGTGGCTGGACCTCAGCCTCGCGCAAAGCGATGCTACCGGTGCTGGAACAATATAACGGCATGCTCTATTACCCCACTTTTTATGAAGGACTCGAAGAGTCGCCTAATGTTATTTACACCGGCCAGGAAGCCACTCAGCAAATTATCGCGGGTATAGATTGGGTGGTTAAAAATAAACATGCGAAAACCTTTTATCTGCTCGGATCGGATTATATTTGGCCACGCACCGCGAATAAAATTGCACGCCATCATATTGAAAAATTGGGGCTAAAGGTCATAGGTGAAGATTATTACCCATTAGGTAATACCCAGTTCAACTCTGTGATTAATAAAATAAAACTGAAAAAACCGGATGTGATCTACGCCATTGTCGTGGGAGGATCCAATGTGGCTTTTTATAAACAGCTCAAAGCTGCCGGTATCGACATGACCAAGGAAAAACCCCTGTTGCTGACCATCTCGGTAACGGAAGATGAAATTCGCGGTATTGGCGGGGAAAATATCGTTGGTGCTTATGCCTCAATGAAGTATTTCCAAAGTATGGATAATCCGGCCAATAAAGCGTTTGTCGCGGCGTTTAAACAACGCTGGGGCAACGATATGGTCATCGGTGATGTGACTCAAGCGGCGTATCTCGGCCCCTGGTTATGGAAAGCGGCGGTGGAAAAAGCCGGTTCGTTTGATATCGACAAAATACGTGCCGCTTCGCCGGGCATTGAAATGAAAAATGCGCCGGAAGGTTATGTCAGAATTCACCCTAATCATCACCTCTGGTCGAAAACCGTGATTGGTCGCGCCAGAGCGGACGGGCAATATGACGTTATTTTCCAAACGCCGAATCTGATTGAACCCAACCCATTCCCGAAAGATTAAATCACTGTGCCCCCGTTATGTACCCGGGGGCAACGTTAACCAAAAGGGGACGATCATGTTTAGTGGCTACAGTCTCGCCGATTTGACCTCGATTCTTGTTATGCAGGGTTTTTCCGGACTCAGCCTGTTTTCGGTCTTTGTCCTTATGTCCTTGGGATTGGCGATTATTTTCGGCCAGATGGGGGTGATCAATATGGCCCATGGCGAATTTATGATTCTTGGCGCCTATGTGACCTGGCTCACCGAACATGCGGTACAAGATTATCTACCGTGGCTGTTCGACGGGTATTTTTTTATCGCTATCGTGCTGGCGTTTTTCTGCGCGGCGCTGTTAGGGATGGTGATCGAACGGATCTTGATTCGCCACCTTTATCATCGCCCACTGGATACCTTGCTGGCCACATGGGGATTGAGCCTGATCATGCAGCAGACCTACCGCACATTGTTCGGTCCGCGTGAAGTGGGGGTTGATCTGCCCGCATGGCTGATGGGGTCTTATCATTTTGGCGACAATATCGAAATTCCCATTAATGGCGTATTTGTCATGTTGTTGACGCTCATTATTACCGTCATGGTCGGTTACTTGATGTATCGCTCAGCCTGGGGCATCAAGGTGCGTGCGGTCGTGGTAAACCGGGCGATGGCGGGTGCGGTGGGTATCAATACAGCACAGGTAGATAACCGCACCTTCGCCCTGGGGTGCGGCATCGCCGGTATTGCCGGCAGCGCCTTCACCATGATCAGTTCCACCGGACCGACGGCGGGGCAGCAGTATATCGTTGATACTTTTCTGGTGGTGGTGTTTGGTGGCGCGCAAAGCCTGCTTGGCACCATAGCTTCGGCGTTTGCTATCTCCCAATCACAGTCAACGCTGGAGTTTTTCCTCAGCGGTTCCATGGCCAAGGTGCTCACCCTGCTCATCGTGGTGGTGATCTTGATGCTCCGCCCCCAAGGCCTGTTCGCTAGCCGTATTCGTCGTTAGGAGAGAAATGATGTTTTCATGGGTAAAACGGCTCACCGTTCGACATCAAATGCTCAGTATTGCCTTGATTTTTGTCTTCATCGCGGTGCTGTTCCCCTTGAGCATGGATATTTTTCGCCTCAACCTGGTGGGTAAATACCTGACTTACGCTTTTGTCGCGGTGGGACTGGTATTGTGCTGGGGCTACGGTGGTATTTTGAGCCTAGGGCAGGGAATATTTTTCGGTCTTGGTGGTTATTGCATGGCCATGTTCCTGAAACTGGAAGCGTCCACCGTGGCTGACACCAAAATTCAGACCACGCCGGGGATCCCGGATTTTATGGACTGGAATCAACTGACGCAATTACCGTCGTTCTGGCAGCCTTTCCATTCGTTTAGTTTTACCCTGTTGGCGATTATCGTGGTACCGACCATTTTCGCGTACATCATCGGTATCGCCATGTTTAAGCGGCGGGTGGGCGGGGTCTATTTCGCCATTATCACCCAAGCTATTTCTGCCATCATGACCATTTTGATTATCGGGCAACAGGGTTATACCGGTGGGATTAACGGTATTACTGACCTGCGTACGTTATTGGGTTGGGATATTAGAACCGATCACGCCAAATATATTCTTTATTATATCAATGCCGGCTGTCTCTTGGCGGTAGTACTGATGAGCTATTTTATTATAAACAGCAAACTGGGACGTTTATTGGTCGCCATTCGCGATAAAGAAGACCGCGTCAGATTCTCTGGTTACGATGTGGCAAATATTAAAACAGTGATTTTTTGCATCAGTGCTATATTTTCTTCCATCGGTGGTGCTTTATTTACCCTCCAGGTCGGGTTTATGTCACCAGGATTTATTGGCACCGCGGCTTCAATCGAAATGGTGATTTTTTGTGCGGTGGGAGGACGCTTATCTATTTTGGGCGCGATCTATGGCACCCTATTGGTTAACGGGGCTAAAAGTAATATTTCAGAATCGTTGCCTGAGATCTGGCCGTTTGCCATGGGGGCCTTATTTATTGTGGTGGTATTGCTGTTCCCAAAAGGTTTGGCCGGTATTTATCAAGACCGGATCCGACCTTTATTTAGCCGCGGGTTAAAAACAGTCAGTGGCCAGAGTGTTGCTCAAAGGCAAGATGGGCTCGCCGTGGCTCCGGTCAAAGACAATGTATCTGAACGGTGAATCATGATGAAAAAAATAAAAGACATCGTCCTGGCGGTGGAAGGATTGACCGTGTCGTTTAATGGTTTTAAAGCCGTCAATGATTTTTCCATGTATGTGGATGAGGAGCAAATCTATGTCATTATCGGGCCTAATGGCGCAGGCAAAACCACGGTGCTGGATTTAATTTGCGGTAAGACGGCAGCCACTGCCGGCAGTATTAAATTTAAAGGCCGAGAATTAAGCCGTCTAAATGAAAACCAAATCGTACGTGCCGGGGTAGGACGCAAATTCCAGAATCCGTCGATATATGAAAACCTCACGGTATTTGAAAATCTGGAATTATCTTATCCTCAAGCAAGAACGGCATTGGGTGCATTATTTTCTCGACGCGATGATAAATTAATTCAGGCAATAAGCGATACGGCCAAACAAATTTTCCTTGATGGATTTCTGGATGTTCAGGCCGACTATCTTAGCCACGGACAAAAACAATGGCTGGAAATTGGCATGTTGCTCATTCAAAACCCCAGTTTGCTCATGTTGGATGAACCGGTAGCGGGTATGTCGGTAGCCGAGCGTCAGCAAACGGCCGAACTGCTTAAGCGCATAGCCAAAGGTCGCTCGGTACTGGTGATCGAGCATGATATGCAGTTTGTCGAAAACATTGCTGATCATGTCACCGTGATGCACCAGGGGCAGTCGCTGTCGGTGGGCAGTATACAGAAAGTGAAACTCGACCCACGGGTTATTGATGTCTATCTGGGGCACTAAGGGGAATACATGCTGCACATAGAGAACTATCACGTCGCTTACGGACAAAGCCGCATCATTGAAAATCTCAATATTCAGGTGCAGGAAAACGAGATTGTCGCGTTAATCGGCCGTAACGGCATGGGTAAAACGACCCTGATGAAATCACTGATCGGCATGATCCCGGCGCAATCTGGACGGGTATTACTACAGGGCCAGGATCTGAGCACCCGTAAAAGTTACCAGCGAGTCAGAGCCGGCATGGGTTTTGTCCCCCAGGGACGCATGGTGTTTTCCACCATGACGGTTGAAGACAATATCAAAACCGGTCTGCCGCCCAAGGAGAAAGGGCGCATTCCCGCGTCGCTGTATGCCACCTTTCCGGTTTTGGAGGAAATGAAAGGCCGCCTGGCGGGAAATCTTTCCGGCGGCCAGCAACAGCAACTGGTGATTGCCCGCGCGCTGGCCGGCAATCCACAACTGTTGCTACTCGATGAACCGACGGAAGGTATTCAACCGTCCATTATCAAGGATATGGCGCGGATGTTGCGAAATATCCGCGACCAGCAAGGACTGACCATTGTGGTGTCCGAGCAGGTTCTGAGTTTTGTCATGGATGTGGCCGACCGGATTCTGGTGATTGAGAAGGGCGCCATTGTGCATCAGGAAAATCGCCAGACCATCGATCAACACACTATTGCTGCTTATTTATCTGTCTAACCGTCCATCGTCTCGGCGTTGGGTAACCATTATTAACGTTAAACAAGAGGTGTATTATGGGAAGTACCGGAAGTGTCAGTGCCTGGGAAGAAGCGTTATTAGTTGCCATGATCCAATATCCGGTGCCGGTGATTAAGGGACCGGAAGATATTCAAACCCAGGTTAAGCAAATCTGTAAAACGGTCGCGAATACCAAAGCAGGTTATCCCGATCTGGATTTAATCGTATTCCCGGAATATTCAACTCAAGGGCTGAATACCAAAATTTGGACCTACGATGAGATGTTGCTGACCCTCGACAGTCCGGAGATTGATTGTTTTCGCCACGCCTGCGTAGAAAATGATATCTGGGGGGTGTTCTCACTGATGGAGCGTAATGAAGACCCGAACTTGCCGCCCTACAATACGGCGATCATTATCAATAACCACGGTGAGATTGCACTGCACTACCGCAAGTTACAGCCGTGGGTGCCCATCGAGCCTTGGATGCCGGGCAATTATGGCATGCCGGTATGCGATGGACCGAAAGGCGCCAAGCTGGCGGTCTGTATCTGTCACGACGGCATGTTTCCTGAACTGGCGCGGGAAGCCGCCTATAAAGGCTGCAATGTGTATATTCGCATTTCCGGCTATTCTACCCAGGTTAACGATCAATGGATCTGGACCAATCGTACCAATGCCTGGCAGAATCTGATGTACACCATTTCGGTTAATCTGGCCGGTTACGACGAAGTGTTCTATTACTTTGGTGAAGGCACGGTATGTAACTATGATGGCAATGTTATCCAGCAAGGACAACGCAATCCGTGGGAAATCGTCACCGCTGAATTGTTCCCGCGTTTGGTGGATAAAGCGCGTGAAAACTGGGCGCTGGAAAATAATATCTTTAATCTTGGCTGTCGGGGTTATGTTGGTAAACCCGGTGGTGAGAAAGAGAATTATTTGACCTGGGTGCGCGATTTGGCCAATGGTGAATATAAATTGCCTTGGGATGAACAGGTGCGTATTCGTGATGGGTGGAAATATTACCCCGACGGGGTCAAGTTAGGTCCGTTGCCAAAACCCTGAGGTATCCGGTTGCACCACAGCACCAGTCTCACCTCTACCACGCCTTCTGCCGTTTGGCGAAGGCGTTATTGAACCGCAGGTGTTCATGTGATAGCGGTACTTGGCGCTTTATGTTGCGATGGACATAAGCCAAACTTCTTGACCTTGACCCTGATTCAACGCGTCAGCAATTGCCGATGGATCTCACGACAGCCCAAAGCGGTTAAGGTAGCCAGAGTGGCGTCCCATTGCGAGAAGGGAGCTTCTTCCCTTTCCACCAATACCGCACGCTGAATCTGCTGGCAATCCGCCCCTGACATATTCAACAGAATCAATGCTGATTGCAGCGGTGGCAGGCTAGGATTAAACGCCGCGTTCTCGGCATAACGCCCGGCGAAAATTCGGCCGTCCGCGGTTTGTAACGCTACCGCGCTATGTGCCTGGCTATAAGGCGCATGGCTCTGATTGGCCGCTAGCACCGCCTGCTGCAACAACCCATCTTTCACACTGAGCGCTGAAGGGATCGCGGGCTGAGTATCAGCCGGTGAGGTGGTCTGCGCCGTACTGTCTTGGGCGACCAGCGAAAATTGGTGATCAACTGCATCCATAAGTAGACTCTGAATAGCTAAATCCCGTGGTCCAAACGCATCCGGTAAATAATGGGCCAGTGGTGCCGGGGTGCGTTCCGGTAGATAAATCATCAAATCGGTGCCGCTATTGAGTTCGTTCATAAACTGCCGGCAGTGGCCACACGGTGTGTAGTTAACGGTAATTCCGCGCAGGTGGGGTTCTTTACGCAGCCAGGCATGATTGATCGCACTCTGCTCGGCATGCACCGTTTGCTGCAGCGGCGCGCCAATAAATTCCATATTGGCGCCGAAATAGAGACTACCGTCGCTGCCGCGGGCAATGGCACCGACGTTAAAATGAGAAATGGGCGTCAGTGCATAGGCGGCGGCAAAAGGTAACAGCGCAAGACACAGCGCATCTTCATCCAGGCCGCTGGCTTGCATCAGCGCCTCGGCCTGTGCGGCGCTAAGCATGCCGCTAAAATCCTGCCGGTTCAGCTCTAGGGCCAGTGCCTTGTGCAGATCGGGTGCCAGACTCGCCAACAAGGGTTCAAATTTTGGGTGCATAATAATTCCCTTAAAAATGACTTGGCCACCATGTTAATCCTTACGCGCAAAGATAAATATGATCATTATCTTATCCGTTTACACCCACCCCAATCCTTTTTGCCCGTTCCCAACACGCTTAAGCCAAGCAAATAGTGAAGATGTCATTGAATGCGTTTAACCAAAGAGGTTAACCAAACACCTGCAGCAGCACCGGGAACAGGAACGGCGCCACCAGGGAGGTGATAATGCCACACAGCACCAATGCCAGAGAACTAAAGGCACCCTCCTGGAAATCCAGCTCAGCGCAACGTGCCGTGCCCAGGGCATGAGAGGCGGTGCCCATGGCCAATCCCCGTGATGCTTTGGTGGTAATGCGTAACAGACGAAACAGCGTATGACCAAACACCGTCCCCAGGATGCCCACAAAAATGACGCATACCGCGCTAATGGCCGGAATACCGTTAATAGACTGCGCCACCGCCATAGCAATTGGAGTGGTCACGGATTTTGGTAATATCGAGGCGGCAATTTCCGGTGATGCGCCGAGCCACAGTGCAATAGCGGTGCCGCTTACCATGGCGGTAAGGCTGCCGACAAAGCAGATACTGATAATGGATTTCCAGCGTGCGCGGATCTGGTGCAGCTGTTCATACAAAGGGAAAGCCAATGCCACTACCGCCGGTTGCAACAAATCGTTGAGCACCTTGCTGCCAGCAAAATAACGGGCGTAGGGAATACCGGTTAGCAATAACAACGCAATAATCACCAACATGGAAATCAGCAGCGGGTTAAGCAGGGGTAGGCGGTATTTTGCTGCCAGGCGCCGGGAACCAAAAAACACCACCAGCGTCAATGGCAGCGACCACCAAAAATTTGCCAACATTTATTTATCCTCGTCCGGCCGAGGATGGCCGGCTACTGGGCGTTCTCTATGGATATAGTGCGAGCTGTAGCCCACGACCACCATCACGAGAAGTGTACTGACCACGCATGACACCACGATGGGGCCAAACTGCGAGGAGAGTTGTTGCCAATAGTTCATGACCCCGACGCCGATAGGCACGAACAGTAACGCCATATACCTGATGAGCAGGTGGCAGCCGGGTTTTAACCATAAAGGTGGCAGCAGTTGGATAGACAGCAGAATAAACAGGATTAACATGCCGAGGATGCTGCCAGGGATAGTCATCGGGAGTAGTGAAGACAGAAAATTGCCGACAAACAGGCAAAGGTAGATCAGGGCGAAGGCGCGGATAAAGGCCCAGCCATTCATTATGATGTTGCGCATTATTTCAACCCTATTACAAATCGCATTTATCATACAATCAAATCCAACACTGTGCTACCGCGCACGGTATTAAACGGTTAATCCCCTACTATTTTACCTATCCCATGATTATTTTCATCCTACATCCCCCCTGGAGAACGTCTTACTATGCCTAAGCCACGGTTTTATGGAATTATCCCACCGGTACCCACGCTATTTACCGCAGACGAAAGGTTAGACGAGACCAGCATGGCACGTCTGCTGGATAAATTGATCGCATCAGACGTTAATGGGCTATTTTTTCTCGGCAGTGCAGGGGAGTTCGCCCATATGTCGGAAGCGCTGCGCCTGCAAACGGCGGAATTCTGTGTTAATTATGTCAATAAACGCAAGCCGGTGCTGATCGGTATTGCCCATAGCGGTACCGGTGAGGCGATACGTTTCGGGCTGCACGCGCAGGAAATCGGTGCCGATGGTGTGGTGGCGGTCAATCCGTACTATAATCCGCTCAGTGAGCATAATCTTTATCTGCATTACAAACAGTTGGCCGATGCAGTAGCGTTGCCCATCCTGCTGTATAACTTCCCGGCGTTAACCGGCCAATCCATTCCTATCCCGGTCATCGTGCGCTTGGCACAGGATTGTCCTAACATTGTTGGCCTCAAGGATACGGTGGATACGCTGAGTCATATTCGTGAAACCCTGCATGCGGTAAAACCCATACGCCCTGACTTCGCGGTGTTTGCCGGTTACGATGAGTATTTGTTTGGCACATTGATCCTCGGCGGTGACGGTTGCATTCCCGCCAGTGCCAATTTTGCGCCGCAACTCACCTGCGGCATCTACCAAGCCTGGTTACGCCAAGATTACGCTCAAGCGATAAAACTACAGCAGTGCTTATCATATATTCCCGCACTCTATAACTACGATCTGCCCTTTTACAATGTGGTGAAATATGCCATTACGCTGACGGGGGTGGATATCTCGGTAAACGCATTACGGCCAGCATCGCCGCTGACAGCTGAAATTAAAGAAAAAATTAAGGGGGCGCTGCAACGAAGCGGGGTGATTTAACTGCGTTATTCTCTGTTCAACCCGGTTAGCCGCCGGGTTGAACTTCAGGGTTTTGCTGTCTAAAGCAGGTAAACGACCCGGACCCAGACAACAACAACCCACCAACGTCTTAAATAATAAAAGTAAAAACAAGATATTAATAATATGAGCTAATAAATAACTGATAGACACAATAAATAAACTTGGAGGTTTGGATGAGAATTTCTCGTCGTAAACAGGGGCGTTTTTTGTCGTATCAACTGGTAATATAAACAGTACTTGGCGTGTTGTCTCATTAGCGATGACATCAATATCCATCCAGTATGATCACCGCCCCATTACCTGCTGCTATCAAAGGACATTATCGTGGATGAACTCAACAGTAAGACCGATCGCGCTATTGCTACAGCCAACAAAACCGAGCGTAGGTACACCATCGGATATGTGCCAAATGGCGGCAAAAGCACGCCGTCACCGGCGCTGAACCTAGGGGGAAAATGGTTGGCAGCCTGTGGTTTCACCACCGGCCAGACGGTAAACGTCGCCATATCCGAAGGTCAGCTCATTATTGAACTAGTCAAGTAATGGTAACTTATCACCCATACCCGACGACTACTCAACCGCCTGAACCCGGGGCATTAATTTTTTGTTAAAACCCCGATGGAACAACCACAGACTAGCCAGCGTGGCGCACATTAACAGATAGAACAGTGTCAACGGCGGGGTATAGGCTAGGCTGAGGCCGGTAACCAGCGGATTGGCGGCACCGCCGAGGTTACTCAGACTTTGCATACCATAATAACTACCTTTAAGGTGCGGTGGTGCGATAAAGTCGATAAAAAGGTATTCCACCGGGGTTATAATAATTTCTCCCAGTGAAAAGATGGCCACTGCAATCATCCAATAAACGATGGAATGATTTGCCAGGATAAAACCGACCAGGCCGATAAGAAAAAACAGACTGCCGACCATCAGCCAGCGCATCAGGGTCTCACGCCTGATATTGCGGGAGATAATATATTGCAGCGTGATAACAATCCCGGCATTAACCGGCAGAATGATGCCCACCACCTGATAGGCAAACTCGGAATCAAACGCCACAATCAGGTATTGCGAAATACAGCTGGCGAACTGGCCTATCACTAAACAGCCTAGCGCACCGCCCAAGGTAAAATAGATCAGACGCTTATCTCGGCGCAGGGTGTCCAACGTTTGGCGAAAGTTGATTTTGTCCGCGACCGGATGGTCAGCGGTGCTTGCCAGCGGTGGATGGCCATAGCGGGGCAACAGCCATACCAGCGTCAGCGTCGCGGCGGCGGCCAGCAGACCGGATAAATAGAAAGGCAGCACCGAACTGCTCTTGGCCAGCACCACGCTGAGCGGCGGGCCAATAGCCCAGCCCACGTTCACCAGGGTGTAATTCGCAGAAAATGCCTGAATCCGTCGTTCTACCGACAACCACTCGGCAATGCTGGCTTTGAGTGTGATGGAATAGAGTGAGTAAGCAGAATTGACCAGCGCTAATAACCCGATCATCGAGGCAGTACCTGTGCTGAACGGCAACAGGAAAAATGACAAGGCAAAAGCGGCCATCGCACAAAGGATTAAACGGTGTTTATTAAAACGGTCCACCAGATAACCGCCATACAGGCTAAACACAATGCCCAGCGTCAGGCTGGCACCCAATACCATACCGATACGTTCAGGTGCAAAATGGCGCTGCTGGGAAAGATAGATGGCGAAAAAGGGCAGAGTCAGGCCACGGCCAATAGTTAACACCAAAGAGGTCAACAATAGCGCCCGAATAACCGGCGGGAATCCTTTCATCATGATAATAGCTTACTTGTTAATGAGTAATGAGTAATGAGTAATGAGTAATGAGTAATGAGTAATGGGTGTTGGCAACCTGATATCCGTCATACTTCTTGCTGCAGTTGCGTTGGTTTTATACGCGTACCCAGTCTTTCGCCTTAATACCCTGCATTTTTTGCGCTGCAGGTGCGCTGACTGCATTTATCCAGCCGAATCACTCAGTGAGCAACTGGAAATTGATGAACCCCATCACTGAGGTTCACCATTGGAACTAGCCCAAGCGCTGTTCACATCCGTTCCAGACAGATCTTGTCCCGCGCCGTTTTTGTTATTTGACCGCCATGCCGGGCAGCGCGCCAGCGTCCGGACTCAGCAGGAAAATATTGCTGCCGCCGGGGCCCGCGGCCAATACCATGCCCTGGGATACGCCAAAGCGCATCTTGCGTGGCGCCAGGTTGGCGACCATCACCGTCAGACGGCCTTCCAGTTCCTGCGGGTCAGGGTAGGCTGCGCGAATACCCGAGAACACCTGGCGGGTTTCGCCGCCGATATCCAGCGTCAGTTTGAGCAATTTATCCGACCCATCCACCAGCTCGGCGGTTTTGATCAGGGCAATACGCATATCGACTTTGGCAAAATCATCAAAGTTGATAGTCTCAAGCAGCGGCTCGTCGGCCAGCGCGCCGGCGGTCAGTTTCGCACTGGCGACAGCGGCTTCGTCTTTTGACTCGTTGACCATATTTTCCACATGAGCCGGATCGATACGGGTAAACAATGCCTTAAAGGTTGCCACCTGATGATCAAGCAGCGGTGCGTTGAGAGTATCCCATTCCAGTGTGACGTTAAGGAAGGCCTCAGCGCGGAGAGCCAGACTCGGTAAAACCGGTTTTAGATAAGTCATCAGCACCCGGAACAAGTTGATGCCCATCGAGCAAATCTCTTGCAGTTGCTGCTCGCCGCCTTCCTGTTTTGCCACGACCCAAGGAGCCTGTTCATCCACATAACGGTTGGCCAGATCGGCCAGCGCCATAATCTCACGAATGGCTTTGCCTGATTCCCGGTTTTGATACGCCTCGGCAATGGTGATGGCAGCTTCGGTAAAGGTGTTATACAGCACCGGATCAGCCAGTTTATCGGCCAGACGGCCGTCAAAACGCTTGGCGATAAAACCGGCATTGCGCGAGGCCAGGTTAACCACTTTATTGACGATATCCGTATTGACCCGCTGGATAAAATCCTCCAGATTCAGGTCAATATCATCAATATGGGAAGACAGCTTGGCGGCATAGTAGTAACGCAGACAATCTGCATCCAAATGCTTGAGATAGGTACTGGCCTTAATAAAGGTGCCGCGAGATTTGGACATCTTGGCACCGTTGACCGTCACATAACCATGCACGAACAAATTGTTCGGTTTGCGGAAATTGCTCCCTTCCAGTACCGCCGGCCAGAACAGACTATGGAAATAAACGATATCCTTGCCGATGAAATGGTACAGCTCCGTATCGGAACCGACCCGCCAGTAATCGTCAAAATTAATGTCGCCACGCTTATCGCACAGGTTTTTGAACGACCCCATATAACCGATGGGCGCGTCCAGCCAGACGTAAAAATACTTACCCGGCGCGTCCGGTACCTCGAAACCAAAATAGGGCGCGTCACGTGAAATATCCCACTGCTGCAGGCCGGACTCAAACCACTCCTGCATCTTGTTGGCCACCTGCTCTTGCAGTGCGCCGGAGCGGGTCCAGGCTTTTAACATATCGCTAAAGGCCGGTAGATCGAAGAAGTAGTGTTCGGACTCTTTCAACACCGGTGTGGCACCGGATACCGCCGATTTGGGGTCGATTAAATCGGTAGGGCTGTAGGTCGCACCGCACACTTCACAATTGTCGCCGTACTGATCGGGTGATTTGCACTTCGGGCAGGTGCCCTTGACAAACCGGTCCGGCAAAAACATCTGTTTCTCCGGATCGAACAACTGCGAAATGATGCGGGTTTTGATATAGCCGTTTTGTTTCAACCGCTGATAAATCAGCGTCGACAACTCACGATTCTCCTCGCTATGGGTGGAGTGATAGTTGTCATAGCTGACGTCGAAACCGGCAAAGTCCTGTTGATGCTCATGGTTCATTTCAGCGATCATCTGCTCCGGCGCGATGCCAAGCTGCTGGGCTTTAAGCATGATCGGGGTGCCGTGGGCGTCATCGGCGCAAATGAAATAAACCTGATTGCCGCGCATTCGTTGAAAACGGACCCAGATATCCGCCTGAATATGCTCCAGCATATGGCCGAGATGGATTGAACCGTTAGCATAAGGTAACGCACAGGTTACCAATAATTTCTTCGCGACTTGAGTCATGTTGGGAAATTGCTTTTATCAGATGAAATAAAGGTTTGATGTTAACCGATAGCGATACCCCGCGTAAACAAGCTCGAACAGTTCTGTTATGCTAGGCGCATCGGTTATCACGTCGATACCCTTCATCATTCGAGTTGCGAGAAGACGGCAACGCAGTGACAAACCTGTCTGGAACAGAGTTGAACAGCGCAAGCCCAGAGGGTGAACCTCAGGGATAAGGCTCATCAGTCCACAGACGCTTATATCGCGAAGTGACCGGGTGAGTGAAGCAGGCCAATGCACCCGCAATCTGGCGTATGATGGGTATAACATAACACTATAAGGAGCCGTGATGAATCCTCCATCACCCGAACAGTCTACCCCAGACGTACTGCATGCTCAGGTCAGGCAGACGTTGGTCACGTTTAAACACTCAACCCTTAAGCGCAATCTTAACGAGCTCAAGGCGCTCACCCACTGCGCGCTGCTCGACGGCACGTTGCATATCGAACTGACCATGCCGTTTGCCTGGCACAGCGCGTTCGAGGAATTAAAGGACGCCACCAGTACTGACCTACTGCGCATAACCGGTGCCAAGGCCATAGACTGGCGTTTGATCCACAATATTGCCACCCTGCGCCGGGTGAACGATCTCCCTGGGGTTAAAAACGTCCGCAACCTGATTGCGGTCAGTTCGGGCAAAGGCGGTGTCGGTAAATCCAGCACGGCGGTTAACCTGGCGCTGGCGCTGGCGGCGGAAGGCGCGCGCGTCGGCCTGTTGGATGCCGATATTTACGGGCCGTCGATCCCTGCCATGCTTGGCACCACCCATGAGCGGCCGACCTCACCGGACGGACAGCATATGGCGCCGATTATGGCCCATGGCCTGGCCACCAACTCTATTGGTTATATGGTGACCGAAGACAATGCTATGGTCTGGCGCGGACCGATGGCCAGCAAGGCGCTGTTACAGTTGCTTAACGATACCCTTTGGCCGGAGCTGGATTATCTGGTGCTGGACATGCCCCCGGGCACCGGTGACATCCAGCTCACCCTGGCGCAAAACATCCCGGTCACTGGCGCTCTGGTGGTGACTACGCCGCAGGATATTGCCCTGGCCGATGCGCGCAAAGGCATTGTGATGTTCGAGAAGGTCAGCGTGCCGGTGTTGGGTATCGTGGAAAATATGAGTGTGCATATTTGCAGCCACTGTGGCCATCTGGAGGATATCTTCGGTACCGGTGGGGCGCAACGCTTGGCTGAGCAGTTCAACTGCGCGCTACTGGGCCAATTGCCGTTGCATATCAGCCTGCGTGAAGATCTCGATCGCGGCCAGCCCACAGTGGTCAGCCGTCCGGATAGCGAATTCACCGATCTCTACCGCCAGTTGGCGGGGCAGGTGGCGGCACAGCTGTACTGGCAGGGCGAGATTATCCCCACTGAGATCGGCTTTAAGGCGTTATAGTCCAAGAGGATAGCAAGGGGATAGCTAGCGCCGCTGACTTGCGGTGTCCGGCCCAGGGGAAGCGTGGCGGAGCACTGGGTCGTCCCGCTGTTCGTGACTTGTTCGAACGCCGCATATGTAGTAATGTTACTACATATGCGGCATTCGTCGGGGGAGGCAAAGAATGAACGTAACCTATATATCAAGCCGGGAACTGAACCAAAACATCACTAAAGCTAAAAGAGATGCTTACCAAGGCCCGGTTTTTATCAAATCCCGCAATAAGATTACCCACGTTCTGCTGACCGAGGAAGCTTACCGCACTATTACCGGTGGCCATAAAAGCATTCTGGACGCCTTATCGCCGCCCGATGGGGAGTCATTCGATTTAACCACTGAGCGGGTGAATATCCAAATGAGGCCGGTCGAGCTTTAATATGTATTTGATTGATACCAATGTGATATCCGAACTGTTTAAATCCCATCGGGCGGACCAGAAAGTCAGGGATTGGGCCGCCAGTATTGAACAAGATGAGATGTATACCTCCGCCTTGGTCATCATGGAAATCGAAAAAGGCATATTGTTAAAGGAAAGAAAAGATGTAGCCCAATCGGCTAAAATACGCCAATGGTTTGATCATATTCTCATCCATGGTTTCCATGACCGGATTCTGGCGGTAAATGCTGAAGTGGCATTGTGCTGTGCCAAAATGCACGTGCCCGACCCGAAATGTATGACCGATTCGCTTATTGCGGCCACCGCCATCATCCACAACCTCCAACTGGTGACCCGCAACACCAAGGATTTCGCCGCCACCGGCGTAACGTTATTAAACCCCTGGCTTTAAATCAGCAAATTGGATTAATGCCGCTCAAGCGCCGTCGGATTAACACAATTTGCCGTCACATTGCCCGCCAACGCTGCGATCAGGTTGTCCACCGCACAGGCGACCATGGCATGGCGGGTCTCGTGGGTGGCGGAGCCAATATGTGGCAGGGCCACCACGTTCGGCAGCGTCAGCAGCGGCGAATTTGCCGGCAACGGTTCGTGTTCGAACACATCCAGTCCGGCCGCACGGATCACCCCTTCGCGCAGCGCCTGAATCAGTTCGGTTTCATGCACAATCTTGCCGCGCGAGCCATTAATCAAGATGGCGCTGGACTTCATTTTACGTAATTGGGCATAACCGATGAGTTTTTCGGTTTCCGGCAGCAGTGGCAGTACCACGCAAACAAAATCCGCCTCGGCCAACACCTGATCCATACTGCGTCGCTGTGCATGCAAAAGGGTCTCTGCCTGCGGGTTGGCTACATCGTTATAATAAATCACCGGCATACCAAACCCCAAAAATGCCCGCTTGGCCACCGCATAACCGATCCGTCCCATACCGAGAATGCCGATAGTCTTACCGTTAACATCGGTACCGTAATACTCTTCGCCGATACTGTGCTGCCATTTGCCTTGTTTAACCAGCTCTGCCAGTTCAACGACACGGCGGGCGCTGGTCAAGATCAAGGTAAAAATGGTATCGGCGGTGGTTTCGGTTAACACCCCCGGCGTATGCATCAGCGCGATGCCCCGACGAGTCAGGTCCGGCACGCTAAACTGATCATAACCAACTGAAATAGTGGAAATGGCGCGCAACTGCGGCGCGGCATCGAGCAATGACGCACCGATAGGATGGCTGGCGCCAATCATGCCATCAGCCTGGGCCAGGGCGGCCAGCACCTCCCGGTGGTTATCGGCAGTCATGCCGTCAAACTGGCTCAGGTTGAATGCATGCTGTAGACGCACTACCTGATCGGTGGGAATTTTTTTATACAATACAACGTTCGGTTTCATGGTTATGCCTTATGGTGGCAATCAAAATAAAACGGTGCCGGTGTCTGGCCGCCGTACATATCAGGCCCAGGCTATCTCTCGCCGTCTTATGCCGGCTGAATCGCCGGTGCGGGGACGTGGGCTAGGCGGTCAACGCGGCGGCTACGGACATGGCACGGACCAAACCTTGGCGATCGGGCAATCCCTCGCTATCGCCGATGGCCTGGATCGCCAGCGCGCCGATATGGTTACCGCGTACAATCGCTTCAGGCAGCGGCAAACCTTCGAGCAAGGCGCTGACCACACCCACGGCAAACCCATCACCGGCACCCACCGTATCCACCACCTTGGCCACCTTAATGGCCGGCACCACGCCAGATTGTCCTGCCGCGGTTTTATAAAATGCGCCATCGGCGCCGGTTTTAATCACCACCGCCTGTGCACCGCCGGCCAGATAAAAATCGGCGATCGCCTCCGGTTGGGCAAATCCGGTGAGGATCAGACCTTCATTGATCCCCGGCAGCACCCAATCGGCACTAAAAGCCAGCTTATTGAGCTGGCTAACCATTTCCTGGTGCGAGCGCCACAGCACCGGTCGCAAATTAGGATCAAACGACACCGTCTTGCCGTGTAATTTCATCCACTGCGCGGCATGGGCCGCCAGCTCATAGGACTGCGCGGATAACGCCGCCGCCACCCCGCTCAGATGCAGATGCCTGGCCCGGCCAAAATAATTCGGGTCAAAATCTGCCGTCGACAGCTGGCTAGCAGCGGAGCCTTTGCGATAATACTCAACAATGGGATCGGTTCCAACTGTGGCTTTGGACTTAAGCTGAAAACCGGTGGGTAAGGTCGGATCGAGGGTCACTGACTGGCAATCCACCCGTTCTTTTGCCAAGGTTGCCAGGATAAATCGGCCAAAGGCGTCATTGCCCACACGGCTGACCCAGCCAGAGGTCATGCCCAAACGGGCCAGACCGATGGCGACATTCAGTTCGGCACCTGCTGCGCGCCGGACATAGTGGTCGACTTGGTCCAAATGACCTGATTCGGTGGCGACAAACATGGCCATTGCCTCGCCAAAAGTCACTACATCAAGGGGTTGCAGATCGGTGTCGGACAGAGGGGTTGCGGACATAGATTACTCCTTAAAATGAACCGTTCTCCTGTAACCGGAATGCCGGCAGGGGGAATCGCGTTAGAACAGAGTATGGAACCGGTTCCATTAGTAATCTATCCTTTGTACGTAAAAGTTTGAAGTTGATCACTATTTTATTGATAATGAGAAGCAGGAGACGTGGGGAAGAACATCACCGTCCAAGCGCGACACGCGCTAGTGATCGTCGGACAAAAAAAAGGCCGCCTGTTGGGCGACCTTTTTGACGACGTTATTTGGCAAACTTCCGTTATTTGTACAACTCAGCGGTCATATGCACACGGTTATTGGTGTTGGCTTCAACAATTTTGTACTGGGCACCTTGTTGCTGGGCTTGTGCGGCGATTTTGGCTTCGGCGCCGTCCAGGGTTGACGAGGTCACGGAGACGCTCTGGTCAGCAAAGGTATTGAATGACATCAGTGACAAGGCGGCAACGGCAGCAACAGACAGTGATTTAATGAATTTCATGGTTAACATCCTTTTTAATTTTCTGGTGGAAGGCTGTGTGCCTTCGATGGAGTAATGATAACCATAGTTACTATTAGCGGATTAACAAAAAATGCGATCCACGTCACATTTTATTCGAGAATGACATTCATTTACTCACGGTATTCAGTTACCGGTGGCATTCCTTTATCGGTCACTTTCCTTTATCGGTGACGTCCATTTATTGGTGACGTCCATTTATCGGTAAACAGTCCCTTTACCTCTTTTCCCAACGCGGGTAAGCCACAGACAAAACGATGAACAACAAGAGACTAAAATTATTATGAATAACACTCATGACCCTTCCCCCGTAGGTGAGTCGGGCGAGCCACTGCGCGTGTTGCAGGTTTTGCAATCACCCAGGCTCATGACGCGCGAGTGCCTTGCTGGCGTTGTCACGGCGTTGGCACTGATCCCTGAGGTGATTTCATTTTCTGTCATTGCGGGTGTTGATCCGAAAGTCAGTTTGATCGCATCGATTGTCCTGTGTCTGACGTTGTCTATTCTGGGCGGACGTCCGGCGATGGTGTCTGCAGCAGCAGGTTCTGTGGCCCTGGTGATTGGTCCGATGGTGCATGCCCACGGCGTCGAATATATTTTTCCTGCGGTGGTGCTGGGCGGGACAGTTCAAATTTTATTTGGGCTAACGGGACTGTCACGCATGATGCGTTATATCCCGCGATCGGTGATGATTGGCTTTGTCAACGCGCTGGGGATCCTGATATTTTTCGCTCAGGTGCCTCACGTCTGGGGGCAGTCGAGCTTTGTCTGGGTGATGTTTGTCCTGACGTTGCTGATTGTTTTGCTGCTGCCGCGCGTTCTCAAGGTCGTGCCCTCGCCGCTTATCGCCATCGCCGTGGTGACCGGCGTGGCGCTGCTGATGGGCTACAGATTACCCAATGTGGGCGATGAAGGGCCGATGAGCGCCGGTTTGCCCGGCCTCACCCAGTTGCTGGTTCCGTTGAATGCACAAACCTTGCACATCGTCTGGCCGACGGCGTTAAGTATCGCTTTTGTTGGCCTGATGGAATCATTGTTAACCGCCAAACTGGTCGATGACATTACCGATACGCCTTCCAGCAAGCGTCGTGAATCCTGGGGCCTCGGCGTTGGCAACATTCTTGCGGGCTTTTATGGTGGCACGGCCGGTTGTGCCATGATTGGTCAGACGATCGTCAATGTGGAGCTGGGCAGAGCGCGTAGCCGTGTGTCCACCGTGGCGGCAGCGGCGGTGCTGCTGCTGCTGGTCACCGGCTCCAGTAAACTGTTAGCCCAGATCCCGATGGTGGTATTGGCCGGAATCATGGTTGTGGTCGCGTTAAAAACCGTTAACTGGCATAGCCTGCAACCCGCTACGCTTAAACGCATGCCGTGGTCAGAAACCCTGGTGATGGTCCTCACCGTAGTCGTCACGGTATGGACCAGTAACCTGGCATTAGGGGTCCTGGCCGGCGTGATTGTTGCCATGATCCTGTTTGCTCGCCGTATCGCGCACGTTATTCATACCGAGCGTGAGTTAAGTGATGATGGCGAAAGCGTACGTTATACCGTGCGTGGGCCGCTGTTTTTTGCGAGCAGTAACGACCTGTTTGAGCATTTCGAGTATGGACACGATCCCAAGCGGGTGATTATCGACCTCACGCATGCACAAATTTGGGATGCCTCCACGGTGGCTGCGCTTGATGGTATCGAATATCGCTATCAACGCCATCATGCCAAGGTCATTTTTGAAGGATTAGATGTGCGAAGCAGTGATTTTCATCGTCGCCTGACCGGAAACTTCGATCAATGAACCTTAGGTATTGTTGAATAACCAGATGTGGCCAAACGGGTGATTTATTTGATATCGCCCTGATAGCCATCATTTAAGGTCTTGAGAAACGCAATGATGTCGCGTATATCTCGCTCGGTCATGGCCGGCGGGTCACCGAACTTCCGGTCAAATGGTGCATCTTTCGTATCGATGTTGCCCTGAAACTGTATCGGCAGATCGTTATAGCGCTGGAGGTGACCGGCTGGGTCGCGCGGATAGAATTTTTGTGGGGCGGTATTACGTTCATTGTAAAATGCCAGCACCTGCTCAAGCGAGCTAAAAACACCGTTATGGAAAAAAACCTTGCGTGTCGCCACGTTGCGTAAGGTGGGTGTCAGGAACATGCCACAGTATTGCGTCTGCTGGCTTAAGTCGGTGCGAAAGGGGCCACACAGGCCCATATCAAAGAACGCAGGATTTTTGTTGGCGGCCAGACGGGGGTTCCTCGGTACGCCCAGGGCTTCATACTGATAATCCGTGAACATCGGCGGTTGTCCGTCAGCGCCAGGTTTCGACAGGTGACATCCAGCACAATTGGCCTTATTCGGGTCATTAAACAAACGCATGCCACGGATCTCGGACTGGCTAAAGCGCGCCTTGCCTTCCAGCCAATAATCATATTTGCTGGAGTAGGGGTGAAATGATCGATCTTCAACCTGGTAACGCGCGACGGCTGACATGGCCTCCGACACGGCAAGCGTAGCGTTGTCGAACACCTGTGGGCCAAATAACTGAACAAAATCATTTTTATAAGGGCTGTGTTCAAGCTTTTGTTTAACCTCGGCCATGCTGGTATTGGCCATCTCCACCGGATTAAACAGGGGACCCAACGCCTGCGCCTGCAGGGTATCCGCCCGACCGTCCCAGAATAATCCGCCTTGTGGCACCATCGCCGGGGCGGCTGGGGTGACGCCGGCATTTTTTTGCCCACGCTCCAGGTGAGCGGACTGATTGGCGAGCAGGGTTAAATCTGGCGGACTGTCGGCTTCACCGCTGTCCGGTCCAATACTGAAATTGGGCTGATGGGCGAGGTACATCAGGGATTGTGGCGGCCGAAAGCCCGGTTGTGACAGGGTCGGCCCACCTAACTGAACGGCAAGGTCATTTGCCGGACCATAGGCATGATCCGGGCTATGACATGCGGCACAAGAACGTTGACCCGACGCCGACAGCGTCGAATCGAAAAAAATCTTTTTACCCAGCTGTGCCACCGCACTGAGCTCAGGGGCGGCGGGTGCAGGCAGCAGAACGATAGGGTGGGGGTTCTCACCGCTGAGGTCCTCAACTATTGAGTCTGCCAGCGCTAACACGTTGGCAGGGTAAAACAACGCCCACATGACCAGGCATGCGGCAACCACCACCGTTACCGCGACCAGCAGGCGCCCTCCATTACGCATTGTCACCTCGATAACCCAACCTTAAATCGTCGGTACGGAGGAGACTACCGATCCCAAGTTGGGATCGACAAACACCGTCGGGTTATTACCGCTGCCGCTGAGGTTAAACATACCCATAATGCTGCCTGACGTGGCATCCAGCGAACCGCCGCCGATGCGCTGTCCATTCAGCCAGTTATCTTCGATAAATTTCACCACCGAGGCCTGACTGATCGGCGTATGGTCAACATAATTCACCTTAGCCCATGGCGAAATCACCAAGAACGGAATTCGGGTGCCTGGACCACAGCGGCCATTGACCGGCGCACCCTTCACCCCGAGCCCAACGCTGCCAGAACCGCACTTGCCCGCGCCATTTAACTGATCAGCCTGTGCATCGAACGACGCACTGGTCGGTGTAGCATACGCGTGATCGTACCAACCATCCGAGTCATCCCATGCCACAATAACCGCCGTATTTTTCCAGTCGGGCTGCTGCTGTAGAAAATTGACGATTTTGGCGGTGAATGCCTGTTCATCAAGTGGATCAGAATAACCGGCATGGCCGTCCTGATAGGCTGGAGCCTTAATAAAACTCACCGACGGATAGTTGCCCGATTTCACCGCAGCAATAAAATCATCCGAATCGTATTGGTGATTGGCCGGCTCGGGGGTTTTGCCATCCGATTCCAGGCTATAACCAATGGCTGCCGTCGAGCTTGGTCGCAGGTGCTGGGCATTGGCGGTGGAGGCGTAGTACTGGAACCAGTTGTGGTGTGGAATGTAATCAGCCGTTGCTTGCCCAACCGCCGGGGCGATGGTATTGCGTTTACAGCCGGTGGATCCGTTACCGTTGACCGTTGAAAGGTCAAAGCCGGCCATGAAACCACCCCAGGTAATATGCTTGGTGTTGAGCAGGTCGCCAATATTCTTGCCGGACATCATAATCTGGTCGGTGGCGCTCGAGCAGACGTCGTTGGCGGGATCAGCGTCATTGATCAGTGTGTAGCCGCCCTGCGCGTCATTGATGTAATAAGAGCGCGAGCCCAAGGTAAATGGCGTATAGGAGGTCTTCACCAACTGCACGCCGTTATTCTGACCGGAGACCACTTCCAGGGCCCCCGGCGTCGAAGGGCCATAAGTATCGGTGTAGGCGTTATCACTCATTGCATAATGTTGCGCATAGTTCCACAGCGCCGTCACGGTATTACCATCATAATAACCCATGACCAGGCCGGTGGTGCCAAAGGCCCCGGCGCCTCCCTTCGACCCCTTGCCGGTATATTTAGGAAACAAATCGCTGGCGCCATTGTGATAGGCCTGTTGCTCTGCGGTATAGGCATGACTCTGATCGGCCGTGGCGGCCTGACTGCGATCCAATCGGAACGGGTTAACCGCGCCCGCACCGTTTTCGGTATTGGTTGCGTTGGGGTTGGCGCTCAGTAAGGCACCACGCAAACCATTCACCCTCGGCGTATCAGCCGCGGCAGTGAAACGCGGTTCGCCCGGAGGATTGGTGGCTTTTGGGTACGTTGCGAAATAGTGGTCGAATGAAACGTTCTCATTATAAATCACCACCAGATGCTTGACTGGCGTGGCGGTGACCAATTGGTCTTGTACCGACAGGGGGCTGTTATCGGCGTTGGCGATCGCGCACAATGACAGCACTGTCGCGACGCTTGAAAGGGTAAACACAAAAGCGCGTGAAAACATGCGTAATGGCCCATGGCGAGTTTAAGGGTGTTTACCACGGTTCAACTGATGGGTGAACCGTGGCACCGAGGATAAAACCACTATGGGATATATCATCCAACCATGACAAAAACATGACAATGTACTGAATACAGTAGCATTGTCGGTTGGTATTTTATTCCAGTGGGACAAACTTCAAGCTGGCCAAAGGTTGTACTTTTTCAGCACGCACCATTTTATAATCGGTATCAGGGCCAATCCAGCGATTCCATATCTGGTCGATCTCGCCAGCAGCATCCATGGCGTAAAGGCTGCTATTCACTTTCGCCAATAACGCCGGTTCCCCTTGTTTTAACCCCACCGCAATCGGTTCCAAGGCCATAGGTTCTTTGATAATGGCCAAGTTGACGCCATCTTTTTTGGCCTGCATCACCAGCTTAGTGGCCGTCATATTGTTAGTGACAAAACCGACCGATTTGTTCTGCTGCAATGCCAAATAGGCGGAGGCGGTATCTTGGAACGTCACGGGTTTGGCGTCCGCCATACGGATGGATTGTTCCGATGTTGAACCTTTAGTCGCGCTGATACGTTTCCCTTTAAAGTCTGCCCTGGTTTTGTCAGCATCAACACTTTTCACCACCAATACCTCTTTGGCGATATAATAGGGATCGCTGAATTGAATTTGCGCGGCGCGGGTCTTGGTATACGCCAAATTAGCCACCAATACATCAACCCGGCCGGTGGTCAGCACCGCGATGCGCGCCTCGACGGATACCGGCATCAGATTGAGTTTCACCCCCATCTGTTTGGCCAATGCGCCACATAAATCCACATCCATGCCCACCAGTTTGCGGGTTTTAACGTCTGGTGAGGAAAATGGCGGAACGTCTGAGTAAACGCCACAGTTGAGTACGCCACGTCCCTGAATATCCGACAGCATGTTGGCCAGAGAAGGTAATGCGGTCAATAGCAACGGTACCGCAAGCAATACCACACTTAATTTATTTACGTTTTTCATATCATGGTGCTCCAATAGTGCAAAACAGGCGATAGAATCAGTGTTGGCGCAGGTCTGCCAGGAAACGTTGTGCCCGTGGGTGCTGTGGGCGGGTAAAAAATTGCTCAGGCGGTGCTTGTTCCAAAATCCGTCCTTCGTCCATAAACCAAACGGTATCAGCAACCTCACGCGCAAAGTTCATTTCATGGGTAACGCACATCATGGTCATGCCGTCTTGCGCCAGACCGCGCATAACGCTTAATACTTCGCCCACCATTTCCGGATCCAGGGCGCTGGTCGGTTCGTCAAACAGCATTACCGGGGGTTTCATCGCCAAGGCCCGGGCGATGGCAACCCGCTGCTGTTGGCCACCGGAAAGTTGGGCCGGATAGGCATTAGCCTTATGCGACAGCCCCACACGCTCAAGCAGTTCCAGCGCGTGCTTATGAACCTCAGCGCGACGTAGCCCCAGTACCTTTAAAGGGGATAACATAATATTATCCAGCACCGAAATGTGGGGAAACAGGTTAAAGCTTTGGAACACAAACCCAATGCGGGTGCGCAGATGGTTCAATCGGGTACTGGTACCATGAATATCGTGGCCGTCGAACAAAATTTGACCTTCTTCGATAGGTTCCAGACGATTAACCGTGCGGATCAGGGTGGATTTACCTGAACCGGAGGGTCCGCACACCACCACCACCTCGCCGCTCTTGATTTCCGCGCTCAGGTCGGTAAGCGCCTGATATTCGCCATACCATTTGTTGACCCGGTTAAACATAATCATCGGAATCATCCGGTCACTCCTATTGAATTAAGATTTTGGGGTTAAGAGGGCGGCTTTTGCCGTGCCGGAGGACGGCGAACTCAGGCGTTTTCGGGCAATTCTTTGTTCCATGTGACTGGCAAGCGCCGTCAAACTGAAACAAATGATGTAATAACTCAGGGCGACAATCGCAAAAACGGCAAAGGGCTTGGTGAGTAGCTGATTATTGACCTGATTGGCGGCGAACGTCAGTTCCTGAACATTGATGACATAACCCAACGTACTGTCTTTGATGATCGATACCAGCTGGCTTATCATACTGGGCAACATGTTAAACAGTGCCTGTGGCAAGATAATCAGACGAAAAGCCTTGAGGTAACTCATCCCCATCGCACGGGCTGCTTCATACTGGCCCGATGGCAGTGCCTGAATGCCCGCACGCACAATCTCGGCAATATAGGCGCTTTCATACACCACCAAGGTACACAGCATGGTGGTGAATCCGTCGACGTTGCGACCGAGTAGCAGCGGAACGCAAAAGTAAGTCCAGAACACCACCATGACCAGCGGAATACCGCGCAATATGTACACCCAGGAGGCGGCAAAATAGCGCAGCCAACGAAAGGGAGAGACCCGGGCCATGCCCAACACTAACCCCACTGGCAACGCAAACAGCATGGCGAGCAAAGACAGCACCAAGGTACAGGCAATCCCGCCTAAGGGCCCATTAGGATATTGGCCTACCAGGAACAGCATCCAGTTTTGCTGAATTATCGAAAAAAAATCGAACATGTCGTTTACCTCGCCAACGCGCGCTGATACCGCTGCGCCAGAATCGCGCCGGCGCCCATCAACAGCAGCGAGCAGGCCAGATAGGCAACAGAGGAGATCAGGTACACTTCGAAAGTACGGAAGGTATAGTTTTCAATCTCACGCGTGGCATAGGTCAGTTCCGCCACGCCAATCACCATCGCCAGGCTGGTATTCTTGAACAGTAGTACCGTATGGTTGATCAATGCGGGTAGCGCGTTGCGTATGCTTTGCGGCAAAATCACCCAGCGCATGGAACGGATATACCCCATGCCCAGCGCCCGTGCAGCTTCAGTTTGACCACTAGGAATGGCGCGCAATCCGCTGCGAATATCTTCACAGAAGTAGGCCGCCTGGCATAAACCTAAAGCGGTAAGCGAGAACACAAACTCACTATTGAAATTGTTCAACCAGATTTGTACTGATGCAGGCAACAGCGTCGGAATGGCAAAATACCAGATCATCAGCTGGATTAACGTGGGTACATTGCGGTGATAAGAGACATAGACGGCGACCAGGGCGGTGGTCACCCGCTTGTTAGCCAGGCGCAGCAACACCAATAGTACGGCCAGCGCCATGGCCAAGAGCCAGGAGCCAAGGGCCAATTGTAATGTCAACTTGATGCCGGATAACAGCATCGCGCCGTACTGCCCATGCAAAACCACACCAAAATCAAGCGTATTGTTCATCAGCCTTCCTTCCACATTAACGACACCGCCAGTTTCTCACGAGGTAGTATCATCCGGACGCATCGTCGACAGCCCGCCCGGCACTTGCAAGGTTGGCGTGAGTTCAATGTGCCCAATATTCACCGCAATCGGTGCCGCAATGCTAAAGGACACCGCATCGGCAACATCCTTGGCCAGCGGTAACTCAAAACCATCGATATAGCGTCTGCGCGCTTCTTCAGCATCGCCCAGTACATTACCGAAGATCTCCGTCGCCACCCGGCCCGGACAAATCTCGGTCACCCGCACGCGTTTACCGTAGACATCGATCCGCAGCTGGCGTGATAACATGTGCACCGCAGCTTTGGTCGCGTGGTAGATGGTGTTGCCGTTGAAGTTGTATACCCCGGCAATAGAAGAGATGTTGATCACGTGGCCGCAGTCACGCTTAACCATGCCCGGGACCAACAACCGGGTTAAATGCAGTACCGCGCGCAGGTTAACATCCACCTGGCTGTCGATACCGTCTGCATCGGAATCCAGCAGAGAACCCGAACGGGAAACCCCGGCGTTATTCACCAGAATATCAATGTCGAGTCCTTTACAGAGCTCGGTTAAGGCCTCGGTGTCGGAGATATCCAACACGTGTGGGATACAACCTGTACGTTCAGCCAATTGCGCCAATTGGTCATGGCGCCGTGCAACGGCGTGCACCGTGAGGCCTTCGCGACAAAAACGCTCAACGATCGCTTCACCCAGACCGGCGGAGGCCCCGGTGACCAGCGCGGTTTTATAATCTGAAAATGGCATAGTGTTTTCCTTGATAGTTGCCGAGCAAACCCACCGGCGGAAATACGAATAAAATGACTGTAACCAGTAATCTTGGGGGGCGATAAGACAGAAAGCCTGTGTGGCAATAAGGCTGTCTTATGGGTACCCGCGCATGATCACCTATGCTGTGAAATCGGCACGATTTTTACCCCAATCCCTTCAATGTCCTGGCGTAATTGTTTGGCCAGCGCCAGTGCGCCTTGGGTATCGCCATGCAACAGGACTGAGGTAACCTGCATATTGAGCACCTCTCCTTCAATGGTTTGCACGGTGCCTTGCGTTAGCAGACGGATGACCCTTTGGCTAACCAGTTGCAGATCGTGGATCACCGCGCCAGGTAAACCGCGCCTCACCAGCATGCCCTTGCGGTCATAGGCCCGATCCGCCAAGAAGGTGGTCGCGACCCTAAACCCCAGTTCTCGAGCCATCTGTTCAACGGCATTGCCGGCGGTGGTACTGATGATCAGCGTGGCGTCGAAGGCTTTTACTGCGCTTAACAACGGCAATGCCAGTTGGGCATCCTCCGCTGCCATATTGCCTAACGCCCCGTGAAAACTCATATGGGTCATCGGGTAATCTGCCGCTCGGGCAAAACCCGCCAGCGCGCCCAGTTGATACGTCACATAATGTGCCAGGGTATCGGTATCGATGTGCATGCGGCGACGGCCAAAACCGAGCAAATCGGGAAAACCCACATGGGCGCCCAAATCAACCTGGAACTGCTTGGCCAACACCACGCTGTTGGCCATGATAGCCGCGTCACCGGCATGGAAACCGCAGGCGACATTGGCCGAGGAAATTAATGGCATTAACGCGTTATCATCCGCGATACGGTAATCGCCAAACCCCTCGCCGAGATCGGCGTTAAGATCGATAATTTTCATCTGGTTCTCCTTATTGCCCCTGAGACAGGGCGATGAGTTCAGTACCGAATTCCACAACGGTGCCATTGGTGACGCACTGCCGCTGCACTATGCCCGATTCCGGGCTATACACCGGCAGCAATAGCTGGCCGATACCGAGCAAGGCAATCATGTCTCCGGCGCAGATCGTGGCCCCTGTTTTGGCGATCATCTGGTCGTTGAGCGGATGGGTAAACCAGATAATACCCGGCCGTTGTGCCGTGACAGTTGCCGTGACAGTTGCGGTGACCGTCGCCTGGGCAAGAGGCGTGGCGGCGCTGGCTAGCGCAGCGCCCGCAGGCATCGCCGCAGGGAAAGCTGTGCTGGTGGACATCACCATGGGTTGCGTGGGATCACAGCGCAGATGTACCCGGTAGTGATGGCCAGCGATTTCAATATCGTGCAAACCAGAACGGTTCATCTTCAGCGCAATCTGGCGTAGTTCAGCAATAGCTAACATCACATACTCTCCAAAACCCGGGATTAACCTGCATAACGTCGGTGGCAGTCAATTTGCGCGATCACTTTTTGCAGATAAGCCTGCTGTTGAGCGTCGGCAACACGGGCTTGTTGATAACTGACCTGAATAAAACGGACCAGGCTGCCGACCGGAATTTGCCCCAACACCCACATGTCGGCATCGATCACGGTGCCGAATTTGGGATAACCGCCGCTGGGCTGTGCATCGCGCATTTGGATAATTGGCTGGCCGTTGTGTGGTATCTGAATCACTCCGGGAACGATGCCGTGCGAACGCATCTCCAGCGGTGCTTTGGCTATCAGCGGCTGACCCGATAAACGGTAGCCATAGCGGTTGCTCTGTGGCGTAATTTGCCACGCTTGAAGCCAAAATGCCTGGCACGAATCTTCGGTGAAAATACCGTATTCCGCCGCCGGCAACACCCGGATCAGGGGGACCGGTGTGTCGGCGACACCCAGTCCATACCACGGCGGCATAATGCCGAAATCCACGGGACCGGCCTGTTTAGGTTCGATGGCGTACAGCCGATCGCCCTGGTGTAAACCTCGCCCCTGGAAGCCGCCAAATTCACCCCGCAGCTGAGTGCTGCGCGAACCCAGCACCGCCGGGACATCGACCCCCCCAGGCAAATGCAAATAGGCGCGGGTGGTGCGGCGAGAGGCATGCAGCGTCAAACGCTGCCCCTTACGCGCTTGTGCGCTCCACCAGAAAGGCAACATCACATCGTCGAGCATCACCCGGCCATCATGGCCAGTCACGGCAAAACAGCAGTCGTCCATAAAACGCACTTGGAACGGAAACAGTGGAATTTCAATCGCCGCAGCATTGGGGACATTGCCGAGCATCGCGTTACCCAATTGCAAGGCCAATGGATCCATCACGCCAGCGGTGCCGACCCCATAGTGCAGGCTGCCGGTGCGCCCGAGATCTTGCACACTGCTCAGCGGCGTGGTTTTTTCAATCACAATCATGCGCGCACTCCTACCGCTTTAAATACCACGTTGTCACCCGGCAGCAGGGTGACCGGTGGGCGAGCGCCGGCATCAAAGAAGATAAAATCCGTATGACCGATGGTATTCCAACCGCTGGGGCCCGCCGAGGCGGAAACCCCGGTTTGTAGTCCGCCGATGGACACGGCGCCGCCGGGAATGCTCATTAAGGGTGTTTGGCGCCGCGGGGTGGCGATGCGGGGATCCATATTGCCGAGGTAACAATAACCGGGGTGGCTGCCAAGGGCATATACCGGATAAAGCGGGGCGCTGTGACAGGCGACCACGTCACTGACACTCAGGCCGCTGTGCTCGGCCACATCAAGCAGATGTGGGCCCAATTCGCCACCATAAAACACCGACAGCTCAACCGTTTTTCCCTGTAGTGTCTTACGTTCATCACGTGCCCACTGCACAAGCAGTTGTCTAAACAGCTGTTCTGGTTCTGCAGGTAGGGTGGTAAATACCAACATCAGATTATTCATGCCGGGTACCGACTCGGCAAGCTCCGGCAGACCGTTGGCATAGTCGGCCAACGCCCATATACGTTGCTGGTTCTCCAGTCCTAAGGGGCCTGGCGCTTCAAATAATAACGCCCGCGTACCTAACAAGCTCAATTGCGGGGTGTCCCACTGTTGCGCAAGGTCCATCGTTACCTCTTATCACCCCTGATTATGGCTCAGGGAAGTATTGTGCGTGTTAGCGGCACTGTATCGTGCCGTTTAACCGGTCACTAAGAGGCTTTTGTTGTGTGGTAATAAGCGTGGCTTATTACCGAGGGTTACACCAAGGCCAAGGGGCGGTTATCGGTGGTGCGTTCGGCCATCAACGACAGTAAGATTTTTTTCACTGCCTGTGCCGGCTGCGACAAGGGAAGATGATCGGATGAACAAAATGACAGCGGTGCCTGAATGCCCGGATTGATGATTTTTGCCATCCAGGCACCGGCGGGCCCGAGCAGCGCACGTGCGGCAGATTCAGGTAATACGGTCGCGCCATGGCCGCTGGCAACCGCTGCCGTCAGTGTGGTGACGGATTCGATTTCACACACCACATGCCCGACCAGGCCACGGGAGCTGAAGGCTTCATCCACCACTTTGCGCATATAGTTGTAAGTCTGCGGCAAAAACAGGTCGTATTTAGCCACCTGTTCAAGACTGACCGTATTGCCAACCTGTGGGGCCTGAGAACTGTTCACCAGATACAGGTCCTCTTTCATCAAGGAAATAAATGACAGACCGTGAATATCACGATTGCCATACAGCACGGCCATGTCCATGCGGCCACTCATGATCAGTTCACTCAGCGTGGTACCAAAATTCTCGTTGTAATAGAGTAAAATGCCCGGGTGTTGCTGTTTTACGGCCTCAAACAGCGGCAGGGCCAACAAAGAGGCCGCTGTACCTGGCGCCAATCCCACCGACACCGTGCCGGATAACAGCAGCGCCGAGCCGTCAATCGCGCTTTGCGCTCGCTCACACTGGCGCAAAATCGCCTGGGCATGGGTATAGAGAATTTGCCCGGCATCGGTGGGCGTGACGCCGCGCTTGGTGCGGATCAGCAACTGCTGCTTGACTTCACTCTCCAGTGTGGCCAACTGCTGACTCAACGCCGGCTGAGCAATATGCAGAATATCAGCCGCCTGCGTCAAACTGCCGATATCGACAATTTTCACAAAGTACTTAAGTCGCCTGAGATTCATGATGATGTCCTTGATAACCAATACATACTCATCATTAGCAATTATCAAGCCAGTCGTCAGCATGTCTCGTTAAAAATCAATATAACCTATTGTAAATAAGTGATTATATAATATTTTCATTAACTTCATCTGGCGGTGCGACGAGCATTCCTGCACAGCTATGATGCATTTTAGCTATCGCTGACGCCTATCCATAAGCCAACGCGATTGAACCAGAACGAACTCCTCTTAGCGCGATATCCAGACTCTCCATTACCGTATTTTCAATCCACACCGCATCAGGAGCACGTTATGAGTGCAATCCGTATCGCTTCACGCATTACCCGCATAAAAACCTCACCCAGCAGCACGGCGGCCGACCGGGCCAACGCTTTGCGGCGTGAGGGTAAGTCAATTGTTAATCTGGTGACCGGTGAACCCGATTTCGATACACCAGAGGTTATACGCCGGGCGGCTTGTGCGGCGATAGAGCAGGGGGAAACGCGCTACACGCAAAATAATGGTACACCGATACTGCGCCAGGCTATTGCCGATAAATTTATGCGTGAAAATCACCTGAGTTTTACCGCAAACAACATTATTGTCACCTGCGGGGCCAAAAGCGCGATTTTTAATGCACTGGCGGCCACCCTTGAACCTGGTGATAAGGTCCTGATCCCGGCCCCGTACTGGGTCTCTTACCCCGATATGGTCATGGCTTGCGACGGTCAACCCGTGATCATCCCTTGCCAGCAGGAGCATGGGTTTAAGCTGACGGCTGAGCAACTGCGTGCCGCCATCACGCCAGAGTGTCGTTGGTTATTGTTAAATTCGCCCAGCAATCCAAGTGGTGCGAGTTATTCCGACCAGGAATTGCGCGCACTGGCTGACGTGTTGATGGAACACCCGACGCTGGCGATCATGACGGATGATATCTACGAGCACATCCGTTTTGACCGCAGCACACCTAACCATCTATTGGCGATTGAACCTGGGTTAGCGGATCGCACCTTGGTGGTCAACGGGGTGTCAAAAACCTACGCCATGACCGGCTGGCGGATTGGTTATGCCGCCGGGCCTGAGGCCTTGATTACCGCCATGGGCACCTTGCAATCTCAGTCCACCAGTAATGCCTGTTCCGTCAGCCAGGCGGCAGCCGTGGCAGCGTTGAACAGCGGGACCGATTTTATTGAGCAAAGCCGCGAAACCTATCGCCAACGCCGTGATCAGATGGTCGATGCGATCAACAGTATTCCTGGTCTGACCTGCCAACCACCTGACGGCGCGTTTTATTTGTATGTGAACTGCGCAGGCATGATCGGACGTCAGACCCCGCAGGGCATACGCTTAAATAATGACAATGATGTGGTGCTCTATTTGCTGGAAAGCGAAGGGGTGGCCGTCGTTCCCGGTGCGGCATACGGCATTTCCCCGTATTTCCGGTTATCCATCGCCACCGATATCGACACCCTGCTCGAAGGCGCCAACCGCATGGCGCGTGCACTAGCCCAATTGTGTTGAGTCCAGATACGGTATTATCGAGAAAACATGATGTCTAAAATAGTCCCCCCTGAGGCGTTAAACTTTCGCCGCGCGCTGTTGGCCATGCTGGGGTTGTCGTTAACGTTAATGTTATCGGCCCTCGACCAAACCGTCATCGGCAATACCATGCCCTATATTGTGGCCGATTTGGGTGGCTTTGATTGGTACGCCTGGCTGGCAACCGGTTATCTATTAACCTCGATCGTGACGGTACCCATTTTTGGTCGGTTAGGGGACTATTTCGGACGCAAGTATTTTGTGATAACCGCCACGCTGGTGTTTACCCTGGCGTCGTTATTGTGTGCTCAAGCAAACGACATGCTGATGTTGGTACTCTGGCGCGCGTTGCAAGGCATCGGTGGCGGCATGTTGATCGGCACCGCATTTGCGTGCATCCCCGAACTTTTCCCTGAGGTGCGCCGCAGACTGCGTTGGCAAATTTTGCTCAGTAGTGCATTCAGTGTCGTGAATGCGCTGGGGCCGACGCTCGGTGGCATACTCACCGAACAGTATGGCTGGCGTTCGGTGTTCTACCTCAATGTGCCTTGTGGTCTACTGGCCTTAGTGATGGCGTGGCGTTATCTACCGTATATTAAGCCATTGCAACAGCACAATATTCAACTTGATTGGTTGGGCGCGCTATTGGTGATGCTGTTGCTCGGCAGTCTACAGTTAGGCATCACCGGCATGTCAACACACATGAATGAGCTAGGGGTGATAGCGTGGGTATTCGCCTCATTACTGTCATTCCTGGGGTTGATCGGCCAGCAAAAACGCGCGGCATCACCGCTATTGCCACCTAGCCTGTTTGTTCCGAGCACCGTGCGACAACTGTTTATCCTCTCGACGTTGGCAGGGGCGGTGATGTTTACCTTGCTCTATTTTGCCCCACTGCTGTTCCAAGGAGGTTATGGCTATTCGGCCCAACAAGCGGCCTGGTTACTCACCCCGCTAGGGGTCAGTATTACCCTCGGCGCCATCATTAACGGGCGTATCGTGACCCGACTACGCAACCCGGCGCTGCTGCCGGTATCGGGATTCTTGTTGCTTGCGGCGGCCTGTATTGGACTGGCACTCTGTGGTGCCAGGGCAAGTTTCGTGCAGTTGTTGTTGCTGATGCTGATGTGTGGCAGCGGGCTCGGTTTTATTTTGCTCAATCTCACCCTCTTTACCCAAACCTTGGCACCACGTGAGCACTTGGGTATCGCCACCGCGCTGTTGCAATCGTTTCGGTTAGTCGGTGGACTGCTTGGCACGGCGGCTACCAGCTTACTGCTGAATATGCTTTATCACGGGCTATTACGCCAGACCCTGGGCGAAGACGCCGCAGACCGTTGGTCCGACCCGGGCAAGTTGCTCGGGATGGTGGAAAAAACGGCGACGGGGGAGATGGTTTTTGCGCGTCATGCGTTGATCACCGCCATTGACGCCAGCCTGTTTATTTGCGCCGTCATCGCGATGGTTGCGGCAGGCATCACCTACCGCTTATCGAACATTGTGTTAGTGTCGCCGCAGGCATCGCGCCAGCCGACATCGTGACCATTATTGTGCGACGATCGACACCGCATCGTTATGTTGTCCGTCGGGCGTGGGATCTTTAGCATACAAATCCGCTCGGGTATACACCCGTCCCCCTGGCGCCACCGTGGCGGCAATCGATTCCAACAGACCTTGGGTGGGGGCTTTTTTACCCTGGATCACCAGCAGCAGCGGCAACAGCAGCACGGCGGTTAACTGCCCATAAGACAGGTGATGAATCTGGGTGTGCCGCGCATATTGCAGCAACAGAAATGAGCTGCTGATGGCAAATCCCAAGGTCAGGCCGGCAATCACTTCCGACACCGAATGGGCATGGATCACCACACGAGAGACGCCCACCGCCAACGCCAGGCCATAACCGCCGGCCACCGCTGCCAGTCGCAGCACACGGGGCGCGCGGCTGGTTAAAATCCAGATCATCACCGGCCAGATACTGGCGGATAATGCGGAATGACCACTAAAACCGGTGAAATCCAACCGCCGGCTGCCGATGCCCCAGCCCATAAAGGCCAGCTTGGACACCACCACTATCGACCCGGCCGTGCCAAACAGCAACAACCACTGCCAGCAAGTACGGCGGGTATCGGCTTTCCATAATAACAAGATGACAATCAGGGCTGCGCAGGGCAGTAACAGCATGCTATCGCCAAAAAACGTAAGCCAGTGCCAATTCATCAAAAGCCACTCATTAAGTAAAAAAACAGGGGAAGCCAATACCGCGTAAATGGCCCTCAATCGCTCAGTTTACGCAATGTGGGCAGATTGCTCCAGCCTGAATAATCTTAAACCTGTGATCCTAATCGCAGTAAAAAGTGTGATACAGGCCTATTGGGCCGACTGGCGGTGCGCAAGTGCTGGCGTCAAATTCCCTGGCACACTATAATTGCCGCGGCATAGGCGCCACACCGGCGCAACCCCTCCATTTTTAGACCAGGCCATTTATTGTATGACTGACAAGCCTCACCAGTGCGTCATAATCGGCATTGCCGGCGCATCCGCCTCTGGCAAAAGCCTGATTGCCAGCACGCTTTACCAGGAATTACGTGAGCAGGTCGGCGACGAACATATCGGCATCATTCCGGAAGACAGCTATTATCAGGATCAAAACCACCTGACCATGAGCGAGCGGGTCAAAACCAACTACGATCACCCCAGCTCGATGGATCATGACCTGCTCTACCAGCATTTATTGATGCTCAAGGCAGGCCAGGCGATTGAAGTGCCGGTCTACAGTTATGTCGAGCACACTCGCCGGCCGGAAACTGTCCACCTGGCGCCCAAAAAAGTGATCATTCTCGAAGGGATCCTACTGTTAACCGATATGCGCTTGCGCGACGAAATGAATTTCTCGATTTTTGTCGATGCCCCGTTGGATATTTGCCTGCTCAGGCGCATGAAACGCGATGTTAACGAGCGCGGTCGCGCCATGGAATCGGTGATGGAACAATATCGGAAAACGGTACGACCGATGTTTTTGCAATTTATCGAACCCTCAAAGCAATATGCCGATATCATCGTGCCGCGCGGGGGCAAAAATCGCATTGCGATCGACATTTTAAAGGCCAAAATCAGTCAATTTTTTGAATAATATCACGGGTAAACGTCAACGGCCTGGGCAAGATGCCAAGGGCGCGATGACCAGAGGCCCATTCCAAAAAAACGCGTATGGAGAATACAATGAGACTGTGCGACAGCGATATCGAGGCGTGGCTGGATGATGGCAGGTTGGTTATCAACCCACGTCCACCGATGGAAAGGATCAACGGTGCCACGGTGGATGTCCGTCTGGGCAATCAATTCAGGGTATTTCAGGGCCATACCGCCGCGTTTATCGATCTGAGCGGACCGAAAGAAGACGTCACGGCGGCGTTGGATCGGGTCATGAGTGACGAAATCGTCCTGCCGGAAGGTGGCGCGTTCTATTTACACCCCGCCGAACTGGCCTTGGCCGTCACCCTGGAAACCGTCACTCTGCCGGATAATCTGGTGGGTTGGCTCGATGGCCGCTCCTCGTTGGCGCGTCTTGGCCTGATGGTCCATGTCACAGCACACCGCATCGACCCCGGCTGGCAGGGCAGAATCGTGCTGGAGTTCTATAATTCAGGTAAGTTGCCGCTGGCGCTGCGACCGGGTATGTTGATCGGAGCATTAAGCTTCGAACCCCTAAGCGGCCATGCCGCCCGCCCCTACAACCGGCGGGAGGATGCGAAATATCGCAACCAGCAGGGCGCGGCCGGCAGTCGGATTGATGAGGATTAATTCCGTCACGGGCTGTGCATCGCAAGCAATAGACATGAGGACTGCATGAGACGACTTCTGACGACGCTGGTCATTTTGCTAGCAGTACTGGTGTGCGGCGTAACCGCACTGGTGGTGCTGATAAATCCCAACGATTTTCGTAACTACATGATAACCAAGGTTGAGCAGCGTAGTGGTTATCAACTGAAACTGGATGGCGACCTGCGTTGGCACGCCTGGCCGCAGTTAAGTATCCTGGCCGGGCGCATGACGCTCACCGCGCCGGGAGCCCGGGTACCGGTGATCAGTGCAGAAAATATGCGCCTGGATGTGCGCCTATGGCCGCTGCTGTCGCATCAACTGGCGGTAAAACAGGTGATGCTCAAAGGGGCGGTGATCACCATCACGCCCGACAGCGAAGCCCAACGGCCGAAGGATGCGCCGATCGCCCCTGCCGGCGCGAGCGACACCTCGGATCATCGCCAATGGTCATTTGACATCGCCAGCCTGAAAGTGGCCGATAGCCTGCTGATTTGGCAGCGCCAGCCCAACGAACAGATTAACTTACGTGACCTCAACCTGGATATGGAGCAAAGCGCTCACCGTCAGGCCAGCATCTCGTTCTCCAGCCGGATTAACCGCGACCAGCGTGACCTGACGGTCTCGTTGCATGCCAAAACCGACCTCAGCCAGTATCCGCGCCAGCTCTCCGCCAGTTTGGACAGCGTTGACTATGAACTGCATGGATCTGGCCTGCCTGCCGAAGGTATCAAGGGCGAGGGTAAATTGAGTGCGGAATATTCTGCGACCAACCGGACACTGGCGATAACCCACCTTCAATTTAGCGCCAACGACAGTCAACTCAGCGGCCAGGCCAGTGCCACGTTGGGGGTGACGCCGGTTTATCAGCTTGACCTGAATGCCGGCACATTGAATCTAGATACGCTAATGGGTTTTACTCAGGGCGATCAGGATAATCCGCATTCATTGCCTACCGCCAGCGGCAAACCGGTCATTGCCGACCTTGATCAGGCGTCGTCGGCATCGCCGTTAAACGGCTTCGACGGCCAACTAAAACTGACAGCGCAACGGGTGATTTACCACGGCCTGAATATTACTGATTTTAAAACCCAGGCCGACAATCGCCATGGGCATCTGGCGTTCAACACCCTGAGCGGCAAACTCGGCAACGGCGAATTCAGCCTGCCGGGTAGCGTGGATACCACCGGCAAACAACCGCATTTTGAACTGCACCCGATCTTGAAACAGGTGGCTTTGGGGCCCTTGCTACACGCGTTTGCGTTGCCACAAACCCTCGACGGACTGCTGTCGGTGGAAGGGCAACTGACTGGACAAACCTTTACCGTGGCCGACTTTGCACAAAACTGGCGTGGGGCCGGCGAGATGCGCCTGGAGAACGCCCGGTTGGAAGGGTTGAATATTAAGCAACTGATTCAGCGTGCTGTGGCGCGCAGCAATAACAATGTCTCCGTCGAGCGCAATGATGACACCTTCTCAATGGTAAAATTGCTACATGCCCAGGCCACACTGAAACAAGGCACATTACGCTTGGATAATCTGACGGGGCAATCCGATCTGATGACGCTAAACGGCAGTGGCAGCCTGGACCTGCCGGGTCGGCAGTGCGATGTTAACCTCACTATCCGGGTACTCAAAGGCTGGCAAGGGCAACCGGAGATCACCGAAGCGCTGGCCAGCACCGATATCCCGTTGCGGGTCTATGGCCCTTGGGATAATCTCAGCTACCAGTTGCATGTCGACCAACTGCTGCGCGACCGGCTACAGGACGAGCTGAAAAAACGCCTTGACGCCTGGGCGCAAAAAAACCAGCAACATCCGCAAAATAAAAATCTGCAAAAACTGATGGAAAAACTCTAAATCCCACCGCAGGCCCGGCAACCCCGGGCCTGCGGTCAAAGTGCGTTAACCCACCTCCGCAGTGTTAGACTTCGTATTCCGGTGCGCTAACCGGCGTGATCTTCACTTTGAGGATCCGGTGGCTGTCTACCTGTAGAATCTCAAATTGATAGCCGTCAATATCCAGGCGATCACCTTCAGCGGGGATCGCCTGGGTATGTTCCATCAACAGACCGGCCAGCGTATGGTACTCACGCCGATCGTCGAGTTCGATATTGATATAACCCACCAGATCTTCCAGCGGCAAATAGCCGTTTACCGTTAGCGTGCCGTCTTCGTGCAACACGATATCGTGGCGCGGGTCAATCTCCTCGTTCTCCAACGGCAGGTTGCCGGCGATGGTCTCCATCACGTCGCTCAGGGTAATAATACCCTCCACCGAACCAAACTCGTCGACGATAAACGCAAAATGGGTATGGGCAACGCGAAACTGCTCCAGCGCCATCAGCAAAGAGAGTTGCTCGGGAAACACCAACGGCTGGCGAATCAGCGAACGGATATTTAACGGTTGCTGCTGCAACTGCTGAGTGAGCAAATCAATCACATGCACCACCCCCAACGGCTCGTTAGAGGTATTGTCTTCGGTGACCACCAAGCGAGTATGTTGGTTGTTTTCCAACAAAGGAATAATGACCTCGGGCGGATCACGTAAATCAATATGTTCGATATCATGACGTGAGGTCATCACGCTACTGACGGTACGCTGGGCCATGCCCAACACCCGTTCAATCATGCGCCGCTCCTGCTCGTTAAACACCGCCTGGCCATGACCTTCGTTATCCGCCACCAGCGCCGAGGTTTGCGGATCGAGCTGCGCCTCCTCATGCTGCCCGTTAAGCAGACGCAACACCGCTTCGGCGGTGCGCTGGCGCAACGGACGTGCAGAAGATAAAAACCGCCGCCGATTATATTGCGCCAACTGGTTCAACGACTCGATGGCCACTGAAAAACCGATGGCGGCATACAGATACCCTTTGGGAATATGATAACCAAAACCATCGGCCACCAGGCTAAACCCAATCATCAGCAAAAAACTTAAACATAAGATAACAATGGTCGGGTGGGCATTGATAAAACGGGTCAGCACTTTACTGGCCGCCATCATCACGCCAATGGCCACCACTACCGCCGCCATCATGACTGCCAGATGGTCCACCATACCCACGGCGGTAATCACCGAATCAATGGAGAATACCGCATCCAAAATAACGATCTGCGTCACCACCGGCCAAAAGCGTGCGCCCTTACGCTGCGTCTGAAGCTCTTCATCGTTGCCTTCTAAACGCTCGTTAAGCTCCATCGTGGCCTTGAAAATCAAAAACACACCACCCGTAAGCATGATCAGATCGCGGGCGCTGAAGGGCTGTCCAAGCGCGCTGAACAGCGGGGAGGTTAACGACACCAACCAAGACATCGATGCCAGCAGTAACAGACGCATCACCAGCGCCAACGCCAGACCCACAATCCGCGCGCGATCGCGCAGACTGGGCGGTAACTTCTCAGCCAGAATGGCAATAAACACCAAATTATCGATGCCTAATACCAGCTCCAACACGATTAACGTAGCCAGACCCGCCCAAAGGGTAGGATCAGCAATCCATTCCATTAGCAAAATTTTACCTTTATCAGCAACTATCCCCCTAAAAAAAAAGGATGTTACACATGGCTAAAGTTCAACAATTAATTCTACCTTAAAACATTGCAACATGGATATTATGTAGTTGGTCTGATAATGTTAAAAAACCTGCGCCAGGCCAGAGACAACGCGGTTGACCTAAAGAATAAGATTTTGTTATTTCTCAAACAGATCACATTGAAAAATCTAATGAAAAAAAACAAAAAAAACAGACGATTCTGAGATGGCACCCTAAAACGGGTAGTCTTATTCCTAAAACACAGGGCAAGAGGTATTGAAACCTTGTAAAGCGGTGATTAATAATTAGTATAACAATGATGAGGCATATGTTGTGCCAGTTATATGATTATGGGTTAAAACGTGATCAATTAAGTGTCGAATTGTGACATTGTTAACACTGTGCAGCCTAACGCAAACCACCAAACAGCAGAAATCGTCCAGATAATGAACAAAAATTGCCAGTGCATTGGTAGCTACAAGCCAAGGGCGGTAGCGTGGGGGGACAACAAATTCAGCGCGCAGTTCACCGCGACGCTATGAAAGGCCGGTTAGCTGTGCAATGATGCCCCAAAACATCGCTGGGAACAAAAGGCAGTCTGTATAAATACAAGCGTCTTTAATAGACACCGGCTATCAACTCAGGTGATGTGGCCTAATGTTTTAATCCTATATAGTTATCAGTGAGAACTATATCGACCAGCAGGTAAAAACCTTTAGGCTAAAAAAGGTTTTTTTCAAAAATTTTTTGCTCGCCAGGCAGGGGCGGCCATACAGCCCTGCGGCTAATGAAACGATTTACGCCGCGCGGGATATAAAATTGCGGATAAAATACGCAAATTTCACATTTTTCACATGCATGAACGCGTTATAATCTTGTTAAGTATGGTGTTTGGAAACGGTTTTTGGTCAATTAGATTTAACAAAAGTAATGATGAGGTGCCGGATTTGGCGACAAAAACACCACACTGGCAGAGTTAACAACAGACGAAATGAACGGCGCTACGTTTTGGGGCTTTTTTTTTGGCATTAATACCTTGCGAAAGGCGAAACCAGATAAATGGAGACGTTTTTTATGCGGGCAACAGCGAAAGTGATGATAACTCAATGATGAAAAACAAACTTAAGTTGATGCCGCTTTTGGTGTCGGTGGCCTTGATGAGTGGTTGTACGATTCCTGGCATGAATTTGTCGACCAGTGATAAAACGGTCATTAAACAAGACGATTCAAATATTGATATCAGCAAATTTGTTAATGTTTACCCAATGACACCAAGACTTATTGAAGAATTGCGAGCTAACCCTCTGATTGCACAGAATAATCTGCCGCTCGATCAAGAAATAAAAAAATACGAATATCGGGTAGGTATCGGCGATATATTAACCATAACCGTGTATGACCATCCAGAATTAACCACCCCAGCCGGTACCTATCGTAGTGCCAGTGATGCGGGTAACTGGGTGAATTCTGATGGCACGATTTTTTATCCTTATATAGGCAAAGTGAGTGTCGCTGGACGAACGGTGGCGGAAATCCGTAACGAGATTACCAGCAGAATTGCCAAGTATATTGAAAGTCCGCAAGTTGACGTGAGTATTGCCGCATTTAGATCGCAAAAAGTATATGTGACGGGGGAAGTGACAAAATCGGGTCAACAACCGATAACCAATGTGCCTTTAACCGTGCTGGATGCAATAAATAATGCTGAAGGTATAACTGAGTTCGCCGATTGGCGTAATCTTATACTCACGCATAATGGTAAGGATCAGAAAATTTCTTTACAGGCGCTAATGCAGAATGGTGATTTACTACAAAATCATTTGCTCTATCCGGGTGATATACTTTTTATTCCACGAAACGATGACCTTAAGGTCTTTGTTATGGGTGAAGTTAAAAAGCAGGCTACGCTCAAAATGGACCGCGCCGGTATGACATTGACTGAGGCGCTAGGGAATGCTGAGGGTGTGGACCAATCAGTCGCCAATGCAAAAGGCATCTTTGTTATTCGACCACTACGTGGGTCTAAAGGTGGCAAGATAGCGGATATCTATCAATTGGATGCATCGGATGCTACCGCTTTAGTGTTGGGAACGGAGTTTCAGCTAAAACCGTATGATATCGTTTATGTTACGGCCGCCCCAATTGCCAGGTGGAATCGGGTTATCAGCCAGCTAATCCCAACAATTACTGGTGTTTACGATATAACTCAAGGTGCAAAAAATGTACAGAGTTTAAATTGATAATGTTTAATTCGATATTGGTTGTTTGTATGGGCAATATATGTCGGTCCCCTATCGGTGAGGGTCTTTTAAAACGCGCATTACCTACTAAAAACATAAGCTCAGCAGGGCTAAGTGCTTTAATTGGGCAGCATGCAGATAAAATGACGATTGAACTGGCAAAAAATGATAACTTGAATTTAGATTTTCATATCGCTAGACAAATTACACCAGCGATGTGTAGAGAAAACGATTTAATATTGGTGATGGAAAAAAAACATGTTGATATGATAACTCGTATTGCACCTGAAGTTAGAGGTAAAACGATGTTGTTTGGTTATTGGATAAATATTGAAGAAATAGCTGATCCATACAGACGAAGTCGCGAGTCATTTGAATTAGTTTACCGTCTTCTTGATGAGTCCACCCGTGCATGGGTGAAAGCTTTAAGCCGATAGTTAGGATGCCAAATGTCAGAAAAAATAAGAGAAAATAAATTAGCAGCAGAAAAGGGCGAACAAATCGACTTAGGCCGTTTATTAGGTGCATTTTTAGATAATAGATGGATGATAGTGTGCGCTGTAACAACGTTTGGAATCTTAGGAATATTATATTCCCTTTTCGCGACTCCAGTTTATCGCGCTGATGCTTTAATTCAAGTGGAACAAAATGTTGGCAATACACTACTGAATGATTTATCCCAGGTTTTGCCATCGAGTCAACCTGAATCAGCCGCAGAAATAGAACTTATTAAATCAAGGATGGTTCTTGGCAAAACCGTACAAGAACTTGGCCTTGATACGATAACATCTCAAAAGTATTATCCTCTTTTTGGTAGAGGATGGGCTAGAATAATGAAAGTTAAGCCTGCTCAAATTGTTGTATCTAAACTCAACTTGGATGAAGAATATACTAATGAGCCACTTCAATTAGAGGTGATAAATGATAAGCAATATATATTAACTGATTATGATGGTAAGAAAATAAATGGGCACATTGGGAAATTAGTTGAATTTGGTCAAAATAAAATCTTTATAGACTCTATAAATGCTGAGAAAAATACTGTATTTACTTTACAAAAAATATCCAAACTTGAAGCAATAAACAACTTACTTGTAAACTTTAATGTAGCAGATAAGGGTAAAGATACTGGCGTTTTAGCTCTAACTCTGACGGGGAATAATCCTGTATTGATACAGAAAATTTTAGACAGTATCAGTAAGAATTATTTAGAGCAAAATATAGATAGAAAATCTGAAGAAGCTGCGAAAAGCTTAATGTTTCTTAAAGCACAGTTACCAAAGGTAAGAGCTGATTTAAATATATCTGAAAATAAATTGAATAAGTATCGGCAAGCAAATGATTCTGTAGATGTACCACTCGAAGCTAAATCTGTATTAGATAGTTTGGTTTCTATTGATACCCAACTTAATGAACTAACATTCAAAGAAGCTGAGATTTCAAAACTTTATACAAAGGAACATCCAACATATAAGGCATTGTTGGAAAAAAGACAAATACTCGAAGATGAAAAAGATAAATTAAATAAACGCGTAAGTAACATGCCTAAAACACAACAAGAAATATTACGACTGACCCAAGATGTGCAAGTTGGGCAAGCAGTTTACATGCAGTTAATGAATAAACAGCAAGAATTGAGCATCAGTAAAGCAAGCACGATTGGAAATGTTAGAATTATTGATGATGCAATAGCTCAACCAAGAGCAATAAGACCTCAGAAGACTATAATAATATTGTTATCTATGATTTTTGGCGCAATTGTATCATTTTCTATAGTTGTTATAAAAGTCATTGTCCGCAAGGGAATAGAAAATCCTGAACAATTAGAAGAAGCTGGAATGTCTGTGTATGCTAGTGTTCCATTGTCTGAATGGCAGGCAAAAAACCATAAACAAATTTCGACTAGAAACAACAGGAAAGGTCATCATCAGTCATCAAATATTAAAACTGAAACATTATTGTCTATTGTGAATCCCACTGATTTAGCGGTAGAAGCAATTAGAAGTTTGAGAACAAGTTTACATTTTGCTATGCTTGAGGCTAAAAATAATGTTGTCATGATTTCAGGTGCAAGCCCAGCAGCAGGTAAATCCTTTATCTGTATGAATTTAAGTGTAGTAATTGCTCAAGCTGGCCAAAAAGTATTGATAATAGATAGCGACATGAGAAAGGGATATTTGCATGAAATGCTGGGATTAAATTATGAAAAAGGCTTATCGGATATTTTATCGAAAAAAATCGAGGTTCATGAGGCAATTAAAAAAACAAATATTCCTAATTTAGATGTTATCACCCGAGGGATTACTCCACCGAATCCATCCGAATTGCTCATGCATCCTAGACTTGGTGAACTTTTAACATCAGTTACAACTCAATATGATATTATCTTAATTGATACTCCACCGATTTTAGCAGTTACGGATGCAGCAATCACTGGACGTAATGTTGGTACAACGTTAATTGTAGCAAGATTTGAGTATAATACAGTAAAAGAAATAGAAGTTTCAAAAAGGAGGTTCGAACAAAATGGAATCGAAGTTAAAGGTGTTATTTTGAATGCAGTAATAAGACGGGCATCAAGCTATTATGGTTATAATTATGGGTATTATCAATATGAATATGATAAAAAATAAAAAATAAAAAATATACTAATTCCCTTACGTAGATATAATAATAAAATATAAATTGTGAGGTATTTTTCGTGAAAAAAATTGTTATTTATACTGCGTTATTTGGAGATTATGATAATCTACATGAACCAAAAGATAAGTATAATAACTGTGACTTTGTATGTTTTACTGATAATCGTAGCTTGGCCTCAAAAAATTGGCGTTTTATTTATATTGATGTGGATTTTAAACAAAATAACACTCTTTTGAATCGGCATTATAAATTATTCCCTCATAAATATTTTCTTGACTATACATTCAGTATATACATTGATTCAAATATTAAAATATTAAATAATCCATATTCACTAATTAATAAATACCTCAATGATGCCAATATAGCACTACCAAAGCATCTTGAAAGGTGTTGTTTATATCGTGAGGCTGATATATGTGTAGAATATGGAATAGCTAAAAGTAGTGATGTTGAGGTTTTAATTAACCGTTATCACAAAGAAGGTTTCCCCGAAAACTTTGGATTAGCGGAGAACAATATAATATTAAGAAGACATAATTCAGAAGAGATTTTAAGGCTAATGGAGGCTTGGTGGAAAGAGCTAAATAATGGGCCAAAAAGAGATCAACTTAGCCTCATGTACTTAATGTGGAAATATAAAATATCCTTTGAATTAATGGATGAAAATTCTAAAAATAAGAATAAATATTTCACATATATGCTACATAAAAAAGATCTACAAAAAAAAACAATAAAAAAGTTTGAAATTTTTATAAATGCAAATTTCAGAAAAAAATACATATATTTATCTATAAAAAAGATGTTAGATATTATTTTTTCAATTAAAAATTTCATTAAAAAGTAGGAGATTTTTTTTGGTAAATAAAAACAGAAATCTTTTCTCTATATTATTTGTAATACTAATATATGCGAGTATATTATTACCATCCGGTTCTATCCTTGGTGTGAATGTAAAAACAATAACTGCAATATTTTTGATGGTTGCAGTATTACTCATTTTTATCTCTAATTCTTTTTTTTCTTTCAAAGAAATATCATTGTTGCTATTGTTCATGGCATTTATGACTTTCTATTCAACACTTTCCATAATAAATGGATATTCAATTGCATCTATTTTGTCTCAAATTAGCGCAATTTTGGCCACAATTATCCCTATGTGGATTGGAGCATTAATTATACGTAGAGGATTCTTAGGGTTATCTAAGGCTATCAATATTCTAATTACAATTGCTCTAATACATGCAACAATAAAACTTGTGTCGTTTGTGCTAATAACGGTTGGGATCATTAGCTTAGCAGATTATACAGCTATGCAATCTGAAATTTTTGGTGTCTTGCCAATATCGTTAGAGGTTGATAATTTTGTAAGGCTTAATGTACCAAGTGACTTTATTTTTCCAGTTGTATTGATGCTTTGTTTAATATCAGAAATGGGGTATATTCGAAAGTATTTTTCAATTGCTATAATATTATTGGCCATTGTGGTTACTTATTCCAGGTATTTATGGCTCTATGCAGTTCTAGTGTTATTAGTTTATTATTGTTCTTCTTTATTTAAAAGTTTAATGACAAATGATGCAAGAAATAGTACTGGGATAAAAGTCTCTAGTCTTTTATTTTTTATTTTTATAATAGCGTTAAGTGTAATAATAATAATTATTTTTTATATGAATAATAATACAGGTAATGACTTTATTACAAACTTTATTAAAGAACGATATACCGGTGATAATGCATCTGCAAGTGATTATACTAGAACAGTGATGTATACATGGTTATCGTCTGCTGTTCTAGACAGTCCAATAATAGGTTCTGGTTTGGGATCGTATATACTCCAATATAGACGCTTCTATGAAACACCATGGAATTATGAGTTACAATGGTTAGCTTTAACTATGAACTTTGGCATAATTGGTATCATCTATATATTTACTCAATTAGCCATATACTATAAAAAAATAATATTTAATTTTTTTGAAGTTGAAATGATTGATAAAACATTTGTCTGGATTATTGGCATGGTTTTATGGTTGTCCGTTGGTTTTTTTAACTGTTTTCTCATTACATCGTCAGCTGGTGTTGTTTTTTGGGGTTTCTGGTTATATCTAGAGAAGATAAAAGAATATAATCAAAAAATTAAAGGTTCATAGTTTAATTATTTACTCGTAACAATTCGGTGATCTTGTGGATAAAATTAATAGAGTAATAGTTCTTCTTTCAAGTTTTAATGGTGAAAAATATATTCAAGAGCAAATTGAAAGTATTTTTCATCAAAATGCAACAAATATATTGATTGATCTGATTGTTAGAGATGATGGTTCGTCAGATGATACAAAAAAAATAATAAGTAGTTTAAAAAAAAACAATATACAGAATGTTTTTTCAGAAAATATTGGTGTAGTTGCTAGTTTTTTTGAGCTAATAAAAATTGCAAATGATGATGCAAATTATTATGCTTTTTCAGATCAAGATGATGTTTGGAAAGAGAATAAAATTGAGAGAGCTGTATCATCGTTATCGATGTATGAAAAGCCATGCATGTGGTGTAGTCGTCTTGATGTTGTAGATTCTAATTTAAATCATTTGTTTTTTTCTGAAATACCCAAACGACAAATCAGCTTTAATAACGCATTGGTAGAGAACATTGTAACTGGGTGTACTATTGTACTAAATAGAGCTGCATTCCTCTTATTAAAGTATTCTTTGCCTGACCCGAAAAAAATAGTGATGCATGATTGGTGGTTTTATCTTGTAATTTCAGTCTTTGGGCAAATTATATATGATTCCGAGCCATCTATAAATTATAGGCAACATAATGCTAATGTAGAAGGCATGAAATTTGGTTTAAGTAAAATTGCAAAAAAAATTAGTACAATATCGAAACCTAGTAAATATACATCAATATATACTCAACTTTCTGAATTCTTTAGGATCTATAATAATAGTTTAACAAAAAATGAAAGAGACATATTATATAATTTCATGGTATCGATAAATGGTAAAAACATTTTTAAAGCTGTTCAAATGGTGTTCTTGGGAAAAGTATATAGGCAAACAAATATAGAAAATTTATCATTAATTTTTTCAATTTTTACAAAGAGAATCTAAATAATGGGAACAAAGAAAATAGATCATGTGCTAGCATTTTATTTACCTCAATTCCACCCAATTGAAGAAAATAATGAGTGGTGGGGAAAAGGATTCACCGAATGGACAAATGTTGTAAAAAGTAAAGCAAGATTTTCAGGTCATAGACAACCTCAAATACCTTCTGACTTAGGATTTTATGATCTAAGATTAGCCGCGACAAGGTCGTCGCAAGCTGAACTCGCTAGAACATATGGTATAACGGGATTTTGTTATTATCACTACTGGTTTAATGGCCATCAATTATTGGAAAAACCATTAAATGAGGTTTTAAACATTGGTGAACCAAATTTTCCTTTTTGTATTTGCTGGGCTAATGAAAACTGGACAAGAGCGTGGGATGGGCTTGATAGAAAAGTTTTAATAAAACAAGATTATACGATAGATGATTCTGATGCTCATTTTCTTGAATTAATAAAATATTTTAAAGATCCCCGTTACATTAAAATTGATGAAAAGCCATTATTTATTATATACAGATATGATCACATTCCTAATGTAAAAGAATATTTTTTAAAATGGCGAATGTTAGCTAAAGAAAATGGGTTCCCTGACCTATATGTTTGTGCAGCTAAGAATGGCTTTATTACAGCCTCTGATGAAACAATAATAGACTTAGGCTTTGATGCAATATTGGATTTTCAACCTAATCGTAATGATTTTCCAATATCTGTTTCATTTAAACAAAAAATCATAACACTAGCAAAAAAAACATTACCAGACTTTATTTATCAATGGTTGAAAGTAAATGGTTCGGCTATCAATCGTATTGATTATGAACAAATGGTTATGGGTATAACAAAACAAAAATGGCCTAGTGGTTATAATAAATTCCCATGTATTTTCCCAAGTTGGGATAATTCCGCAAGACGAAAAACACCGACGATAATACAAAATGATAAACCTGCCATTTATGAAGATTGGCTAATTTTTAGCATGAATTCAGCGTATGAATACAAGGAAGGACAAAGAATTATTTTCATTAATGCCTGGAATGAATGGGCTGAAGGTTGCCATCTAGAACCGGATGAAAATATGGGAAGAACATTTTTAGAATCCACCAAAAAAACCATCGATAAATTTTAACGAGATATAATATGAAATACGCAATTATTATTCCTGTCAGAAACGGAGGTGAAATCTGGAAGGAATGTGTTGAGGCAATAAAAACACAAAAAAAACTTACCCCATATATATATATAATCAATAGTAATTCTTCAGATGATACGATTGACATCGCATCAAAATTAACAAAAGAAATTATTTCAATTAATGAATCCGATTTCAATCATGGTGGTACAAGAAATTTTGGTGTAACTTTAATTGAAGACTTAGTTGATATAATAATATTCTTAACTCAAGATGCTATACTTTGTTCAAATACCAGTATTGAAGACATTATTTCTTCATTTTCTGACCCAGATGTTTTTGCTGCTTATGGACGACAGTTACCTCATAAAGATGCTAATCCAATAGCAAGGCATGCTAGGAATTTTAGTTACGGAACCAAAAGTTTTATCAGTAGTTTGGAGCAAAAAAAAACATTGGGCCTTAAAACGGTTTTTTTATCGAATTCATTCGCGGCTTATCGGGTCTCGAAATTTAAAGAATTAAGTGGGTTTCCTGAAAATACAATCCTTTGTGAAGATATGTTTCTTGCTTCTAAGGGAGTACTTGCTGGCTATAAAATAGCGTATGTAGCGAATTCAACTGTATTTCATTCTCATAATTATTCACCAATAGACGAATTCAATCGATATTTTGATATTGGTGTTTTTCATCACAATGAGAATTGGATCCGTCAAACGTTTGGAGGTGCTGGAGGTGAAGGGAAAAAATTTATTATTTCAGAGTTAAAATATTTATTAATTAATGCCCCCTTATGGATTCCTCGTGCAATTGTGACTAATTTATTTAAAATAATTGGTTACAAATTAGGTTGTAGCAATAATCTAATCCCTTTTTTTTTGAAAAAAAGAATAAGCATGCATAAGGCATATTGGAAAAAAAATCACACTGATTATTGATGAATGAAAATACCACAATTAATGTAATTAACATATTAAATATAAAATTTTAACGCGTAATGTCTTATCTATTAATCAAAAATGGTAGAGATAATTAACTTGAATTTAATAAAAACATTATAAATTAGCACATTATTCGAGTAAATACAGTTGGTTAAAAAATGCATTCGCTATTTAAACTAATTATTTTCAGGTATATTAAAAGTAAAGAATGCATAATAAAATGTCTATCAATGATATATGGCATTATTTAATGCAGTAAAATTCTTATAATTACTACATAATAAATGTGAAATTTATTAAAAATAAGTACGTTATAATTAATGTTTATTCACTTTATAGATAAATTAGTAGTTTAAGATATTTTGCAATTTTCATTTCCCTTCTATTTAATTATTAAGTTTATTTTCCACATTAGAATAATATTTTAGTAATTATAATATCATTTCAGATTCTTTATTTTATTTTTACATTAAAAAATATCTCGTTGATTAAAAAGTTAAGAACAGCTTTTAAAGGTTGTTCTTAACTTAAAAAATTCTTTATCAAATAATTACCCTTACGATAAAGTTAGTTTGTTGTATTAATTCTCGAAATTTTATTACAACAGAATCAATATTTATTTGCTGTATTTGAGTGGGGACGATTTCTCCAGCAGTTGTTGTTACATTTATTTGACCAGGATCAGGTAAATAAAATAATGGCAGTGGAGAGAATTTTAATGTTAAAGATGTTGCACCAATTTCTGCTGAACCTTGTCCAGTTACAATTGCTGTTCTTGTTGTTCCAGAAGCAGAAGTCATTTTTATCAATGATTGATTTTTAATGGAGTTTAGATAAACCTCTTCATTTTTATATCCTTTATTATCTGAAGAATGCCTGATTGATGGTTCAATAATCCAACCACCAGATACTGTTGTTATGGAATTGTCAACACGAATTGCATATCCAAGTTTTCCAATTATATTTTCAGTTTGTATATGAGTGCTAGAGATCCGTGGAGATGCAATATTCTGTGGATAACTTTTCTTAAATACTATATCGCTTGCTCCTAGTCCGTTTTTGTTATTATTATAGAATTTCATTGTACATGAAGGTTGTATTACAGAATCAAATACAATAACATCATGAGAGCATTTATTAGCAATTCCACCTTCAATAGCTGGTAGCAACGTTCCATCTTCAAAGAGCATTCCGACTCCAGTTATGTGTGAAGGATTACCATCGATGTAACAATTAACAATTCGGGGCTGAAGAACTGGTCCTTTAATCCATAAGGATGCAATGTTTGAGTCTTCTGGTGTATCATAAGAAATAAACGGTGGCAAGAAATCAGCCCCATCTATTATAGCGTTTGGACAATAAGAACCATTTAAACGTACTGCAAATCTTTTTGAGATCGGCCAAAAAAAACATTGATTACTCTTAAATTCTGACATGTATATATCAACTGAGGCGTGCTCTACAACACAGTTATTAAAATTGCAAATTTCTCGTTGTTTTATATTTGTGTCACCAAGAATACATCCTTGACCTTGTGCTTCACGTGATTTAAAACCGCTGATTTGCAAAAAGTCGAAACTTTTTCGAGATCCCGAAGTGGTGAAGTGAGGTGATTGATGAGATGAGGTATATTCTAGGCTCATCTGATTTAGTCCACCACCTAATCCACTAATATTAAACATCTTAATTGAACTTGAAGATTTTATGATCGTTTTTCCCATTCCCTCACCAGTGAAAGTGATGCCATCGCCTGAAACAGTTAACGTTTCATGTTTATATGTACCTGTTGGAATCTTTGCTACTTTTGCCATTGCACTTCTATTTAGTGCATCAGATGAGTCTAGTGTCCCAGATGGATCAGCACCATAATGAATTACATTAAGTTCGTTCCTATTTATGCGGATCCACCTGCCAATTTTATTTATACCGATTGGTTGTATAAATGTACCTCCATCATCAGGTTGGTCGCAAGATTCATCCCAAATGAAATCTCCACCACCAAATGGCCCATAATTAAGCAACTCAGCTCTTTCATAATAAGAAGATAAATGAATTCTATCATTGTTATTTGAACCGATAATCTTTCGCAGGTTCTCTATACTTTTACATACGGTATAATAATTATTATTATTTAAAATATTCCCATTATTATCGTGAGTTTTATCGCTTACATGATAATCAACAAAAATTAATTGGCCAGATGAATTCTTAATTCCAATTGAGTAATCACCATCAATAAAAACTGGGGAAGGAACTTTGTCAATAGTGATCTGTCCGTCTTCATTTGTTTTCAATGGTTTCTTTAAGAATATTTTCTTACCACTTGGAATGATTTGATATACTTTTTTAATATTCTTATCATCTAAAGGGTTAATATTACTTTTACCAATATAAATTGTTGCTTGTGCTATTTTTTCTCCCGTTCTTGGATGAGTGATTATAAATAATGTATTTACCTTTTTTACAATAGCTAATGTTCTCTCATCTGATAAAGAGGTTAAATTTTGGCTATGGAGTCTCTCTGCAGTTAACGATGTAAATGATACCGCAGATACTTTTAAAAAATCTCTTCGATTCATAAACTTGTTTCCTTTAGGTGTGTTATAAATATTAAATAATATATAGCACTTGTAATTTTTTGACAACTCGCAATTTTCACTACGGTTAAATATTTTAAAAATATTGTTTTAAATGGATATTTTTCGTATATGTTATGATTTTTAAAAAATCAATGATTTATATCTATAACAAAAAGCGTGATTTGTCTGTACTTGCAAAGAAATACTAACTCAAGAAATTTTTATATTTTATAACGGAGTCATTATGAATATTCTTGTTACAGGAGTGGCGGGTTTTATTGGTTTTCATGTGGCTAATAAGTTATTAAAACTTGGACATAATGTTATTGGTATTGATAACCTTAATGACTATTATGATAAAAGACTTAAAATATCAAGATTGAAACTATTGGCATGTTATCAGTGTTTCAGTTTTAAAAAAATAGATTTAAGTGATAATAAAGAGATTAATGAAATATTTACGAATAGTAAATTTGAAATTGTTATTCATCTTGGTGCACAAGCTGGTGTAAGATATTCATTAGATAACCCGCTAGCGTATGCTGATTCTAATTTAATAGGTCATTTGAATATACTAGAAGGTTGTAGAAACTTTAAAATAAAACATTTACTTTTTGCTTCATCAAGTTCTGTTTATGGTCTAAATAAAAAGATTCCATTTTCGACTGATGATCCAGTTGACCATCCAATTTCATTTTATGCGGCTACTAAGAAAGCCAATGAATTGATGTCACATACGTATTCACATCTTTATGGCATCCCAACTACTGGCCTGAGATTTTTTACTGTTTATGGGCCATGGGGAAGGCCAGATATGGCACTTTTTAAATTTACGAAATCTATTCTGGAAGGTAAAACTATCGATATATATAATAATGGTAATCTTTCACGTGATTTTACCTATATAGATGATATTATTGAATCAATAATCCGTCTTATTGATATTGTACCTAGGCCTGACGAACAGTGGTCTGTGGAATCTGGGTCACCTGCTACTAGCTCAGCTCCATACAAGATATTCAATGTAGGAAATGGAAGCCCAGTTAAATTACTTGATTTTGTTGAAGCGATTGAGATTGTTTTAGGCATCAAGGCAATAAAGAAATTCTTACCAATGCAACCTGGCGATGTTTTTAATACCTGTGCTGATACTGATGATTTGTATGAAAAAATTAATTATCGGCCAAATACAACAATTCAAACTGGTGTTTTAAAATTTGTGAGCTGGTATAGAGATTATTATAAATTATAAAACACCAACTATATATTATTTGATAAAGATTAATCTTTATAGGAATACCTAACTTTGAAATTATTTCATTAGTCTTAGCTCTTTAATTTAAATGTTAAAAAATATTTTTACTTATTTAGAAATATGTGTTTCTTCCTAATTTCAGATTAGTTGAGAAAATACTATTTTCGGTGTTTCATTCTCAATCCAGGGGGTGGAGCATATTCGTGTTGCGTTTATCCAAGGCTCGCAAGATAGAGAGCAGCTCATAGCCTGGGTTCGGCAGGCGTATAATCATGGTGCATCGTTGTACCGTTCTTGCGAAGTCATCGGGATCTCTGTGCATAGTTGGTACCGATGGCAACAGGATGGCGCAGTGATTGCGGATCAACGTCCGTTGATTGATCGTCCTGAACCTGCCAATAAACTGAGTGCAGAGGAACAACAGTCAGTATTGGCCGTCCTGGTCGCGCAAAGGATTTGTCTCGATTGATGCTGCGCGGAAGTGGGTAAAGCTCTTTATTAATTGGTATTGCCATATCCACCGCCACAGCGGGATCCAATTCGTGACACTGGCGCAGCGGCACCAGAGCAAAAATAAAGCCTTGCGGTTAGAGCATCATCAAGTTTATCAATCCGTCCGCCCACGCTGCGTGACCGGAGCGGTGGCGTGGTGAGACCATAAGTTGGGATTGAGATGAGGAAGTTCACTCAATCCTGATCGGTTTCTCACTCCGGAAAATACCGAGAATTTACAGGCAGCATAAATCGAAAATTTGTATGAGCATCTTTTGCCGTTACCGACTCGGTCAGGGGCGCTGGTTTAAACTTTTTGGCGAATGATCAGAACGCTTAATCTGGATTGAGTCCCATTTGGTGACCTAGTATTTTTCTCAGGTATTTAGTCTCTGTATAATGATATTGCGTTCTTATTTGAAACAGTCAACGGAGTGTTAAAATGTGATGAGACGTATTTAATGTTAGATATCACTTCATATATACAACATTATAATCAATTTTTAATAAACATGCTATATTAAAAAATATTAATTATGATTTAATTGAAATAAATTTAATTAAAGTTATGCGGCGATTTATTGTTATTCTATACTACGTATTTCATTGATAAAGCTGGTGCATTTTTTCTTTAAAATAGTTAATAAAAGGATTCATTTTAAATGAAAATATTAGTTACAGGTGGGGCGGGATTTATAGGTTCAGCTTTAGTTCGCCATATAATAAAGGATACCGAAGATGAGGTTTTAATAGTTGACTGTTTAACCTATGCAGGGAATTTAGAGTCTTTAGTCGAGGTGAGTAATAATTCTCGGTATTGTTTTGAACAAATAAATATATGCGATCGTATTGGCTTAGAGCGAATTTTTACTCAGCATAAACCTGATGCGGTAATGCATCTTGCGGCTGAAAGCCATGTTGACAGGTCAATTGATGGTCCATCTGCTTTCATGGAAACAAACATCATTGGCACTTATACATTGCTAGAGGCAGCCCGTCAGTACTGGTTGGCATTGGGTGTAGAATACAAATCAGCTTTTCGTTTTCATCATGTCTCAACTGATGAGGTTTATGGTGATCTGCACGGTACAGACGATCTATTTACAGAAACAACTCCCTATGCTCCTAGTAGTCCTTATTCGGCCTCTAAAGCTTCCAGCGACCACTTGGTTCGGGCATGGCATCGTACCTATGGCTTGCCGACTATAGTGACTAACTGCTCTAACAACTATGGCCCCTATCATTTTCCAGAAAAATTAATCCCTCTGACTATCCTTAACGCTATTGCAGGCAAACCTCTACCAGTGTATGGCAACGGTGCGCAAATTCGCGACTGGCTGTATGTGGAAGATCATGCCCGTGCATTGTACAAAGTGGTTACAACCGGTGTCGTTGGCGAAACGTATAATATTGGCGGCCATAATGAGCGTAAAAATATCGATGTTGTCAAAACCATCTGTCGTTTATTGGATGAGCTGGTTCCGTCTAAACTGGTTGGGGTGGGCCACTACGAAAATCTTATAACTTACGTTACAGATCGACCTGGACATGACCTGCGTTACGCGATTGATGGCGCCAAGATTAAACGAGAATTGGCTTGGCAGCCGCAGGAAACTTTTGAAAGTGGTATTCGAAAAACAGTTGAATGGTATCTGAATAATAAGACTTGGTGGCAGCGTGTTCAGGACGGATCCTATTCTGGTGAACGGCTTGGCTTAAACTAAAAATTTGTAAGGAAAGGGCAAATCATATGAAAGGTATTGTATTGGCAGGTGGTACGGGTACACGTTTATATCCAATTACCCGAGGTGTATCAAAACAGTTATTGCCGCTATATGACAAACCGATGATTTATTACCCAATATCGGTATTAATGCTTGCTGGTATTCGCGACATACTGATTATTTCTACTCCGGAGGATATGCCTTCATTCAAGCGTTTATTGGGTGATGGTAGTCGTTTCGGTGTTAATTTTACTTATGCTATTCAGCCCAGTCCCGATGGTCTTGCTCAGGCATTCCTTATTGGCGAAAAATTTATTAACGGTGACCGCTGTGCACTAGTACTTGGTGATAATGTTTATTTCGGTCAGAGTTTTGGTTCCAAGCTGGAAAATGTTGCTGCGCGTACTACTGGAGCAACGGTTTTTGGTTACCATGTGGTTGACCCTGAGCGCTTTGGTGTTGTGGAGTTTGACGATAAATTCCGGGTGTTATCTCTTGAAGAGAAACCGCTAAAACCTAAATCAGAATGGGCGGTAACTGGGCTCTATTTCTACGACGAACAGGTAGTTGAACTCGCGAAGCAAGTCAAACCGTCCTCACGCGGCGAACTTGAGATCACTACCCTTAATGAGCTTTATCTGAAGCAAAATCAATTGAATGTAGAACTTCTTGGACGTGGTTTTGCCTGGTTGGATACGGGTACCCACGAAAGCCTGATAGAAGCTTCCGTATTTATTCATACCATTGAAAAACGTCAGGGATTTAAAGTGGCTTGTCTGGAAGAAATTGCTTTTAATCGTGATTGGTTGAGTAAACAACAAGTTTTGGCAGAAGCTGAGTTAATGAAAAAGACCGAATATGGCCAATATTTAATCCAAATTGCCGAGGAACGAACTGAATGAAAGTAATTAATACTAGAATTGATGGCGTGAAAATTATCGAACCAAAAGTATTCGGTGATGCTCGTGGTTTTTTTCTAGAAACATTTGAAAAAAATCGCTATCGGTCGTTACTTGAAATTGATTTGGATTTTGTTCAGGATAACCATTCTCGCTCATCCAAGGATGTTTTACGCGGCCTGCATTTTCAGAAAACAAATCCGCAAGGTAAATTAGTCAGAGTCGTACGAGGCGAAGTGTTCGATGTCGCGGTTGATATTCGCCGAGATTCACCTACTTATGGTCAATGGGAAGGGGTCTTATTATCCGAAGAAAATAAAAAACAATTTTGGATCCCACCTGGATTAGCGCACGGATTTGTCGTGCTGACGGATGTGGCAGATTTTGAGTACAAATGCACCGATTATTATAACCCCCAGCATGAAGAATGTCTGCTGTGGAACGATCCGGCGATAAGTATTGACTGGCCGGTAGCTCAGCCGTTGTTATCTGAAAAAGATAAGTTGGGCAAGTTATTAAAGGATCTCTAAATATGAAAATATTACTTGCTGGGGCTAATGGTCAATTAGGTCGTTGTTTTCAGGATCGCGCGCCTAAAGATTGGCAAATAATGGCCACTGATAGCGATTCTTTGGATATTACCGATGCAGTTCAGGTCGAAAAAACTGTAGCACAATTTCATCCAGATTTAATTGTTAATGCGGCAGCTTATACGGCTGTTGACAAAGCAGAGTCAGACGTAGAGCTTGCGCAACGTATTAACGCCAAAGGCCCAGAAAATCTAGCCATAGCGGCCAAGTCTATCAATGCCGGTTTTGTGCATATATCGACAGATTATGTTTTTGACGGCACATCGACTACGCCCTATAAGGAAACTGACCCAACGAACCCATTAAGTGTGTACGGTGCTACCAAGCTCGAGGGTGAATTAGCAGTTCAGCAAGCCTATCCACAAACATTGATTATCCGTACTGCTTGGGTCTTTAGCGAATATGGTAATAATTTTGTTAAAACAATTTTGAGACTATCTCGTGAAAAGGAAAGCCTAAGTATTGTTGACGATCAGCGTGGTTGTCCTACCTACGCTGGAGATATTGCCCAGGCCATCATTCAACTTTATCAAAGTAATGCCTTAGCAGGAATTTATCATTTTTGTGGTGATCGAGAAGTTTCTTGGAAAGAGTTTACCGATCAGATAGTCGACACTGCCGATACTCTTAAACTGATAAGTCGTCGACCTGTGATAAAAGGAATCGGTACGTCGGAATATCCTACCGCAGCCCATCGACCAACATACTCAACGCTATCCTGTAAAAAGATTGAAATATATGGTATTCGACCATCGAACTGGATGTCAGCATTAAATTACTGCATAAGTAGAATATTTTAAAAAAAACCGGCTTGCCACATTGTATTTTGTCAGGCCGGCAACGATTTCTTTATTTTAAGATTTTAGACTTAGTGCTATATTTTTATCGTATTTTAGATTCATATATTATTTAGTCACGAAAGATGGTAATGATAATTCTAAGTTTCTTAATTATACTGGCAGTTTTTATGATTTTTTTGTTTAGTTTTTACTAACAGAGAAGAATTATTGGCTTTTGTATATTTAGATAATTTAGCTTTCGACATTTTCGAATACAAATGTTTATTTGGTCTGATTGCTATAAAAATAATTTTAATCATTAACGATTTTATATCTGTTTAATAATATAATAAATTTATTTTTTATCAGAGTGCATAGCTAATATGGCTATTGTCAGTTTTTTAAAATATCTAAAAAAAGTATTTTAAATAGTTTAAGTGAATCACTAAATAATTTACTAATTCATCAAATTATGTAATGCTTTAGTATATATTCAATGTAATAACTTAATATAAAAATAAAATTTGTTTATAATCTGAAATTTAAATTATAAATTAAATATTATTTTATTTATAATTTAAATAATAACTTGATTTAGTTGCTCCAGCATATTATCTTTTAGGTAAAAGTATGAATATATTAAAACGTGTGTATTTAAAGTTCATAAAAAAAATAAATGGAGTTCTTTGGGCGCGAAAAATGGGTGTTAAAGTTGGTAATGACTGTAGGTTAATAGATGTAACATTCAGTTCTGAACCGTATTTAGTCAGTATCGGAAACCATGTTTCTGCAACTAGAGTCCATTTTGAAACGCATGATGGGGGAGTATGGATATTTCGTGATAATTTTCCTAATTGGGATATAGTAGGAAAAATTAAAATAGGTAATAATGTTTTTATTGGCCATGGTGTGACTATTTTGCCAGGTGTAACCATTGGGGATAATATTGTAATAGGAGCATGTTCCGTTGTTAATAAAGATTTAAAATCTAATGCAATTTATGCCGGCGTACCAGCAAAAAAAATTCGGGATTTAGATTCATATTTTGAGAAATGTCGTGTTAATTCAGTGGAAACAAAATTTATGACTCTACACGAAAAAGAAAAATTTTTACTTAATCGTTTATAAGTAGTAACTGATAAGTAATCCAGTTGTGGTTTTATTGCCCATTGTATAATATTTTTTAAAAATTTTATTCAATATTCAATATTATTACATTTTAATGTTTATATTCTAGATTTATATACTTATAAAGTAAAATATATTTTATGTTTGAAATACTGCATATTCAGAAGTGGTTAATTTTAGATAATAGCTTAATTAAGTTATTTTAGATGATTTTATAAGTCTAAATACCTGCGCCAAATAGTAGATCACTGTGGGGAACTCAATCCGGTTTGAGCGATCTGATCAATCGCCAAACATCACAAATCACCACAACCGGACTGAGTTATGCCGATCATAGCATTCATACCCCGAAATGAGCGACGTCAGATGCAAAAAGAGATACATAAAACACGTGATAAAAATCATGCCCGACGGCTGATGGCCATGCTTATGCTGCATATGGGCGACTCTGTTACCGATGTCGCTCATCGCCTTTGTGCCGCACGTTCATCGGTAGGTCGATGGATTAACTGGTTTACGTCATTCGGCATCGAGGGGTTAAAAAGTCGTCCTTCAGGACGCCAAAAGCGCTGGCCTATTGAAGCTATAATACGCATGCTCGATCTATTGGTTCAACACTCGCCACAAGACTTTGGTTATCTTCGTTCACGTTGGAGTAGTGAACTGTTATCGATTGAAATAAATAAACTATTTAACGCTACACTCCATCCTGCAACACTCCGTAAAGGGTTGTCGAAAGCCAGCTTGGTCTGGCGCAGGTCAGCCCCGACACTTCACATCCGGGATCCACATAAAGAAGAAAAAATGGCCACAATCAAAGAGGCATTAGCCACGAACTGTGCGGACCACCCGGTCTTTTATGAGGATGAAGTGGACATCGATCTCAACCCAAAAATCGGGGCTGACTGGCAACGAAGAGGCCAACAAAAACGGATCCCAACGCCGGGAAAAAATGAAAAACATTATCTGGCCGGTGTGTTGCATGCCGGAACAGGACGGGTTGATTACGTCAGTTCAACAAGTAAAAATTCGGATTTATTCATCCAAATGATGAGCCACCTGAGAAGCACGTATCGCAGCGCGAAAACCATCACACTAATCGTTGATAATTACATCATCCACAAGAGTCAAAAGACCCGAGATTGGCTGGCAGAGAATCCAAAATTTATCATTATTTATCAACCGATTTACTCACCTTGGGTGAGCCGGATAGAGCTGTTATGGCTGGCACTTCATGAAACGGTGACTCGCAATCGCCAATGTCGATATATGTGGCAATTATTAAAAAATGTGAAGCAGTTTATGAAAGCGGCATCGCCATTCCCCGGCAACGGACATGGGCGAGCAAAAGTGGAGCGGTATTAGGCGCAGGTATTTAGTCTCATTTATTAGTTTTTTTTATTATTGCTGCGATTAATTCATTGATAAATGGTTGGAATATTTTAACTTAATATAAGGTGTTATTTCTGGAATAAATATGGGATTAAATTATGCGTGTTCTACCATCAAGGCTAACCGAACACTATTCGGTTGGAACCATATCAATGTTTATTTAGCTGAAAGTTATAATGAGTATGCTTAAAAACAAACAGGCACTAAATTTTATTAAAAATATGTTTTCTCTCGGAATGTTGCAGATCATAAATTACATTCTACCCATCTTAACTATACCATTTTTAGTGTCCACGATTGGCATCGGAAATGTAGGTGTAATTGCCATAGCTACCGCATTCTGCACATATTTTCAAATATGTATTGATTACGGATTTAATCTTACTGCTACAAGAGAAATTGCTAGTATTCACAATGATACAAACAGTGCTTCTGCTATCACTAGTGCGGTCTTCAATATAAAAATAATATTGTCCATTCCACTCTTTTTTATTTTTTTTGCTATAGTTTATTTGGTGCCAGCATACTCTAGTGAAATTAGGGTGTTTGTGATAACCTATTTTATTTGCGTGTGTCAATCCATGTTTCCTCAGTGGCATTTTCAAGCGACTGAACGCATGATTTATATTACCATCGCGAATAGTATTCCTAAAATTCTAGCAACCATTTTGTTGTTTTTTATAATACACAGCCCAACAGATACGTGGAAAGTGCAGACAATATATTTCTTTGGAACGGCAACTTCTGCAATATGGGCATTTATTATATTAAAGGTTAAGTTTAAATTTAATTACAGATTTGATCTTGTAATGATTAAAAAGCAAGTTGCTCATGGTTGGAATATATTTACAGCAAGGTTTTTTTCAACTCTATATAAAAATTCAAATGTCCTGATCATTGGAGCTTTGTGTCCGCCAGCACTTGTTGGTGGATATGCAGTCGCTGAAAAAATCATTCGAGCTGCTCAAACTGTACAGAACGTTGTTGGCGATAGTCTCTTTCCTTGGGTAGTTAAACAGTCCGGTGGAGATGGTAAGTTTTTTAAAATCATGAATGATCGCTATAAAAAAATCATTATTACTATATACATGTTCAGTGCTATTTTTGTGTTTTTTTTCGCTGACTTCATAGCCAAAATATTAGTCAGGCATGAATGGCAAATAGTTGGTTCACAACTTAAAATCATGGCATTTGTATTTTTTTTTGGTGGTTTAAACTATTTTTATGGGATTTTAGGACTAGTAGCCCATGGTTTCAACAAGTTTTTTTCGAGGGGAGTAATAGCAGCCGGTTTGTTTAATGTTATTACTTGCTATCTTCTTGTTTTAAAACTATCAATAACTGGGGCATCTATCACTATGGTTCTTAGCGAAGCGTTGTTATTAATACTTATAATTGTCTTTATAAAAAAATCTGGAATTACCAAATGAAAATAACTGCCGTTATTGTTACATATTCGAATCGTGCAGAATACTTGTCACAGGTTGTTGGTGAATGCCTATCACAAGGTGTAGATAAGGTAATCATTATCGATAATGGTTCCCCTATTGACAACCAAAAACAGATTAAAGCAATAAAAACTCTCTATACTGAGGAACGCATAGTTATTCATACAAACAAAAAAAATGAAGGATCAGCACCTGGATTTGCTCTCGGTATACGCATGGCAATAAAACAAAGCAATAATGATGATTGGTTGCTTGTCCTTGATGATGATAATAAGTTAGATACTGGTGCTGTTAGCTATTTAAGATCTTTAGCTGAGGATAATACCTATAATAATGCATACTGCTGCCTAAGATCTGATCGAGAACACTATATCCGGTACCTAGAAACGCATGATAAAAAAATTCTGCTAGGTGCACCAAACACTTTTGTGTACTTTTCATTTACGGGGTTTATAAAAAACAAACTGAGTTGTGAGAAACAACTTCCTATTTTAAAAAGAAAAAATGATGAACCGATTCCATGCCCATGCGGGCCTTATGGTGGCTTATTTATGAGTGTTAAGGCGTTCAAAAAAGCATACTCTCCAAATGAACTCTTATATCTTTATTTTGATGATACGGAGTTTACATTTAGACTAGTTGACCAAAATATTAAATTATGGCTGGCTCCACAGGCAAGGATATTTGATATAGATAAATCATGGGGAAATAAAAAATTAAGTCATAAGTTTTCTAACCAGTATTTTGAAACTGATGAGCTCAGGATAAAATATTTTTTTAGGAATAGAGTTTATCTAGAAAAAAAATATTTCGTTACTAAAAAACATGTATATGTATTTAATATGGTAATTTACATGGCTATCTTAGGTGTTAAAGCTGTCTTAAGTGGTTCGATTCCAAGGTACCGAGTTATATGGAAATCTGTGATTGATGGGTGGAATTTTGATAAATTAAATGTTACTCACTAATGATTATTATAATAAATATAATTTATTTTTTATATTGTAATAATTATTGCATATAGGGTAACTCATTTTGGTTATCCTCTACACGCTAAGTGGGTTGAATAATTCTTATTTACTAATTATCTATAATTTCCAGTAATCTGATTTGGTCTTTTAAACGTTTATTTATTATTATATTTTAGCATAAAACATAAAACATAAAACATAAAACATAAAACATAAAACATAAAACATAAAACATAAAACATAAAACATAAAACATAAAGCAGTAACTTTAGATTTCAAAAAAACAAGCAGTTATATTCCTAAATCTCGATTAACAGAAAATTAAATTCATGTCTAAATTTTATAAGGATATGCTCTAAATACAAAGTGTTATCATTAATTATTTATGAATTAATAGTATAATCGTTACCAATATAGATCACGAACGTAAAGTTTCAAAGATATTTATTGTCTAACTCATGACATCTAAATAACAGTTGTAGATTTCCATATAAGTCAATAGATAAACCCACGAATAATGGGATGCTTAGATAAAAGAAAACTGACACACCTCTGATGCAGGGTAAGACCACAGCTCTGCTGAATATGTTAAGAAGTGAGTTATCAGAACAGCGTTCCAGATGCTATATTGTATCTAAGCTAAATCCGACATGTCTTTTTCACATTCTGGGTACCAATTGAATGAAAACGTTAAAAGCTGTTATTCCCGTCGCCGGTCTGGGTATGCATATGCTACCGGCAACCAAAGCCATCCCAAAAGAGATGCTGCCGATCGTCGACAAACCGATGATCCAATATCTGGTGGAAGAGTGTGCAGCGGCCGGCATTAAGGAAATTGTGCTGGTTACTCATGCCTCTAAAAACGCCATTGAAAACCATTTTGATACCTCGTATGAACTGGAAGCTCTGCTGGAAGCGCGGGTAAAAAATACCTTACTGGCGGAAGTGCAAGCGATCTGCCCTAAAGGGCTGACCATCATGAACGTGCGCCAGGGTGAACCGTTGGGATTGGGCCACGCCATCTTGTCCGCCAAACCGATGCTCGGCAATTCGCCCTTTGTGGTGGTGCTGCCCGATATCTTGCTGGATGATTCCACTTACAATAATCGCACCGAAAACCTGGCTGACATGGTCAAGCGTTATCATGAAACGGGCCATAGCCAAGTGCTAGTACAGCCCATGCCGCGTGAACATTTGCCAGAGTATTCGGTCATCAGCTGCGATGCCGAGGTTTCTAACCCCGGCGATAGAGCGTTGATCCAGTCCTTTATTGAAAAACCACAGGATCTGAGTGAGTATGATTCCGATCTGGCGGCAGTAGGGCGTTATGTCCTGTCCGCAGATATCTGGCCACTGTTGGAAAAAACCGAGCCAGGCGCCTGGGGCCGTATCCAACTGACTGATGCGATTGCCTCTCTGGTGGATCACCAACCGGTTGATGCGCTCTATCTCACCGGTAAAAGTTTCAACTGTGGTCGGAAGCTGGGTTATATGCAGGCTTTTGTCACCTACGGTTTACGTAACGAAAAATGGGGCAAGGATTTCCGCGAGAAAATCAAAAACCTGCTGTAGTGCGGTGTCGTGCGTTGTAGCGCAGCGCGTTATTAAGATCACTCGCGGCATCAGATAGCTAACAGGGTTTTATCACCCTTCGGCTTGACTGAACTGGCATCACGCGGTTAACGGTGTAAAATTTGCAGGATAAGCGGTTAACCGCGTAAAAAATATTACCAAGGAGTGTATATGGCGATTCTCGTCACTGGCGGAGCCGGTTATATTGGTTCCCATACGGTGCTGTCGTTACTGGAGCGCGGGGATGAGGTGGTGGTGCTGGATAATCTATGCAACGCTTCCGACGTTTCCTTGGATCGGGTATCGGAACTGGCGGATAAGGATATTGTCTTTTACCAAGGCGATGTGCGTGATCCGGATTGTCTGCAGCGGATTTTTGACGATCACGAGATTTCTGCCGTGATCCACTTTGCCGGGTTAAAAGCAGTAGGGGAGTCGTCCCGCCTGCCGCTGGAATATTATCAAAATAACGTCTCGGGCACCCTGATTTTACTTGAAGAGATGCGCCGTGCCGGCGTACATAACTTTATCTTCAGCTCGTCGGCTACCGTATATGGCGCCAACGCGCCGGTACCGTATGTGGAGACTACGCCTATTGGCGGCACTACCAGCCCCTACGGTACCTCTAAGGTGATGGTAGAACAGGTGTTGCAGGATTTTGCCAAGGCAGAGCCGCAGTTTTCCATTATCGCGTTGCGTTACTTCAATCCGGTGGGTGCCCATGAGTCTGGCCGTATCGGTGAGGATCCTAACGGCATCCCGAATAATCTGTTGCCGTTTATCGCTCAGGTGGCGGTAGGGCGCCAGGAAAAACTGAAAATATTTGGCAACGACTATCCCACCGACGATGGCACCTGCAAACGCGACTATATCCATGTGATGGATTTAGCCGACGGCCACCTAAAGGCATTGGACCATCTGGCGGCGATTAAGGGTTTTAAAGCCTACAATCTGGGCGGCGGCGTGGGCTCGTCGGTATTGCAGATGGTGCATGCCTTTGAACAAGCGTCGGGCAAGACTATCCCTTATGACGTAGTGCCGCGTCGTGAAGGCGATCTGGCCGAGTTCTGGGCTGATGCTTCCCTGGCAAAAAAAGAGTTGGGTTGGGCGGTTAGCCGGGATTTGGCTTGCATGATGCGTGACACCTGGCATTGGCAACAACAAAATCCCAATGGGTACGCTTTGTAATATGCTGGATATATAAGGTCTACTCATTTTATTAGGCCTTATTTCGTCTCACTGTGTTAAATTCAACCGCTACATTTTTGGCGATCAAAGGCTAATTTACATTAGCCTTTAGCCTGGTTCACTTATGAACTAACCGGATTAGGATATTTTGCTTTCAAAAAATATTCATTTAGATTTCATTTGAGCGCTATTCTTCTGTCACAGATAAACAGGATTATATTCTATAAAATTTAGAGACTCTTCCTATAAATAATAAACCAAAATAATGATAAAATTCACCTGAATTAAGATAATGTATTCCACTCTTTTATCGGGTTGTTAGAGAGGCGTCTTCATTAATTGCTAACAAAGAGCTAATATGAAAAAAAATAACTATTCTCTTCAAAGTGCAGTAACAAAAATAGCATTGGCATTTTCAGATTTGCTTTTCTTTAATCTCTCGTTAGTCCTGTCATTTGTGATAATAGGCTACATGTCAAATGATTTGTATGCGTTTGTACCACAAAGTGAGATACATTCCAGATACTATTCGCATATTATATTGTCTATTGTTTGTGTGACCTGGTTTTGGACCAGGCTACGGCATTATACTTATCGCAAACCATTTTGGTTTGAGCTAAAAGAAGTTCTGCGGACGTTACTTATCTTCTCGGTTATCGATCTGGCTATTGTGGCGTTTTCCAAATGGGAGTTATCCAGGTATGTATGGTTTTTTACCTGGGTGATTGCTTGTATCACTATCCCGTTAAGCCGTGCGGTGGTTAAGCGTGTATTAAACCGATTGGGCATTTGGAAAAAACAAACCGTTATTATTGGCTCAGGAAAAAATGCTTGTGATGCTTACCACGCACTGCAAAGTGAAGAAATATTGGGATTTGATGTTATTGCTTTTTATGCAGTAGAACCGGGTGATTTTTGTCATTTGTTGGACATTCCGGTGATCCATAGTGAAGACGAACTCTGGTCACTGGTAGATATTGATAATACCCAATTTATCGTGGCGGTAGAATTTGAGCAGCATTCCAAGCGGGATTATTGGTTAAAGAATTTAGCTAAACATTACTGCCGTTCCGTATCTGTTATTCCGACCTTGCGTGGTGTGCCCTTGTATGGCACTGATATGTCGTTTATTTTTAGCCACGAAGTGATGATTTTACGGGTAAGCAATAACTTAGCTAAGCGATCTTCACGTTTTCTTAAGCGCGGATTTGATATTTTAGGCTCATCATTAATTATGCTGTTTTTATCGCCAATAATACTCTTTATCCTGTATCAGGTATCCCGTGATGGCGGTAACCCAATCTATGGACATGAACGAATTGGCTTAAACGGCAAGAAATTCTTTTGTCTGAAATTTCGTTCCATGGTGCTAAATTCCAAAGAAGTGCTGGCTGAGTTGTTGGCCAATAGCGAAGAGGCCCGTCAGGAATGGGATAAGGACTTTAAACTTAAAAACGATCCGCGCATTACCAAAGTGGGGCAATTTCTGCGTAAAACCAGTCTTGACGAGTTACCGCAACTTTGGAACGTTTTTCGTGGTGAAATGAGCCTGGTAGGGCCAAGACCGGTGATTGAAGTAGAACTCCAGCGTTATGCTGGTGATGCCGATTATTACCTGATGGCTAAACCGGGCATGACCGGGCTGTGGCAGGTGAGCGGCCGTAATGATGTTGATTATGATGTGCGGGTTTATTTCGATGCATGGTATGTCAAAAACTGGTCTTTGTGGAATGATATTGCCATTCTGTTTAAAACCATCAATGTGGTGTTGCGGCGTGATGGTGCTTATTGATTAGCCAATGCGTAGTATTTGCAGGGGTGATATCAACAGACTAAGGGGGATCAGGGTGGATCGCCTTAAGCGAGTATCTCACTTTGTGAAATTGATACCGGAGATGCCGCATAGCGCCTTGACGAGTGCCCCTGAAAGACGGATTGATTATGCTGCTGGATACCGGATTTATTATTCAGTAATAAAAGGCAAAATAATCTTGCTCTTTATCGGGGGAACAAAAAAACGCAAAATACCGACGTTGATAAAGTCATCAGATACTTAGCCGATTATGAAAAGAGGCTTAAATCATGACCGCGACAACCAACAAAAAGACCGCCTCTAAGGCGGTTACAACCGATTACCCGTTTTCAGTGAGCCGTGATGCGGATATGATAAAAACCTTACGCGCAGATCCTGCATATGCTGAGATTTATCTTCAAACGGCATTAGCAGACATTTACCAAGAATGTGGGATCCCCGCATTTCTTATCGCGTTACGTCGTGTCATTGATGCCCGCGCGGCGGGCGTGCGGTGCGCCTTACGTCTGCGCATTAGTTGAATAAGCAGACCTGCTAGAATAGTCTTTTCATCCGGGGTCAAGTGACGTCCAATTCACATGGGGCGCTTCCACCTCATTGGCAATTTTGGCTTCCAGTGCGTCCAGGCTTAAGGCCAGTTGGATCCCGTAGTGCTCACAGGTTGTTTGATAAGCGCAGGCCACGGCGCGACGATAAAGCGCAATTCCAACGGGAAACAGGATTGATTATCGATATTCATCAGCGCGTCACCTCCATGCTGGCAGAAATGACCGTAAAGGCGGAATGCGAAATAACGGGGAACATAGCCATGGTAGTGGCCTCCAATAAGTAACGGTTATTGCTACCACTGGAGTTCCTACGCTTATGAGGGGTAGGAATATCGGCCTTATTGAACACCGGCCAGCCCGAAGGCTGCCCCACCTGAGCCACAATTGTATAACTGCATCGCGGTAAAAACCGCTGCATACAAAACGGCAGACTAAGGCCACAACATAAAATACACGCTTGGCGCGTGTTGTGTCACCAATAAGTAACACGGGTTCCTACGCCCGGCTGCCGATATTGCGACAGCGCAAAAACTATAACTAACCGTACCACCCATGAAAAGACTTTTTTGTAGGTGCATGGGTAATTTTCAGTAGTCTGTGTGTTTTTTGCGAACTGGCCGGCAAGTTTGGTTATTTTCACGATCCAGTGGACGGTCGTGACCTCATTGAGGGGATGAGGTAAAACGTGGCCGTACACTTTGAGGGAAATAAAGTCACTCTGCGTACCGCATTCCATTTTATGATTTATTTGTTAAAACAACAGCGTAATTACGGTTTCGACTATAGATCCACGTTTCCCTGATGCGATAGTATGCCATCCCAATTTGCCAGGGAGGCTTGATGACAAAATTATCGTCACATCACGATGCGCTGTTCAAAAAATTTCTCGGGGATATCAATGTGGCGCGGGATTTTCTTAATATTCATCTGCCCGCCCCATTACGCCAGCGCTGCGATTTGAGCACCTTAGCCATGGAATCCAGCACCTTTATTAAAAACAATCTGCGTAGCCGCTACTCTGATATGTTGTATTCGGTGCAGACCACGGGTGGGCCAGGCTACATTTATACGGTGATAGAACACCAATCTCGCCCTGAAAAAAAGATGCCCTTCCGTATGCTGGGTTATTGCCTTGAGGCCATGCAGCAACATCTCGACCAGGGGCATAAGCAGTTGCCGGTGGTGATACCGCTGCTGTTTTACCATGGACGCACCTCACCTTATCCCTATACTACTTATTGGCTGGATTGCTTTGCCGACCCTGAACTGGCAAAATCGGTTTACACTCAGGCGTTCCCGCTGATTGATCTCACCACCCTGCCGGATGATGAGATCATGACCCATCGGCGAGTGGCGGTTCTGGAGCTGATTCAAAAGCATATCCGAACCCGTGATATGCTGGAGTTAAGCAACGATATCGCCCGGCTGATAAGCCAATGGGCGCTGCCACATGCGCAGTTCCGCAGCTTGATGTTTTATATCGCGGAGTGTGGAACCACCTCGGATGTAGAACAATTTTTGTATAATATTGACCAAAAGATCACTGATTATCGGGAGGATGCGATGAAGATAGCTGAGGTACTACGGCAGCAGGGCATGCAAAAGGGTATTCAGGAAGGCATCCTGATTGGCGAACAAAGAGCTGAACAAAGAGGCGAACAACGAGGCGAACAAAAAGGTGAGAAAAACGCCGCAGTGAAAATAGCCCGCCAATTGATCACCTGCGGTATTGAGCGCTCAGTCGTTAAGCATTCTACTGGGCTGACTGATCAAGAGTTGGATAGCCTGATGGGTCTGCAATAATTGCCATATTTGTTCGCTGTTTAAAAAGCTTATGCTCGCAAGTTGAGGGTTACCCCGTATGTCAGAGTCGTTGAGACGATGCCCTTGTAGGGATTTCATCCTCAATCCAGAGGGCTGGAGTGTCTCTATGCCGTGTTTACCCAAGACTTGCAAGGACGGCATTTTAAGTAAAATGCCTTGCCGAACACCAGGAGAACGAGGTTGTAAGCGGTGTCGCGTTAGGACTGCATAAAGGCGAAGCGGGGAATGCATATACTTGCCCGAGCGGTCTCCCTGCTCACACTCGCATGGTCCTTCCGCCGGATCCGTCAGGCATTTCAACGTACAGGCTCAGTTTTCCGCCCATGGCCTCAATGTAGCGCTTAATGGTGATCAGTCGCTGATCAGCACCACCTTGCTCGATCTGCGTGATGCGGGGCTGTTTTACACCCATCGCCTCGGCGACGGTTTTCTGAGACAGTGTCAGCTCTTCACGGAGCAGTTGCAGGCCAGTATCAAGGATCATTTCGTCTGCAATAAGCTGGATTTCAGCACGTTCTACATCTGAAAACTCAGTTGTCAGGAAGTCATTCAGGTCAGTCATTTATCTTTCCTCTTCATGTCGTCCAGATGCCGGCTGAACACCTCGTCGGCCCGTGAAATCATACGGTTATACAACTGCCTCTCATACGATTTGTCGTCGGTGCAAAGCACGATGGCCCTGCGTTCTGGATCAAACACGTAGAAGGCGCGAACCGGATGACCTGCATGCTGTACCCTGAGCTCCTTCATGTTGGGATACTGAGAGCCCTTGACTGTATCCGCGTAGGGTCTTGGAAGACTCGGGCCGTACTGCTGCAGGTTAAGAAGGCTGGCAGCGATACGTTTTTTGAGGCCTTTTTCCTGAGCTAGCAGCCACTCCTTAAATGTTTCCGTAAGGTTAACTTCCCACACTACACGCTTTCCATATAAGCCTTTACTTATATATTTATATGAATAAAGGCTTATATTGTCAAATAGTAGACGGTGACTGCCTGAGTTACTTACCCGTGCTGTTTAAAATTTGAAATCAAACAGTTATGTTCACTATCAACTCATGTATACGGTAAACACCGTTAAATCGACGTACTACCTCTATCCATAGTGCGGCACATTTTTGAATAAGGGGCCAAGTCCTCATTCCAGGGCAACATGCGTCGAGTTTCTCTTGGGCGTCCGCTTCGCCGATGTGGTCCAACATATATTGGATGTTGGGCTTTTCCATACCCTTTGACGGAAATAAAGTCACTCTGCGTACCGCATTCCATTTTATGATTTATTGGTTAAAACAGTGCAGTAGTTACGGTTTCGACTATAGATCCACGTTTCCCTGATGCGATAGTATGCCATCCCAATTTGCCAGGGAGGCGTTATGACAAAATTATCGTCACATCACGATGCGCTGTTCAAAAAATTTCTCGGGGATATCAATGTGGCGCGGGATTTCCTTGATATCCATCTGCCCACCCCATTACGCCAGCGCTGCGATTTGAGCACCTTAGCCATGGAACCCAGCACCTTTATCAAAAACAATCTGCGCAGCCGCTACTCTGATATGTTGTATTCTGTAAAAACAACAGGCGGGCCAGGTTACATTTATACGGTCATAGAGCATCAATCTCGCCCTGAAAAGAAGATGCCTTTCCGGATGCTGGGTTATTGCCTTGAGGCCATGCAGCAACATCTCGACCAAGGGCATAAGCAGTTGCCGGTGGTGATACCGCTGCTGTTTTACCATGGACGCACCTCACCTTACCCCTATACTACTTATTGGCTGGATTGCTTTGCCGACCCTGAACTGGCAAAATCGGTTTACACACGACCGTTCCCACTGATTGACATCACCACTATGCCGGATGATGAGATCATGACCCATCGGCGAGTGGCGGTTCTGGAGCTGATTCAAAAGCACATCCGAACCCGTGACATGCTGGAGCTAAGCAACGATATCGCCCGGCTGATAAGCCAATGGGTGCTGCCACATGCGCAGTTTCGCAGCTTGATGTTTTATATCGCAGAGTGTGGAACCACCTCGGATGCAGAACAATTTCTGCATAATATTGACCAGAATACCACTGATTATCGGGAGGATGTTATGACCATAGCTGAGCAACTACGGCAGCAGGGCATGCAAAAGGGTATACAGCAGGGCAAGCAAGAGGGTATTCAGGAAGGTATCCTGATTGGCGAGCAAAGAGGTGAACAAATAGGTGAACAAAAAGGCGAACAAAAAGGTGAAAAAAACGCTGCGGTGAAAATAGCCCGCCAATTGATCACCTGCGGTATTGAGCGCTCGATAGTTAAGCACTCCACCGGGCTGACTGATCAAGAGTTGGATAGTCTGATGACCCTGCAATAAGCACTATTTTTATTCGCTGTTAAAAAGCTTATGCTCGCGAGTTGAGGGTTGCCCCTTATGTCAGGGGCGCTGAGGCGGAGCCCTTGTAGGAATTTCATCCTCAATCCAGAGGGCTGGGGCATATCTATGTCGCGTTTACCCGATGCCGGCTGAACACTTCGTCGGCCCGTGAAATCATACGGCCATACAACTGCTTCTCACCCGATTGGTCGCCGGCGCAAAGCACAATGGCTCTGCACTCCAGGGATGATGTCCGCGCAGCATTGTTGCGGGATGAAGCCACGTCACAGGTTTTGGACGCGGTGTTTATGAGAAAGTAGGCTATAATTTATTAGCTAACCATGTGATAAGCATTACTTAACTGGATTTTATTGCAGTCATTCTCCGCCAAAAAATTCCTTGCGGTTCATTGCCGTTAACGGTATCTTTTAGCTGCACCTGCAAAATCAGGTGCTGGGATTGGAACCCTAATTAACCTCACTGACGATAAGACGATGTTGCGTCTTTTTTTAAATTCGTCACTCATTGGAGGCTGCCTTATGGCTATGGCTACAATCCCCACTCAAACTCACGCATTACTTTCCATTCCTTTCGATGCAACCACCGATTTCACCGTGATGGCAGGCCATTGTGAAAACCTGGCCGACGCTTCACTCCATTGCGACGATCCGGCGCAGCGCCCAGCGCTTTGCCAGCGGCTTACCGATTGCCTGGCCCAGCTGCGGCCCATGTTAGACGACGCCATCCCGCCTCATCTGATTGAACGCCTTATCGTGGATGAACGGCCCATAACCTCACCTCGTTTTGAGCCCGAAGCCGATCTGCTGTAAGGGGTCGGTGAACTCACGTTGTGCGGAC